>JBKPCG010000047.1:0-9809 GCA_046727255.1 Acidobacteriota bacterium | reverse complement strand
TCGGCGACTGGCCGAAATCGAGGCGCGACTGAGCAAGCTGGATACTGAAATCGCGTCGATGCAGGCCCAGTCGGAGAAGGAAGCGGAAGCTGAAGAAGTGCGGATCAAGCAAGCAGCCGGAGAAGACATTCGCAAAGTGGTACAGGCGGCGGAGCAGGAAATTGCGGCCGCAGCCAAGCAAGCCCGTCGGGAATTGATACAGCATACTGCCGATCTCGCCGTGGCGCTCGCACGAAAACAGATTCAGGTTGACTCCACGACCGACCAGGCGTTGGTGCGTAATTTTGCTGGAAAACTGTCGTCCGGAAGCGGCGGAAAGGACCGTCAGTAGCCATGGCTTCCGTGGTCGGTGACTACGCCCGCGCTTTCGCTGATGTGGTGGTAAGTCGCAAGCTTGATCCCGCGGCCATGCTGGCGGAATTGCACGCAGCCGAAGCGTTGCTTCGGGAAAGCGTCCCGTTGCGGCGTGTGATGGAGAACCCATCCATCCCCGGCGACCGCAAGCGCGCAGTGCTGGATGCGATCGCGCAGCGGTTGGGTATGACCCGGCAGCTTCGAAACTTCATCGCGGTCGTAATCGATCATCGGCGACTGCCGCTGCTGGCGGACATCCTTAAACAGCTGGAACAGGAAATGAACGACCGCTTGGGCATTGCGGATGCGGAAGTTATCAGCGCCCGCGAACTCAGCGAGTCCGAAAGAAAACTGCTGGAAGCCGAGGTTGCTAAGTTGACTGGGAAGAAGGTCCACGCCCGGTACCGCCAAGATTCTTCGCTGCTGGGAGGTGCGCTCGTGAAGGTTGGCAGCACGATCTATGACGGCTCAGTGAGTGAACAACTGGAAAGGCTGCGGGAGCAGCTAGTGGGAAGGTAGCTGCGAGCCGCGAGCTACGAGCTTCGAGCCCTCGTAAATGAGGTTGCTCGCAGCTCGAAGCCCGGAGCTCGAAGCTGACTCTTAATATATGGCGCAACTCAAAGCAGACGAAATATCGCAGTTAATCCGTGAGCAGATCGAAAACTACGAGTCGAAGATCGCGGTCGACGAAGTTGGCACGGTCATTTCGCTGGGCGACGGAATTGCCCGCGTGTATGGCCTCGACAAGGTCATGGCCGGCGAACTGCTCTCCTTTCCCCATGGAATCGCCGGGATCGCCATGAATTTGGAAGAAGACCAGGTCGGCGTGGTGCTGCTCGGCGAGTACACCGAGATTAAAGAAGGCGACGAAGTGAAGCGCACCGGCCGCATCATGAGCGTGCCGGTAGGCGATGCCCTGATCGGTCGCGTAGTGAATTCCCTCGGCCAGCCGATTGACGACAAGGGTCCGATCTCGACCGACAAATTCATCGCGCTCGAGAGGATTGCGCCGGGTGTGATCGACCGGCAGCCAGTGCGCGAGCCGATGGCCACCGGACTCAAGGCCATCGACTCGATGATCCCGATCGGTCGGGGACAGCGCGAACTGATCATCGGTGATCGCCAGACCGGCAAGACCGCCGTCGCGCTCGACACCATCATTAACAGCAAGGGCAACAACCTGATCTGCATCTACAACGCGATCGGGCAGAAGCGATCGTCGATCGCGCAGGTCGTGAAAATTCTCGAAGACGCCGGCGCGATGGAATACACGATCGTGGTCGCCGCTTCGGCATCCGAGCCCGCGCCCATGCAGTACATTTCACCCTACGCTGCCTGCGCGATGGGTGAGTATTTTCGCGATACCAAACGGCATGCACTTTGCATTTACGACGACCTTTCGAAGCACGCTGCGTCGTACCGCGAAATTTCGCTGCTGCTGCGGCGTCCGCCAGGACGCGAAGCGTATCCCGGAGACGTTTTCTATCTTCACTCACGCCTGTTGGAACGCGCCGCCAAGCTCAGCGACAAGAACGGCGGCGGTTCACTGACCGCGTTACCGGTCATCGAGACGCAGGCAGGCGACGTTTCAGCTTACATTCCGACCAACGTCATTTCGATCACCGACGGCCAGATTTATCTCGAAACCGACCTGTTCAACCAGGGCGTGCGTCCGGCGGTAAACGTCGGACTCTCCGTGAGCCGTGTCGGCGGCAGCGCACAGATCAAAGCCATGCGGCAGGTTGCCGGAACTCTGAAACTCGAACTCGCGCAGTACCGCGAACTGGCGGCTTTCGCACAATTCGGCAGCGATCTGGACAAGGCCACACAGGCGCAGCTCAACCGCGGCAAGCGTCTGGTGGAAATTCTGAAGCAGGACCAATTCGCGCCCTTGCCGTTCTCCAAGCAGATTCTCATCATCTTTGCCGGAACCAGCGGCGCGCTCGACGACATGCCGGTTGAGCAGGTGCGCGACTTTGAGAGAGATCTTTACAAGTATGTGGACACGACCCATCCCGGGTTGCTGAACACGATCATGGAGAAGAAGATTCTCGATGACGCGTTAAAGACGGACTTGTCGCGAGTGATCAAAGAAGCGAAACAACAATTTGTCGACGCACGGCAGGCTGCAGCGAAGTAGTACTTCTCAGTTCCTGGTTCTCAGTCTTCAGTAAGGACTGAGCACGAGGAGATTTTACTGGGAACTGAGAACAGGGAACTGAGAACTCATTCATGCCTAACGTTCTCGACATTCGGCGCAGGATCCGCAGCGTGGTGAACACGCGGCAGATCACCAAGGCCATGAAGACGGTCTCGGCGGCGAAACTCCGTCGCGCGCAGGAGCACGCGCTGGCGGCACGCCCGTATTCGCAGATGCTGACGAATGTTCTGAAGTCGTTGGTTTCACGGGTCGATGTTTATCATCCTGTGACGGGCGAGCTGTTGCATCCATTGCTGGCCGAGCGTCCTGAGAAAAACATCCTGGTGATCGTGATTACTGGAGACAAGGGTCTGGCCGGGGCGTTCAACACGAATATTCTCAAGATTGCCAGCAGGTTCATCGAATCGAACGCCGACAAGAATATCGACATCGAGTGCATTGGCCGTAAAGGCCGCGATTTTCTGCGGCGGCGTTTCCCGATTGCGCCGGAGCGAGCGGCAGGCGAAAAACCCGAGAGCCGCGCCGGTCGAGTGCAGATTGTAGGTGAGCATGTGGGCGTGCTCGGAAAAGTGGAATTCGCCTTTCCTTCAGAACTCGGGAAGACCGTAGTCGAGCGCTTCTCGCGCGGCGAGATTGACGGAGTTTACGTGCTTTACAACGAGTTCAAGTCCGTGATTGCACAGCGCCTGATTGCGCAACAAATACTGCCCATCAAGGAAATCGGCGTAAAAGATGTGCGCTTGGTCGAAGAGGCGGCGGAGGAAGAACGCAAGCGGCGATTGGAGGCCGCGAAGGAAGCCGGGGTCGGCATTCGCCCAGCGGACACCAGCGCCATCGACGAAGCGGCCGCGAAGTTCGGCACCCTGCCGGTCGATTACATCTATGAGCAGCCACCGGCCCAGCTGTTCCGCGAGATTCTGCCGAAGTATATTGGCGTCGAGATTTTCCATGCGCTACTGGAGTCGGTCGCGGCCGAGCACGCTGCCCGCATGACCGCCATGGATTCGGCTACCAACAATGCGTCGGACATGATTGATTCGCTGACGCTGGTCATGAACCGCGCCCGCCAGGCCAAGATCACGAAGGAAATCATCGAGATCGTGAGCGGCGCGGCAGCGCAGTAAGAAGCCCTTTAGCTGTTGGCTGTTGGCTCTTAGCCAATCACTTTCGACGTAGGTTCACGCTAAGAGCTAACAGCTAAGAGCTAACAGCTAGGTTCTTGAGGTCTTATGCCGGAAAATGTCGGACGTGTTATACAAATTACAGGTCCCGCTGTGGACGTGCAGTTTACCGAGGCGGCGATGCCTCCTATCTACCAGGCGCTGCGCGTGGTCAGCGACGGCTTCACGGTCCCCGCGTCCATCAACGTCGTTCTCGAAGTGCAACAGCACCTCGGCGAAGGCCGGGTGCGCTGCATCGCCATGTCCGCCACCGACGGCATGGTTCGCGGGATGAAGACCATCGATCAGGGTGGGCCAATCTCTGTTCCGGTTGGACCTGGGACGCTCGGCCGCGTGATGAATGTCATCGGCGAGCCGGTCGATCAGCTCGGGCCAATCGCGCATACCAAAACGATGCCGATTCACCGCCTGGCGCCACGCTTTGACGAGCAGGCTACAACCGCCGAAATGTTCGAGACCGGCGTGAAAGTCGTTGACCTGATCCAACCCTTCCTGAAGGGCGGAAAGATTGGCCTGTTCGGCGGAGCGGGCGTGGGCAAGACCGTCGTCATCATGGAACTGATCAATAACGTCGCCAAGCAGCACGGCGGATTCTCGGTGTTTGCCGGGGTCGGGGAACGCACCCGCGAAGGCAACGACCTCTGGCTGGAAATGACCGAATCCGGAGTCATCAAGCCGGGCAAGCCCGAAGAATCGAAAGCCGCGCTGATCTACGGCCAGATGACGGAGCCTCCCGGAGCACGCCTGCGGGTGGCGCTGACCGGACTGACGGTCGCCGAATACTTCCGCGATGAGGAAGGCGCCGACACGCTGCTCTTCATTGACAACATCTTTCGCTTTACGCAGGCAGGCTCGGAAGTCTCGGCGCTGCTGGGCCGCATGCCTTCGGCCGTCGGTTACCAGCCCAACCTGGCGACCGAGATGGGCGAACTGCAGGAGCGCATCACTTCGACCAAACAGGGATCGGTCACTTCGGTGCAGGCGATCTACGTGCCCGCCGACGACCTGACGGATCCCGCGCCGGCAACCACGTTCGCTCACCTGGACGCCACAACGGTGCTCTCTCGCGCGCTCACGGAAATTGGAATTTATCCGGCCGTAGACCCGCTCGCCTCGACCTCACGGATTCTCGATCCGCGCATTGTGGGCCAGGAGCACTACGATGTCGCGCAAATGGTGAAAAAGACCCTGCAAACCTACAAGGATCTGCAGGATATCATTGCCATCCTGGGCATTGACGAACTGAGCGAAGACCAGAAAGTCACGGTAGCCCGCGCCCGCAAGATTCAGAAGTTCCTCTCGCAGCCGTTCCACGTCGCTGAGCAGTTCACCGGCACGCCAGGAAAATACGTGAAGGTTGCCGACACGGTGAAGGGTTTCCGCGAGATCGTCGAAGGCAAGTATGACGATATCCCAGAGCAGGCTTTTTACATGCGAGGAACGATTGACGAAGTACTGGAAGCCGCTGAAAAGATGAAGGGAGCGGCAGCGTAGGGACCAGCACTTAGCATTTAGCCACACGATCCTCGGTGAGGAGGGCAGTGTGACCCTGATGCGAGCGACTAATAACTAAGTGCTAAGTGCTAAGTGCTGAATGCCTGACACTTTCCAACTCGAAATCGTCACCCCGGAAAAGCTGGTGGTGAAAGAAGCCGCGCAAGAGGCACAGATTCCAGGTTTGGAGGGATATCTGGGCATCCTGCCAGGACATGCTCCGCTGATTACCGAATTGGGAGTGGGTATCATTACTTACAGAGCTGGCAGCACGACCAAGACACTTTCCGTGGCATGGGGGTTTGCAGAGGTTCTCCAGGATAGAGTCACGATCCTTGCCGAAACCGTCGAGCGTCCCGACGAAATCGACGTAGCGCGAGCGCAGCAGGCGAAAGAGCGCGCCGAGCAGCTCTTGAAGAGCAATGATCCAGAACTTGATTACGATCGCGCCCAGGACGATCTGCGGCGGGCGGAGACGCGCCTGAAAGTGGCGACCGAGAGATAGCTTTTTCTCCATATCAAAGGAAATGGCCGCCCAGTTCTAGCGGCCATTTTCTTTTAGGAGCAGATCTAGTAGCGGTATCCCATCACCGAGTCGTAGCCATCGCGGTAGGCGCTGGCGTATTCGGCTTTGTATTCATTCTTGCTGCCGTACTCGCGGCGATAGCCGTGATCACAATCATCGAACCGGCCGCGCGGCTTCGAGTTGTAGCGCTTTCCATTCTGGATGTCAGCACGCGCTACGGCGACTCCATCTTGATACCCGAACTGGTAGGCAACGTTACCTTCATAGCCAGTTCGGTACGGATCGTAGCCCCGCGAACCGCCAAACCGCCAGCCGTCATAGCCGCCATTCCAGTAACCCCGCCGGCCCACGATGCTCTGATATCCGGAACGGAAGCCATTGCTATAGCCCTCCTGGTATCCGCGCTGATACCAGCCGATTGGTCCCATCCAACGCTGGTAGCCGCGGCTGGCTTGGCGCCAGTCCGGAGTCTGGTAGTCGTACGGATCGCGCTCACGGCCCTCGTGTCGGCCCTTACTTACGCCGTCGTTGTACCCGTTCTGGTATCCGTACTGCCGCGCCTGATCCGTGTTGCCCTGACGGTCGTAGCCGTCGTAATCGTCGCGGTCATACTGCGCCAGCGAGACGCCGCTCATCACCAGCGTTACAGCCACTGCACAGGCTGCCGTCCTCATCGTTCGCCACATAGAGCCCCTCCTGCCGGGTCGCCTTACAGATTGTTCACTGGCGTTCGGCCTCTTGCTAAATGGGATGCGGTGATGCTCCGAAAATGCTGTAAGAGGGTTAGGAATTAGTTTTGTTGGGAGTGCGACTTTGGTCAAACTATCTGGCGATTGCCGCGCTGTTTGGCCGATCTCGCTATGAAAGGTGACGGGAAACTTGCCGAGGGAAACTCGGGAGCGTCCAAAGCAACTCCATTTGGATGGCACTATCGTTTATACCGACGCAACGCGGGCCAAACGTCACTCCGCGACTCTGCTCTGCTAAACTTTTTGATTCACTGCCATCAAGCGAGACAATGATGCCAATTCAGCGCGTAGGAGTGATCGGCGCCGGAACCATGGGCAACGGGATTGCCCACGTATTCGCGCGGAGCGGTTATGACGTCGTGCTGTGCGATGTCGAGCAGCGGTTTCTGGATCGCGGCCTGGACACGATCGGCAAGAATCTCGATCGAGAAGTGGCCAAGAACAAAATCACTGCAGCGGACAAAGCGGCTGCCCTGGGCCGCATTACACCGGTCGTTGACCGGGCTAAGCTTGCCGAGTGCCACCTTGTCGTCGAAGCCGCGACCGAGAAATTCGAAATCAAGGCCCAGATCTTTCGTGACCTGGATCGCCTGATGAAGCCGGAAGTGATCCTGGCATCGAATACGTCATCCATTTCCATCACAAAAATCGCCGCGCTGACCAAGCGCCCCGACAAAGTGATGGGGATGCACTTCTTCAATCCAGTGCCGGTGATGAAGCTGGTCGAAGTGATTCGCGGACTGGCGACCTCGCAGGCAACCTTCGAAACCGTTCGCGATCTGGCGGTGAAGCTGGAGAAGACCCCCGTGGAAGTGAACGATGCTCCGGGCTTTGTCTCCAATCGTGTGCTCATGCCCCTGCTCAACGAAGCGATGTATGCGGTGATGGAAGGCGTCGCGACCCCGCAGGCAGTCGACGAAGTCTTCAAACTTGGCATGGCGCATCCGATGGGGCCGTTGACGCTGGCCGATTTCATTGGCCTCGACGTTTGTTTGGATATCATGCGTGTCCTGCAGGATGGATTGGGCGATCCCAAATATCGTCCCTGCCCGCTGCTGATCAAGATGGTGGACGCAGGCTGGCTGGGACGGAAGAGCGGGCGAGGTTTTTATTCATACTCGTAAAATCAGGATATGACCACGGCCTGGGGCGGGATTCTTCCTGAAGGACACTCCAGCGGCGACTCCTTGCAGTATTTGCTGGCAGCTGCCTTCGGAGTCATGGCAGGATGGATCGACATCAAGGTAGGCGACTTGCTGTTTACCGCCATGATTGTGCTGGCGTCCTGCATGGGGCTGGGTTTTGTGCGGCCCCGCAAACCCTGGCGCTGGGTGGTGCTGGTCGGCATCTTCGTGCCGATCATAGAGTGGCTTGCCTACTCGATCCTGGCGCAGAAACCGGAGCGCGCCCAGATCTACGAGTCGTTTCTTGCCTTCCTGCCGGGAATCGCGGGCGCCTACGGCGGCGCTTTCGGACGCGGTGTTGTGGACAACCTCCTCGCTAACAAGTAGGGCGTGGCCTAAACGGTCGCGGAGAACTCAAAAAGTACTCCCGCTTCCACAGGCATTGAGGGTAAGCTGCCAACATATGGCAGTGTCCCTCTCGTTGCTGGCCAGCGGCAGCCGTGCCAACTGCGCCCTGGTCGCGAGCAGCACCACGCGCATCCTGATTGATGCGGGCCTTTCCTGCCGGGAGACTTTCAAGCGGCTGCGCGCCTTGGGTGAAAGACCCGAGCAGCTTTCTGCCATCCTGATCACGCACGAACACTCCGACCACGTTGCTGGTCTGCAGCGGCTGGCGGCCAAACTGAATGTGCCTGTTTTCTTGACCGAACCGACTCACCGCGAATGGGGCCGGGCAGTGCGCGACGAAGAAGGCAAGGTTCCGGAACTACCCAAGCTGGAACGCTTCGCTTCTGGATCGGGCTTCCACATCGGCGATATCGAGATCAGACCTTTTACCATTCCGCACGATGCCGCCGACCCGGTGGGATTCACGTTTCGCGCGGAAGGAGTAAAGATAGGGTTTGCCACCGACCTCGGCTACATGCCGGTGAGCGTGCGCGATCACCTGCGTGGATGCGACATTCTGGTAATCGAATCCAATCACGATCTCGAGAAGCTTCGGACGGGGCCATACCCATGGTCCGTGAAACAGCGTGTGATGAGCCGGGTCGGCCACCTGTCCAATGACGCTCTCGCGGAATTCTTCTCCAGCGACTATGATGGAGGGGCAGCATACGTCGTATTGGCGCACTTATCAGAGCAGAATAACCATCCTGAGATCGCCCGCGCAGCGGCCGAACATGCCCTGCAGGAGCGTCAGGGATTGTGGCAAAACCGCGTCTTGCTGGCTAGCCAGTCGGATGTTCTCGAACCCATCCGCCTGTAGCAATTATGAGTCAGTGCGTTGAACCTATCGTAGGGAAAATTCTAGCCGGATGGCGGTATGACATCTCCGGCCTGGCTGCGGAAATGCGCGGCGACTACGAAGGGCACTTCTCCGATTGCCAGTACTGCCGCAGCCGCCAGCAACTCCATCGCATCATTGACATCTCCCTGATCGTGCTGGCCTCGGTTTCAGCGGCAGTGTTCTTGCTGGCTTTCGGCGTCATCCGCCACTTTGGCCCGCGGCACGCCTTCTGGCTGGAAGTGACGGCCCTGGCGGGCTTCGCGTTGTCTGCGCTCATCTGGCTGATTGTGGCAGTGGCAACCCCTGCCCCTATGGTTGTTGTGGATGTGGCGAGGCTCGGTGCCCGCCGAGTCCATGATCGCCTGCCTGCCGAAATCCGCGAAAAGCTGCCGGAAGAGTTGCGGATGAAGATCACAGGTTCCTAGCTGCAGATGCTCGCACGCGGAGCCGGATACCCCTGAGTCCGTCTCGGGCATCTAATTGGTTGCTGATGGAGCATTTCGTTAAACTTGTTGTGTTTCTCGTGATAACGGCCATGGGCGCCAGCTTTCTGACGCCGCAGTCGCTGTTGTTACATGCGCAGCCGCAGGAACGCCCCGCTGGCTGCCACGAGCACGGCAGCAAAGCGCCGGCGCGGCACTCCACAAGCTATCAATGCTGCCTAACCGGCCATAACATTGCCGTTTCCCAGACATCCGATACGCCCGCACTGATCCTTCATGCCGTACGGACTGAGCTTCTCATCGACTCTCCAATCGCGTCGCTGGTAACCGGCGGCTTGGGGCAACTCACCGTTTCTTCTGGCGACCCGCCAAGCGCAACTCCTCTCCGGATCTAGTCCAATTCTTCCATTCAAGAAGCTCTGAGTAGCGCTTTCTCGGAATGCTGCTCGATTCGATCCGGAGGATTTGACGTGCGTGTATTGATTCCGT
>JBKPCG010000046.1:0-9163 GCA_046727255.1 Acidobacteriota bacterium | reverse complement strand
TCGCGCGCAGGGGGTGATCCTTGCGAACGCGCATCTCGGGAGACAAGTAACTGAACATGTGATTTTGCTGCTGATCTTCTCCGCGCATGCCTTCTCGTACCATAGTCGGCTGTGGATTAGGAGTACTTTTTCAGCAGCCTGTTAGACAAGAGGTGGCACTAAATGGGGGCAACAAAGTGCGCTGTTACAAGAATTAGCAAGCGCGCGCACCCCTGACCAAGAGTGAGGTCGGGTCGATCTAACCTTGGGGAAAGCGAGATCTAGTTGAAGACACCAAAACTGGTAAGGAACTTTTTAGCAGGCACACTGAGTTCAACCGTTGTCATTGGTTGTCTTGCCGTAAGTCCGATGCGCGCTCTTGGACAGAACTCACCCACGGAAACGCAGGGCGAATCCAACAATCAGCAAGCTAACGTCCCCGATCAGCAGATACCGGCGGCTATCGCGAAAGAGCTCGACGCCATGAAGAAGCGCATTGCGCAACTGGAAGCGGAGCTGAGACAGTACCAGGCTGCAGAGCAGCCCATCACAGCGATTCACACTGCAAAAGTACCGGTGTCGATTGCTCCGGTTGCTCCCGCAGTGATGGTCGCGCCCACGGAAGGGGAGGCCTTGCTGCCTGCGTCCACACAGCCCACGAAGAAGCGACCTGCCGAGCCGTTTGCGTTCGCCGATTACACCTGGTTGAACGGCAATCCGCGGACGAAAGAGCCTGCCTTCGATTCCAAATTCTTTACGCCTGAAATCCGAGCGGATGTCGACTATATCGTCGATTTCAACCATCCATCCGACGATACGATTGGCGGGTCGAGCGAGGTCTTTCGATCCAGCGAAGTCCACGTGACGCAGCTTGGCGTCGGAGGCGACTTTCACTATGACAACGTGCGCGCCCGGCTGATGACGCAATTCGGCCTGTAGTCACAGACCACGCCGCGCAATGACGCCAGCCCGGCGCGTGGCCAATGGAATCTTGCTGACGCCTATCGCTACGTTTCCGAGGCCTACGGCGGATATCACTTTAACGCGTTGCATGGGATTAACGTCGATGCGGGAATTTTCATGTCGTACATTGGCCTCTTCAGCTACTACAACTTTGATAACTGGGCCTATCAGCCGTCGTATGTTTCGTCCAACACACCGTGGTTCTTCAACGGTGTACGAGTGCAGATCTTTCCCACCGAACACCTGAAAATCGAGCCGTGGTTCATCAATGGGTGGCAATCCTACGGGCGATTCAACAACCGGCCCGGAATTGGAGCGCAGATCCTGTGGCGGCCGAACGGACGCTGGTCGATACTCGGAAATCAATACGCTTTAGGTGAAGATGCGCTGGGAGCTCCAGGCCGGGTCCGATATCACACCGACGACAGCATTGAATACAAGTACTACGACAATCCGTCGAAATTTCTTGATAAGGCCGCCTTCTCACTTACCGGCGATATGGGATGTGAACATGGCGGTGGCGTGAGCTGTGCCGGCAATTCCGTGCACGTTGTTGCGGGCCAGCGCGTCGTGTGGCCCAAGCAGGACTTTCTGGGCTTCATGATTTACAACCGCTTCTGGTTTCACAAAGATCTTTACGGCTTCACGCTTGGTGGTGGAAAGATTAACAATCCCGGTCGCTATCTGGTGTTGCTGCCTCCGATCAATGGCGCGACCGCGACTTCAGGGACACCCTATTTTACGGAGAATCCCGGCGATCCCTACAAAGCTTGGGACTCATCGGCAACCTTCGATTACATGCCCAGCCAATACATCACTTTCCGCTGGGAGTTTGACCATCGGGCCGCGAGTGTCCCTTATTTTTCTGGGAAGAACGGAATCACTCCTCCGGGTGGCAACACTGGTTCGCCGGGATCGTTCGTCTCGGGCTTTACGCCGGATCTTCGCAGAGACGAGAACCGGCTGAACTTGGCCATTCTGGTCAAGTTCTAGGTGGGAAGACAGAAAGTTATAAAAAGTTCGTAAAAATGAATGTCCATCGACTGACATCCTCCACTGTGAGCGATAGGCTCATACGAGTCGTCTCGCAAAGAGTGGCAAAGAGGCGACGTGAAGCAGGTCAGGATGGGCCGACGGAACCTACGGTTGCTTGTCATGGTTGCGGTGATGCTTGCTAACAGATTCGCGATAGGACAGGTTGCCGCTGGCGAGAGTCCAACCACCGACCGAGCAGCGCCGGCGACACAGCTCTGGCAATACGGCGGCTTCATTGACGCCGCATATCTATACGACTTTAACCACCCCGCGAATCATCTGTTTCGCAGCCGGGGTACCACCTTCCACGTTGACGAACCGGATTTGAATATGGCGGTTCTGTACGTGAGAAAAGGAGCGACCGAAAGCTCGCGCTGGGGAATGGAGCTCACATTCCAGACAGGCAAAGATTCGGAGGTTTTCGGATTTTCTGCCACTGCCCCGAACCTTGATGGTTCCAAATGGCTGCGGCACCTTGGCCCAATTGATATTTCCTATCTAGCACCCGTCGGCAAAGGGCTGACTATTCAAGGTGGGATTTTCAGCAGCTTTGTCGGTTATGACTCACTGTATGCCAAGGACAATTTCAATTACACACGGCCCTGGGGCGCCGATTTTACGCCGTATTTAATGTTGGGTGTTAACGCTCAATATCCTCTTACCACAAAGCTGAGCGGGACCGTATTCGTGATCAGCGGGTATTGGCACTTGGCGCACGCCAACAATGTTCCGAGCTCCGGGGCGCAACTTACTTACAAGGCAAGCGAGCACGTGACGGTGAAACAGACGGTGCTCTATGGGCCTCATCAATCGGACACCTCACTCCAGTATTGGCGGTTCCTGTCCGACAGTATTGCGGAATGGAAGCGCGATCCGGCCACGGTTGCGTTCGAGTATCAGGTTTCAGAGGAAAAGGTTGCTACACCTGGAAATCCGCGCGCGTTGTGGATGTCAGCGCAATTGCCGATGCATTGGATATTCAACAAGCAGTGGAGCGCGACCGTACGGCCAGAGGTCGCTTGGGACCGTAATGGCCGCTGGACCGGGTTCTCGCAGACCGTCAAAGCTGTGACTAGCACGCTCGAATACCGAATTCCCTATCGGCAAGCCAATGCCATCGTACGGCTTGAACACCGCTGGGACGATTCGCGCGGACCAGGTGGCGGATTTTTTGATGACGGCGACGTGCGCCCGGGAGTTCCTGGTCTCACGCCAACGCAACCTCTCTTGATCCTCGGAGTGATCTTGACGTTCGACTCCAGTTTTCACCCGTAGCAAGCTAAGCATTCGTGTGGAGGAACTATGGCGGATATTGGATTTCTATTGGTAACGATCGCTTTTTTTGTCTTGTCGATTGCGTATGTGCACTTTTGTGAGCGTGTGAAGTGAGGAGAAGGATATGAGCCTGGAATCGGTGATCATGCTCGTGATCAGCGTGCTGACTGCGGTGTACCTGGTCTACGCACTCCTGCGTCCGGAGAAATTCTGATATGACGGCGAATGGGTGGTTCCAAATTTTCCTGTTCTTTGCGCTCGTCCTGCTGGTCACGAAGCCTGTAGGTATCTTCATGACCCGCGTGTTCAATCGCGAGCGGACCTTTATGGACCCGGTCTTGCGGCCGATTGAGCGCATTCTATACCGCGTTACCGGAGTCGATGAGGATCACGAGATGCGGTGGACGGAATACGCGATTTCGATGCTCCTGTTCAGCCTGGTCTCGATGATCGTGTTGTATCTGATGGAGCGCCTGCAGGGTTATCTACCCTTCAATCCGCAAAAGCTCGGGGCGGTGAATACCTCCGCGCTGGCGTTCAACACCGCAGCTTCCTTCACTACGAACACTAACTGGCAGAACTACTCGGGCGAGACCACGATGAGCTATTTCACGCAAATGGCCGGCCTTGCCTATCACAACTTCATGTCTGCTGCTGTGGGAATTGTGCTGGCAATCGCCTTCATCCGCGGCGTCGCCCGACGACAAATGCAGACTATCGGGAATTTTTGGGTTGATCTTGTTCGCTGTAACCTGTGGGTCCTCTTGCCGGTTTGCATCGTCGGGGCTCTCGTACTCGTCTCGCAGGGTGTAATCCAGAACTTAAAACCTTACGACACGGTGAAACTGGTTGAGCCCATGCAAGTCCAGAAAATCGGATCTGATGGCAAACCAATGGTCGACGCGCAAGGCAAGCCGGTAATGGACACGGTGACCGACCAAACAATTGCGCAAGGCCCGGTCGCTTCGCAGGAGATCATTAAGGAACTGGGAACCAACGGCGGCGGCTTCTTCAACGCGAATAGTGCGCACCCGTTTGAGAACCCGACCCCACTGTCCAACCTGATTGAACTGGTTTCGATTTTCGCCATCGGCAGTGGACTCACCTACACATTGGGAAGCATGACCGGTTCGCAGCGCCACGGCTGGGCTGTGTGGGCCGCAATGGCCATTCTATTCTTTGCGGGCGTGACCGTCGCTTACTGGGCGGAAGCTCGCGGCAATCCTCTGCTAGCCGGAACTGATCAAAGAGTCAGCGCCTTACAATCGGGCGGCAACATGGAAGGCAAAGAGGTCCGCTTCGGGATCGCCAACACTGCCCTTTGGGCGACCGTGACCACCGATGCAAGCTGTGGGGCAATCAACGGGTGGCACGACTCGTTTACTCCTCTCGGCGGGTTAGTTCCACTCGCGAACATCATGCTGAGCGAAGTAGTTTTCGGCGGTGTCGGCGCGGGCATGTACGGGATGCTCATCTACATCGTGCTCGCCGTGTTTATCGCCGGCCTGATGGTGGGCCGCACTCCGGAATACCTGGGTAAGAAGATTGAGGCGTATGACGTAAAGATGGCGATGCTCGTTGTACTCGTGTTCCCGCTCGTCATCCTTGGATTCTCCGCGATTTCGGCAGTCGCGGGGTTTGGCACTTCCAGCATCCTGAATCCAGGTCCCCACGGACTGAGCGAGATAATCTATTCGTTCACGTCGCAGGCCGGTAACAACGGCTCAGCGTTCGCTGGATTGACGACAAACACACTATGGTACAACACAGCGGGCGCCATCACGATGCTTGTCGGCCGGTTCCTGATGATCATTCCGGCGCTGGCAATCGCCGGCAATCTTGCAGGCAAGAAATACGTTCCGCCGTCTTTGGGGACGTTCCCCGTGACCACGCCTCTATTCACAGTACTTTTGATTGGCGTGATCCTTATCGTGGGAGCACTGACATTTTTCCCAGCATTAAGCCTTGGCCCAATCCTTGAGCATCTGCTCATGGCGGCGGGCAAGACTTTCTAGAGGACTCTGCAATGGCAATCACACCGGAAATGAAGCCTATTTTGGAACCAACAATGGTCCGAGTCGGACACTCGCCGATGAAACCCAGGAAGAAAGCCGTTTGGGAATGGAAGATTGTTCGGCGTGCGGTCTGGGATGCGTTTCTCAAGCTGAACCCTCGAAAGATGATGGGCAATCCCGTCATGTTCGTGGTCGAGATCGGTAGCGTGATCACTACCGCCCTGCTTTTCAAGGGTGGCTCTGCCTTCAAATTCAACCTTCAGATCACGTTGTGGCTGTGGTTCACGGTTGTGTTCGCAAATTTCGCCGAGGCCATGGCGGAAGGTCGCGGCAAAGCGCAGGCAGACACGCTCCGCAAGGCTCGTTCGGAAACCATAGCGAATCGCCTGGTCGGGAACGATGGTGCGATGGAGCAAGTGCCAAGTTCAAAGCTCAAAACAGGAGATCTGGTCTTCGTGTCCGCCGGTGAGTTCATTCCCTCGGATGGTGAGATTATCGAGGGCGTAGCGTCGGTGGACGAGTCAGCAATAACCGGTGAATCTGCTCCGGTCATTCGCGAAGCTGGAGGCGATCGCTCCGCCGTGACCGGTGGCACCCGTGTCCTGTCCGACCGAATTAAAGTAAGAATCACAGCCAATCCCGGCGAGACCTTCCTTGACCGCATGATCGCTCTCGTCGAAGGCGCCGAGCGGCAGAAAACACCGAACGAAATCGCACTCAACATTCTGCTGGCTGGGTTGACAATCATCTTTCTTCTTGCAGTCGTCACGCTGCAACCCTTCGCCATCTACTCAGGCTCACCACAGACAGTCTTCGTTCTGGTGTCCCTGCTCGTCTGTCTAATTCCCACGACGATTGGCGGATTGCTCTCCGCGATCGGTATTGCTGGGATGGATCGCCTGGTGCAGCATAATGTGCTGGCGATGTCAGGACGAGCTGTGGAGGCCGCGGGCGATGTCAATACGCTCCTGCTGGATAAGACAGGAACTATCACTCTTGGAAATCGCCAGGCTTCTCGCTTTGTGCCGGCTCCAGGCGTGACGGAGCAGGAACTGGCAGATGCCGCCCAACTCTCGTCGCTCGCGGATGAAACTCCCGAGGGCCGCTCTATTGTGGTCCTCGCCAAGGAAAAATATGGTTTGCGTGGTCGTGAACTGGGCTCCCGCGATGCAACATTTGTACCCTTCTCCGCGCAGACGCGCATGTCGGGCGTCGACCTTAACGGATTTCAGATCCGCAAAGGGGCAGCGGAAGCGATCACTGCGTACGTGTCGCAAAATGGAGGCAAAATCCCCAGTGAGGTGAAGGCCACTGTGGAGGAGATTGCACGCTCAGGAGGAACGCCTCTCGTAGTTGCCGAGAGGAGCCGTGGCGCTCTCGGGGTCATCGAGTTGAAGGACATCGTCAAGGGGGGAATGAGGGAAAGGTTCAATCAATTGAGGGCAATTGGCATCCGGACAGTGATGATTACTGGCGACAATCCCCTCACGGCCGCGGCTATCGCGCGAGAAGCGGGCGTCGATGACTTCCTTGCCCAGGCGACGCCAAAAGACAAGATGGACCTGATCAGAAAGGAGCAAGCCGAGGGCAAGCTGGTTGCGATGACAGGCGATGGCACGAACGATGCTCCGGCGCTCGCTCAGGCCGACGTTGGGGTGGCCATGAACACAGGTACTCAGGCCGCCAAGGAAGCCGGAAACATGGTCGATCTGGACTCCAATCCCACGAAGCTCATTGAAATCGTAGAAATTGGAAAGCAGTTGCTAATGACACGCGGCTCACTGACGACGTTCTCTATCGCTAATGATGTCGCGAAGTATTTCGCGATTATCCCGGCGATGTTTGCCGGAACATTTCCGGTACTGAATGCGTTGAACATCATGCATCTGCAAACACCTGGGTCCGCCATCTTGTCCGCGGTGATCTTCAACGCGCTGATCATCATCGCCTTAATTCCCCTGGCTTTACGCGGTGTGAAGTACCATCCGATGGCCGCCGCCGCGCTCCTTCGCAACAATTTATGGATTTACGGGGCAGGCGGAATCATCGTTCCTTTCATCGGGATCAAATTGATCGACATGCTCATCACTCGCGTGGGGCTTGCATAGAGGAGTCTGCAATGAAGAAGAATCTGATTACAGCTGTGTTGATGACTGTCGCAACCACCATTCTGTTGGGAATTGTCTACCCCCTGGTGGTAACCGGTATCGCTCAGGTTATATTTCCGAAGCAGGCGAACGGACAACTGATTCAAAAGAGTGGCAAGACAGTTGGTTCCAGAATCATCGGTCAAGGCTTCTCAGGAGCGAGTTATTTTCACTCCAGACCATCGGCAGCGGGAAATGGCTACGACGCCGCAAACTCAGCAGGATCGAACTTCGGGCCGACAAACCCAAAGCTCATTGATCGCGTGAAGGGCGACGTTGCCCAGGCCGACAATCCTGGCACATCAGTGCCGATAGATCTTGTGACGACCTCTGCTTCCGGCTTTGATCCCCATATCACGCCCGCGGCGGCCGAGTACCAACTGCCTCGCGTTGCCAAAGAACGCGGAACAACAGTCGATCAATTGCATGCCTTGTTAGCCAAACACACCGAAGGCCGCCAGTTGGGGGTTCTCGGAGAACCGAGAGTCAATGTCCTGGAGCTCAACTTGGAACTTGATGAACGATTTCCAAAGAATAAGCAAGCTAGAGCTCAATAGTGGCAAGTGAGCGGACTTTGATCATGGCGGTTGTTGTCTGGATGGATAGGCGGCGGACAAAATCCAAGCCGCACGCGCATCAGCGCCAGTTCATCCTGGGCTATATGGGAATGCCGCGGCGCTAATCACTCATATCCGCCCGAATTCCAGATCCTGAACGTGCTCTCGACCGGAGCTGGGAAGCCTATAACTACGACGAGATGGGCGAGATTCCGGAGAAGGAAGAGGTCCCCGTCGCACAATAGTCTCATTGCTACGGCTCATGACGAGGCCCACCACCGCAGTGTGTATTTGGCGAACATACAAAATTGGATCAGATGAAAGGCCGTTGCCCGTCTCCCATCGTTGAACTAGCACCCTAGACGACCGGACATCGGCGTCTAAAAAGTCACACAATCGTATATGCCTGACACTTTGCGGAGGCCAGCAGGAAATATCGTCCCACCTCTATTCGGTTGTTATTCATAGCTGAGGCTCCCCCTGCGCTCAAATTTGGTCGGTACTTCTACTTCGCGTCTCTGACGAATGGAGATACGCTCTTCCTCGAAATGATGAAGGTGCTTTATCCAATCGATATCGGCTTCGTTGAGCACGGCGACGACCGACAGCCGGATTTTGACCCGAATCGCGTTCGACAGTGTAAAGAGGAGTTGCTTAAGAAATTCAAGAGAGATGGATTCTATTTGATCGATGCCTCTGAGCGGGCCGATGCCGGAAAATGCAGATCTGACAACAAAGAAGCGGATGATCCGTAACATGATAGGCACGTGGGGACACGAACCCCAGACCTCTACCGTGTCAAAAATCAGGCGGCTTTTCGAAACGAAACGGTGATCGTGTCGCGTTTCGCAAAAGGTCGAAACCCACGGCTATTGCCAGAGTGAGAGGTTTCGGTCATGATCTCCCAACCTTCGCTTAACATGCTCGCAATGTGCTTATCCATCGTCTGCATGCTCGGCAGCAGCCTTTGCCGATAGTATTTCCCCGTCCAATTTCTCTCGTACGCAAAAGATTTCACTTTCATCTTCGTCACCACAGGGAACTTCAACGACGTTTGGTGGAATTTGTGAAGCAGCAAGCGGAACTGGAAGGCTGGAAACCTGAGAAAGATCTATGGGCCAATTGCCCAACGATCACAACTTCGGTGCAATAGGAGCTGTTCGTGACCCTTATTTGACCCAGATGGAAACGG
>JBKPCG010000045.1:0-18935 GCA_046727255.1 Acidobacteriota bacterium | reverse complement strand
CCCGAAACTGGCAGGGCGAGCCGCAGTTCGGAATCACGGCGGTGCATCCCACGCGCAAACTTCTTTCCGACCCACCGGTTTACGAGTTTGCTAAACCGATCGGAGGCACTTTCCCGCCCTGGTACGATCCGTCGTATTGGGAAGAAGGCCGAGTTCCCGTCTTAAGCTTGAAAGCTCAAGTTCGAGTTGTGATCGGTCATCTTCTTTCTTATGCGGAACTGCTCCTGCATCAGCAAAACTGCTTATTGGCCGCATTGCTGGCTTTGTTCATGGTGGCGCGCAGAAATGCTATTGCGGAATTGGGAAAGATGTGGCCCCTGCTGTTGATGTGTTGCGCCCGAGCTGGGGCTGTACATGCTGGTGCATGTGGAAACGTGCTTCATCGGCGGTTATGTTGCAATTTTTTGGCTGACTCTCTTCAGTACTTTCCGCGTGCCCTCGCACCTCGGCCGGTTCTCCGGATACTTGCTCCTGGCTGTTTCTGGCGCGATGCTGATCTCGCTGGTGGATGAAACAACGCGTGCCGTCCGCGAGGGCGGCCCCTACTCCGCCATGACTAGTGTCGTTCTTTCTGATCGCCTCGACGCGATGGGGCTTCATGCCGGAGACCGGATCGCGATCGTCGGAGGAAGTGGAATCTACGCGGCGCGACTCACTAGCGTGAAGATCGTCGCTGAAATCATGGGCGAGGACACACCCGCGTTCTGGCGTCTCACCCCGGAAAAAACTGGGATTGTTCCAGAATGGCCGAGTCGGGCGCCCGGATGGTCCTGGCACCCGATCCCGGTCCTGCGCTACGCGTGGATTCGTCCTGGGTAAAGGTCGAGGGCCTTCCGTTTTACATGCATCGGCTGTGACGTCAGCGGCCGAGGAATTTCTCCAGCGCCTCGAGGTCAGCCGTGGTGCGGTCCGTATATTTCTTGGCCTTCGCGGCATCGCCACGTTCGGCGGCATCTTGTGCACGGGAAAGATTAATCTTCATGCTCTCCTGGTGCTCGGCCATATCGCCGCGCAAGCCATAACCTGCAGTCTCTTGCTGTTGCCTCAGACGATCCACGCCGCTGTTCACTGATGCCGCGCGTGCCGCGAGATGATCGATCTCATCCCGTAACTGCTCCAGTTGTTTGGCAGCGGCAGCGGCGCCTCCGTCGCCTCCCTCCTGGTGCGGGTGGATCTTGCCGCCTCCCTTGGCCAGAACAACGGGAGCCTCGGGCGGTGCGGCGTCCGGGACAGGAGTCTCTGCGACTGGCGCGGGCTCAACCGGTGCTGGGGCGGGTGCGGTCTTCTGGGCCTGGTCATCGGCCTTGCCCCTCTTGGGGAGATAGATTCCGGCGATGACTAGACCCGCGAGCACGACGAGGGCGCCCAGCGTCATGTACAGACCACGATGACCGGCGGAAGTTGGAGGCGGCATAGGAGCACTAGGAACGGGTGGGACTCGCGTGCTGGGCGGCGCAGCGGCGAAGGTTGCGACGTGGCTTGCCGAAGTGACGGGTGGTATGACACTACTGATTGGTGTTGCTGGAGGAGCGGGGAGTGCAGGCGCGGCGACTTCCATGGTTGGAGCGTCCCCACGCACATTATTCAGGGCATTGCGAAACGCAGTGGCGGTTTGGAAACGCCGCCCTGGGCCTTTGGCGATCGCGATCAGAATAATCTCATTGAGTGTGGGAGGAAGCCCGGGTTGAAGCTCAACGGGCGGTCTGGGCGCTTCATTCACGTGCGCGGTCATGATGGAATAATCGCTGCCCGCCTCGAAAGGTTTCTTGCCGGTTACCATTTCATAGAGGCATACGCCGACGGAATAAAGATCGGAGCGCGGATCGGTGGGTTCGCCTTTTACCTGCTCGGGCGACATGTAGTTGATGGTTCCAAGACTGGTGCCTGCCAGCGTCAGAGTGAGATCGGTGCTCGAGCGGGCAATGCCAAAATCCATGACCTTCACGACTTCCTGGGGAGTCAACATCATGTTGCCGGGCTTGATGTCGCGATGGATCACGTTTTGTTGATGCGCGTAGCTCAGCGCACTGAGAACCTGGTCGATATAGTTGAGCGCGTCCGCGACCGAAATCGAGGCACCAGACAACCGGGTGGCCATGGAAACGCCTTCGACGTACTCCATGATCATCACCAATTGGTTGTCGTTGGTGAAGGCGGTGCGCAGTTGCGCGATGTTGGGATGATTCAGGCTGGCCAGCAGCTTGATTTCGCGGAGAAAGCGAGCGGCGAGTTCCTGGCGGCCGGCCAAATCGGGCAACAGGATCTTCATGGCCTCGATGCGGTCGGAGATCACGTTACGGACCTTGTACACCTTACCCATTCCGCCGACACCCAATTCGTTGAGAATCTCGTAGTCGCCAATTCGCTTGATTTCTTCGCTCATGTTGAACTCCTGGGAGGCCGGCTGGGGGATGCCGCGATTCGTCCGTACAACAGCGGCGCAAATTATCCCTCGCGCTGGAAGGCGGGTCAAGTAGTGGTTGGGAAGGCGTCTCCGGAAGTTAAGTTGGGCGCCTAGAAAACGGCGTTTCCCGACAACAAAAAGAGACGCGGCACGCCGCGTCTCTACCATTGGGTCTGTCGGGCGAAGTCATTGATTAGATAGGCCTGCTCAGATTACCAGCGCAGCTTTTCGAGGTAGGCGTAGCTGGCCTTGATGTTTTCGAATGGGTCTCCCTTCGGATAGTCCTGCTCCACGAAGTAGTGCTTGATGCCGGCCTCGTTGGAGTGCTCAAAAATCTTCTTCCAGTCGATTGAGCCACTACCTACCGCGGTCATCTGCGGGAAGACTTTCTCAAAATCAGCGGGTTCACCGGGCTTATCTGGCGGCGGGACAGTCTTAATGTCCTTGACGTGAACCATGGGGAAGCGACCCGGGTAGCGGGCGAAATACTTCATCGGATCCTGGTGGGCTACGGTTATCCAGCAGAGGTCCATTTCCATTTGCACCAGCTTCGGATCCGTCTCTTCCAGAATGATGTCGTAAGCGTACTTGCCATGTACCTGGATGAACTCGAAGTGATGGTTGTGGTAGGCGAACTGAAGGCCGGCTTTCTTGCATGCCTCGCCGCACTTGTTGAAGACCGCGGCGGCGCGTTTCCAGCCGTCTGGGTCCTTGCGGATGTCATCGTCAATCCACGGATTGACGATGTACTGGTGGCCGATGACGAGACTATCGGCAATGACCTGCGGAAATTTCTCGCCCAGGCTCTTGTAGTCAACATGCACTGAAGGTGCGCTGAGTTTGTTACGGTCGAGCACGGCGCGAACCTGCTGGGGCGTGTGGTCGAAGTATCCGGCGAACTCTATTTCGCCATAGCCGATGGCCGCGACTTTTGCGATCGTGCCGTCGAAGTCGCGCTTCATTTCGTCGCGCACGGTGTAGAGCTGCACGCCGATTTTTTCGATTCTGTGGGACTCCGCCGCCCACGTCAGACGGGGTGCGAACACTGCGGCAGCAGTCAGGGTACCGAGAAAAGTGCGGCGATCCATATTTAGAGCTCTCCTTTTTTCATGGAAGTCACGGCAAAGTCGCACGCTCGCGCGGTAAGCGCCATGTATGTAAGCGACGGATTCACGCACGACGACGAGACCATGCAGGCGCCATCAGTGACGAACAGGTTCTTTACGTCATGGGCCTGGTTATGGGCATTGAGCACGGAGGTCTTCGGGTCGCGTCCCATGCGCGCCGTTCCCATTTCGTGGATAGTCAGGCCGGGAGCATTGTCCTCGACATAGGCATTGATTTCCTTGGCGCCCGCGGCGGAAAGCATTTCTGCCGCTGTGATGGACATGTCTTTCAGCACGGCTCTCTCGTTTTCCCGCCACATGCAGTGAATGCGCAAAGCAGGAATGCCCCACTCGTCTTTCACTTCCTTGTCGAGTTCGGCGTAGTTTTCCGGGTTGGGTAGACATTCGCCAAATCCGTAAAAATCGAACATCCAGGGGCCGGGACGGCTCAACATTTGTTTGAATTCGGCGCCAAAGCCCGTCAGATCGCTGCCGCGCTCCCAACTCGGACGCCAGCCTCCGCCTTGAAAACCATATCCGCGGAGAAAGTTGGGGTGCTTGCTCTTTACGTTGCGGAAGCGGGGTACGTAAATGCCGTTCGGACGGCGACCGAGAGTGATTTTGTCTTCGTTGCCGGGAATGCGGCCGGTCGCTCCGCCGCCCATGCAATGGTCCATAAGATTGTGGCCCAGTTGACCGCTGGAATTTGCCAAGCCGGTGGAGAATTCGGGTGTGGCTGAGTTCAGCAGGATGCGCGTGGACTCTAGCGTCGAGGCGTTGAGGAAGACGATGCGTCCGTGGTACTCAAGGGCAGCGTGCGTTTGTCCATCAATCACCCTTACGCCGGTCACTCGTTGCTTGACGGAATCGTAAATCAGGCTGTGCACTACGCTGTGCGGTCGGACAGTCAGTTTGCCAGTAGCAAGAGCGGCTGGCAACGTGGAGTTCAGGCTGCTGAAATAAGATTTTGTGATGCAGCCGTGATCGCACGGACCGCAATAGTGGCAGGCGGCGCGTCCGCGATGGGGACGAGTCAGCACTGCGGTTCGGCCGATCGTCATAACGCGCTCACCGGGGAAATATTTGGCGACTGCGTCCTTGACGATGAGCTCGCTGCACGTCAGTTCCATGGGCGGCAGAAACTTGCCGTCGGGAAGCTGCGGGAGTCCCTCGTTTTGGCCGCTGACGCCGATGAAATCCTCGACGCGGTCGTACCAGGGAGCGATGTCCTGATAGCGGATCGGCCAATCGACGCCGATTCCCTCGCGCAGGTTTGCTTCAAAATCGAGATCGCTCCAGCGATACGACTGGCGCCCCCAGATGATGGAACGGCCACCGACCTGCCGCCCGCGGATCCACATGAATGGCTTGTTTTCGTCGGTGGTGTACGGGTTCTGCTTGTCGTTGACGAAGAACTTGCTGTTCAACTCGTCGAGTGCGCCGCATTTCTGCTGGACGGGCTGCTCGCGATTGAAGCGATTACGGTCGCCCAAATCGCGAAACTTTTTTTGCCAGATGGGGACATGTTCTACGTAATCTTTGTTGGGCTCGATCGGACGGCCCGCCTCCAGAACCAGCGTTTCCAGACCTTTTTCGGTGAGTTCCTTGGCCGCCCAGCCCCCGGTAATGCCGGAACCGACTACGATGGCGTCGTACGTTTTAACCGGCATTCGTTTTCACAGCCTCCGCTTCTTCCAGGGGAGCGCACTGAATATGCTTCGACGGGATGACCTCATAATGTAACGCTTGCTTTGCGCCCTCTTCCGAAGTGAAGTAGCCCACCAGGGTCAACTGCTTTAGCGCATAGAAGAAGTCGTTGCTGGCCAATAACTCTCGGCGCCGGCGGTGAGAGGAATAGATATCCGCCTGACGCTTTTCGGTCAACTGTTCGTCGAGCGCAGTGAGCAGCTGTTTTTGCTGCGCTGCGGGGCAGTCGACGAAGTCTTTTCCGAACAGATCGCGAGCCTGCGTGTCCACATTCGCCAGGCCCGCCAGAAACATCGTCCTGTCTTCATCGTCGTACCACTCGGTGAGAATCAGGTCGATGAACTCATTGACGCGCACTGCCTTCGCTCCCGGCGTTTCCGTTTGCGGGATGATCAACTCGGCCATGGTTGTGACGGTCGCATCCTGGTGAGGGTTGAGCGTCTTGAGCGCAGAAGTTGCGGGAAGTTCGTTATGAACCTGCCGAAGAAGGGCAAACACTTCCCGGGGAAGTAGTGGAAGAGCCGCCGTCCCAAGCAGAAGCCGGATGACTTCACGTCGCTGCATCGATTTTCCTCAGTGCCCGGTAGCTTAGACCGGTTGCGCGGCGCTCGTCAATCATACGACTGTCTAGGTTCCGCGCGCGGCGCGCATGGCTTCTTCCCGGGCGGTGCGCAGGCTGGCAACGGGATCGCCGGCAGGTTCGAACTCCATGGCAACGTAGCCCCGGTAGTTCAACTGCACCAGCTTGCGATAAATGCTCGTGTAATTGATTTCTCCGGTGCCGGGTTCATGCCGGCCCGGAACGTCGGCCACGTGCAATAGTCCCACCTGCTCAATGTTTTTTTCGAGCTTTTCAATCAGGTTCCCTTCGGAAATCTGCTCGTGGTAGAAGTCATAGAGGAATTTCACCCGCGGATGATTCACTTGGCGGATGATCTCGAATCCTTCGGCCACTGACGCAAGGTAATACTTGGGATTTTCTTCCTGATCAATATTCTCAAGCAGCAAGGTGAGATTCCGTTGGTCGGCGATCTCCGCAGCGCGCTTCAGATTCTCGATGCAGCTTTGATGATGCGCTTCGCGCGAGAGTCCCTCGACGCGGTCGCCTGATAGGACGATGATCCCGGGACACTGCAATTGTTCAGCGATCGGAATGAGGCGGTTCAGGTCCGCAAGAAATTTCTCCTGCGCCTGAGGGTTGGCAATTCCGGTCCACACACCGGCCATGGCGTCAACTACGATCCCCAGCGAACGCAATTTGGACGAAGCGCGGCGGAATTCGTCCGGCGACCATTTTTCATATTCGTTCACCAGTTCGACGGCGTGATAGCCGGCTTCCGCGACCTTCTCTAATCGCTGGTCAAACGGGAGCTTGCCATAGATGGTCCAAAGCATGACCGAGAAGCGGAAGGGGACCGCTCGTTCGCTGGAAGCAGCCAGCGATGGCAGCGCAGGCAAAACGGCGCCGCCTAATGCGGCGCCGGCAAGCAGGCGGGAAAAATCGCGACGATGCATCGAGTTCTTCGCTTTCATTCGTGCCGCAGCGCTTCGATCGGATCAAGGCGAGACGCCCGAATCGCGGGTAGCATTCCGCTTACGAGCGCCACCGCGCCCAGGATAACGGTAGCCACCAGCAGCGTCACGGGATCAATCAGCAATCGTATGTCGCCGCCTTCGGCATGCTTGGCCAAGGCGCTGTACAACGTGAGTCTACCCACAGAAAGCGAGACCGCGTAGGCGAGCAGGATTCCGAGCACTCCGCCCAGGAAGCTAATGGCGAGCGCCTCCGCGAGGAATTGTAGAAAGATATCGCGGCGGCTTGAACCGAGCGCCTTTTCCATGCCGATTTCGCGAGTGCGCTGCGTCACGGAAACCAGCATGATGTTCATCAGTCCAACTCCGCCAATCCCCAGCGTAAGCGTCCCGATGAAGGCCAGCAAAATCTTCAGCCCCATGGTGATGATCGAAAACTGGTGAACCTGCTCCATCAGGTTGAAGATGAGCAGGGCCCGGCGGTCGCCGGCATCGAACTTGTGCTGCTGCGCGATCACACTGCGTATCGCCCGTTCCAATCCCAGATAATCGTCGATTTCGTAGTTAATCCAGATGGTCTGAAGGTAATGCGTGTCGGTCAGGTCGCCCATGGTCGTGTACGGAATGTAAATGACCCGGTTGATATCGTTGTCGCCTTCCTGCATTTTGGGCCGAAGGACGCCGATCACCTCGAAGCTCATGCCATCGATCCGGATGCGCTCTCCCAGAGCGTTCCGTCCGGAGAAAAGTTTCTCCCGCGCCTCGGAGCCGATCACGGCGACCCGCGCGCGCTGGATCTGGTCTTCGGGATTGTAAAAGCGACCCTCAGCGAGTCCGAGAACGCGTATCCTGGCCGCATTCGGATAACCACCGGATACGTTGAAATTAAAGGTGCGGGTATCGTACTGGATGCTGGCATCCTTGGAAGCATCGGGAGAGATGCGCGTGATTTGCGGGACATTGGTGGTGAGCAGATCCACATCTTCCATGGTGAAACGCAACTTGGCGCCGGCCTTCTGACCTCCTGCCTGCATGGAAGTGCGGCCCGGAACGAGGATCATGGTCTTGGTGCCGAAGTTGGCGAAGATGTTGGCGCAAGCCTCGGCAAATCCGTTGCCATAGGCGAGCAATAGCACAACCGTGGCGATGCCCCATGCCATACCCAACATGGTCAGGGTGGTGCGCCGGCGGTTGTAGCGCATGGCGGTCCACGCCTCGTGGAGAATGTCGCGCATCATCTCTTTATTCTTGCCTCAAGGCTTCCACCGGCTGGAGCATCGCCGCTTTGCGAGCGGGATACAATCCCGCGGCCACACCAGCCAGCGTCAAGCTCCCAATCGCCAGCGCCGCCGTCATAGGAACGAGCTTCGGTGGATCGAAACCGCCCGGACCCTGGATGGTACCCATCGCCGCCATCAGGCCCGCCGAGATCCCCATTCCGATGAAACCGCTGACCAGAGTGAGAAGAATTCCCTCCAAAAAAAACTGAAGCAGGATGCTGCGATTAGTCGCGCCCAGTGCTTTTCGCAGACCGATTTCATGCGTCCGCTCGGTGACCGAGACCAGCATGATGTTGATCACTCCGATCGCGCCCAGCGCCAGCGTGACCATACCCACGCTGCCCAGGAAAACGCTCATGGCATCAAAAATCGCGCCTACCATTTCCGACTGCTTGATGGTATCCCAGCCCTCGAAGGCGTTGTCGTCGCGATAGTCAAAGCCGTGATTGCGCGCGATGACTTTGCGAGCCTCGAGAAACGCCAGTTCATGTTCCGCTCTCACGCGCGGCTGGTAGTTGACGAACGAGACCGTCCCCTTCTGTTGTTCTCCTTTGAGCGGAAAGTACTCGGCCATCACCTGGTAGGGGATGTAGCCGCGCGCGTTTGTGGAGTTGTTGTCGCCTCGGCCGACGCGCCTGAGAGTACCGATCACCTCGAAGCGAATCCCATTGAGCACGATGGTCGCTCCCAGGGCTGGACGCCCCGTAAAGAGATTGCGGGTCATTTCATCGCCCAGGACGATCACGTGGCGCTTCTGAGTGCCGTCGAGATTGTTGATCCAGCGTCCCAGCTTGAGAGGAAGAAAGCGGATCTCATTGTACTGCGGCTCGATGCCGGTAATCTGTCCGCTGGCGCTGGCGAACTCACTGACCGCGCGCACGTCGTCACGAGTAAGGACCGGAGAAGCATTGCGGACGTAGGGCGCCGAGCGAATGTCAAGGTAGTCCCGATAGGTCAGCATGTAGTTGCGGGCGGAACGCAAGCTGCCCTCCACGACTGGAGCGCGGCCGGGGAAGATGAACATGATGTCCTTGCCGAATTCTTCCATCTCCCTCTTGTTGCCGGAGCGGAAGCCTTCGCCCAGGCCGACCAGCAGCAGCAGCGATCCGATTCCCCAGGCAATGCCGAACATCGTCAGGAAAGAACGGAGCTTATGCGCCCAGAGGGTACGGAAGATCTGCGCGAAGATATCGGCTAAGGTGCGCATGAAGGCCGGCAGCTAAACATATCATTCTACATTTGCGTAAAAGGGGCTTCACGGCTTTTGCCTTGCCAACCATGCACTAGCCTTCCGAATGTAAGCTGCACAACCGAGGTCTGCGGCACCGGGGGTGCAAGGGGGTTTAGGAATTCCTACAGGATTCGCCTGATTTACGGACGCCCCTTATCGGTAGTTAACTGTAGACGTTCTAGGAGTTCCCCCGATGAGCAGCCACCCCCTCCCTCCCGCGAGCCAGATCCTCTGGCGCGAGCTATATAAGACGGCCCTGTTTGAACCGGATCCCGGCAAGTTGCTCGAAGACGTCATGCGCGCCGAGTCGGCGATTGTGGTGCGTGCCCGGCAGCTCTTTGGGCAGCCAGGAGACCACATCGAGGAGGAACACGATCTCGATGACGCAATGTATGCCCTGCAGGCTCTGAGGAGTTGTGTGCAATCGCGATCGAGCCTTTCTGATGCAGCCTGATTTGCCTGTGATGTGGCTTTGCTTTCGTTTGCGGGGTTCCCAGTCCGTCCTGATAAGCTGATGCTCGCGTGGATCAGCGATACGACGCCATCATCATGGGAGCCGGCGCTGCCGGATTAATGTGTGCCATCGAAGCCGGCAAACGCGGCCGGCGGGTGTTGGTTCTTGAACACGCCGAGCGCATCGGCAAAAAGATCCTGATCTCTGGTGGCGGACGCTGCAATTTCACGAACCTGCACACCGGACCCGACAACTTTCTCGCTTCCAATCCTCATTTCGCTAAATCGGCATTGGCCCGATACACTCCCGCAGACTTCGTATCCCTGGTTGAGAAGCACCGTATCCCTTATCACGATAAAGAAGCTGGGCCAATTGTTCTGTGACAAGTCGGCGCACGACATCACTGGAATGCTGGAGCAGGAATGCCGCGCCGAGAGCGTCGAGATTCGGACCAGTTCGACGATACGGGAGGTGCAGAAAACTGACGCGTTCGTCGTGCGAACCGATTCCGACATCCTTCATGCTCCCTGTCTGGTGGTGGCGACCGGAGGATTGTCAGTCCCGAAAATCGGGGCGACGTCATTTGGCTACGATCTAGCCCGGCAGTTTGGTCTGAAGATTCAAGCGCCGCGGCCCGGGTTGGTTCCTCTGGTCTTCAGTGGATCCTACAGTCAGAAGTGTGCGATCTCGCGGGCGTTTCGACGGAAGTTGTAGCCTCGGTCCCGAGCAGCAAGCAAACCTTCCGGGAAAAAATGCTTTTCACGCACCGCGGGATCAGGGGCCCCGCGATCCTGCAGATCTCTTCTTATTGGAATGGTCAGGAACCTGTTTCGCTGGACCTGGCGCCAGAGCGAAACCTGGTCTTGGAATTGGGGGCCCGCGGACACCGTGACGGAGCCAGCTGGAAGTCGCTTCTGCGCGATGTTCTGCCCCGGCGGCTCGCCGACCGCTGGCTCGAAATCCGGCCCCTGACCGGCAATTCCGACTCTGCTCTTGCCGATGCTCAGCGACAACTCCATGAGTGGAAGATTCTGCCGGACGGGACCGAAGGTCTTGGCAAGGCGGAAGTGACCGCCGGTGGAGTTGACACCAACGAACTCTCCGCGAAGACGATGGAGAGCCGGAAGGTTCCCGGATTGTTCCTGATTGGAGAGGTAGTGGATGTCACTGGCCAACTCGGTGGATTCAACTTTCAATGGGCTTGGGCGTCAGGATTCTGTGCCGGGCAGGTGTTGTAGAGAAACTTGCGTGGGCGAATGCGGTTGTTAGCTCGCGCTTTCTCCTACCGGAGTGCCTTCTTCCATGAAGGGCATGCGTGCCACAACGGTGGCGGCTTGCTCCAGCCGCTTCAGGTCTTCGCTCGTGAAGTCCCCGCCGGCGAGCGAGGAGTCGAGGCCCTTACGCGAGACCTGGATGACGCCGACAATTTTTCCTCCGGGCTGCGATACCGGCACGGACATGATTTTCTGTATGGGCATCTGCTCCGAGGCCTGGTTGTCGTCCTTGGCGCCCAACTTCACGGACTCGAACAGACTCACGTGCTTCACGCGCGCAAAGGAATTCGAAAGCAGAGACGTGCCGGTAGCGGCCGTGCGAGCGGCAACCGCAGAACTTGAGACAGGGATCATGCCTGCAGCGCGCAATTCGGGTGGAAAAACAAATCGCAGACAGCCCTTTTCCAGGCGCAGCACGGCCACTTCGTTGCGAGCCACGTTCAGAATCTGGGCAAGCTTCGTGCTCACCCTGTCCGGGCTGGGAGATTCATCGAGCATCTTCTCCAGTTCCTTGACGCCATTGGAGTTGTCTTTGGTGGGCTTCGCTCCGGCGCCCTGATTGCTTGGAGATGACATAGGTCCGCCTCTCTGGCCCAACCTTCATCCTGCGGGACGCTATCGGGCGGTGACAAGTTACGTGAGTGCTTCTGAGTACGATGGGCGACCCTGGGATCCCGGAAGGTGCGTCACGGCATTTTTCGGCTGTCGCGATACGATTTCCACAGGCGCCCGGTTTATACTTGAGGCACTATCCGCTACAAAATGGGCCCAAAAAGAGTTCGAGGCAGCGTGTATGCGGTTAATTCATCACTTCCGGCCTTTATTGGAGTTAGGGAGTTGCAAGGAGTAGGGCATGGCACAGAAAACTACTGAAAATGGTACCCGCAGGACCCGAAAGGCTGCGTCCATTCAACCGCCAACTGTTCTCGAACCGCGCAGGGACGCGGTTCCTGTCAATAACCTGGAAGAGCAGATTCGCCTCCGCGCCTATGAACTCTATCTGGAGCGGGGCGGGACTCCCGGCCATGAGAGCGAAGACTGGCTGATCGCGGAGCGCGAAGTGCATTCGCGCCAGATGCACCAGCAGGCGAGTTAACCACTTTTGAAGAGGCTGACTTCGAGTGCAGTTCTTAGCTAGCGCTGGTCGATCGCATTATGCGAATCGATTCGTGGGGATGGGCCTTGCCCCATTTCCCTTACCAGGATTGAGACGCGGCACGCCGCTTGTCTACCACTGCTTTTCGCCGACGTCCTAATACCGATCAAATCCCATCAGAGCCCTGTTACTTTACCTCGCAGAACGGTGATCGAAGCTTTGGGCAGAATGAATGTAGTTTGCTCATCGCTCATGACTGTCGTCGCCACGGGCGGGCCGTCGGGATCGGCGTGGCTGTTCGAGCCTTCGTCCTTCCATACATATTGCTCGCTGCCGAACGTGGTCATGGTTACCGGTCCAGAAAATGATGACTCCCGCTTGCGCGGTGTAGCAAACGCGATGCGCACGGCATGGGCATTGTTTTGATCGCGGTTAACCAGCATCAGAGACCAGTTGCCGTCCGGCCGATGGACTGCGTACGACGTGACCAGCACATTCCCCTGATCGTCCCTGATATCAATTGATGAAGGAAACAGCTGGTGTACACCGGAGCGGTGCTGGACCCATTCCAGATTGATCATGTGGGCCGCGAAGTAGAGGGCGGTGTATCCGTTGATGTTGTAATCGCCGTCGGCCACAAAGTTGGACCAAGTGGCCCAGCCGAGACAGCTGTTCTGCACGGGCTCGGGTTGGATCGGCGAATGGTGGAAGACCGCGCCGCCTCCCTCGAAGAAAGAGCCGACGTTATCGGCAAGCCATAGCGCTGAAAAGATCGTACTCATCGGTCCCGTAAGTCCCGCAGCGAGGTGGTCTTCGGTGACCATGAGCGGGACATCGGGCGGCACGCCGTCGTCTCGCCAGACTTGCAGAATGTGCTTCATCAACTGGGGTTCCGAATACAGCGACTCCCATTTGACCGTGCATGGCTCGAAGGGATAGTGCTCGAACGACACAAAAGCCAGGTCGGCGAGACGTCCATGCGATTCCAGATACGCGACGAAGCGACCCATCCATGAGGTGCGTCCCTGCGCATCAGGCCAGACGTGGATATCTTCGTTTACGCCTTCGAAAATCGGGCCGCCCAGTTTTAGTTTGGGATCTACTTTGTGAATGGCAGTCGCCCATTGCAGATATAGCGCGGCGTAGTCTTCCGGCATGGCGTGCTTGCCGTCGGGCTCTTCGCCCATTTCGATATACCTGATCGGGTAGCCGCGTTTCCGGATGTATGCAATCTGGGCGGCCGCGTCGTCGGGCGTGCCGTAAAGCATCGTGACCGGAATCATGGCTGGAAGATTGTTTGTAATGCCGCTCGTGAAGAACAGATCGAAGCCGGTGTGCTGGTACTTTCCGTCGTTGCGGATATCGCCGGCGGAATGCCAAGGATCAATGGAAGAGGAACAATAGGTGGGCTGATTCTCTCCGGTCGTATCTTTCGCAACGTTCACAAATTCGCCGTTCCCATCCAGATTGCCAGCGTCGATGGACTCGATCGCGTATCCGACGCAGTTGCGAATGTCGCCCGATCCGTGCAGATCACAGGTGTTGGATGATTCAGTCATCAGGACGCGCAGGAATTGAGTGGAGATCGGAGCGTCTGATAGTTTGAGAGTCACTGTCCCCCCGGGAGCATTCTTCATCAAACCTGAGGGAAATACTTTCCATTGGCCATCCGGTCCGCGGTCGAAGTCGAGAGCGTACTTCCCTTCCCAATACTCGACCTGATAGGTGACAGCATAAGGACTGGCCCAGGCAATACGAATCGCATTCACCGACTTCGGAGCGCGCAGATCGACGACCACCCACTGCGGATGCAGCGCGTCGCTCTCGCCAGTGAAACGGCTGGTCAGGTACGGATTGCTCTTCCAATAGCTGAGATTCGGGCCTGGCACCGGATCGTCACCACTAGTCGAGAAACCGCGGTGGGGCAGCGCATAGGCAAGAATGTAGCGCGTCGGTTCCTTGAGTTCAGTGCTGCCGGTGAAGTATCCGCTCTGGTGAGCGGCGTCACTCCAGGTGCCGTTTTCTGTCCAATGCCAGGCGCCCATCCGCAGTTCGGTATTGTTGCGGTAGGTAATCGGTCCCCAGCCTGCAGAGAGCGATTCCTGAACAATGTGTGGCGAATGAACCTTGTCGATCCCCGCGCGCGACAGCACATCCAGCGAGCTCCCTAGTGCACGATCAGGGTCGAACGAGTTCAGGACGTGCTTGGGGTCTGCCTCGACGTGCACCGTGGCGACAGACGGGAGTTGGTTCTGCTTTAAATTGACTTGGCCTGATGCGGAACTGACGCACTGGACGAACGCGCAGCTGGCTGCCGCTACGATGAGCAGGCGTCTCGGCACATTTTCACTGGATGAAATCATGATTGATAGGTGGTTTAAGATCATGCGCCGCGAATCATAGCATCCCGCAAAGGGGCTGCGAGCATTGCGCAAGAGTAGGTTGGCCATCAGTTTATGAGCGTGAGTATTACGCGTGCGTGACTCGAATCGCAGATGTCAATGGGGTTTCTATTTTTCCCAATCTTGCATCACAATACTGGGAGTGTGGAGCAGTTATTTGTGAAGGATTTAGAACGACGCCGCGCTGGCTCAGGCCCCACCTGGCTCCGACCGCGGATCGGGAGAGCACGATTCCCTCGCGTACTCGCGTTCGCTGGTTTGTTTCTTGCCGCAATCCTGAGCGGCGACCAGGCAGCCGGACAGCTCACACCAACTGAAAAGGGTGACAGCATCCACGGCACTGTGGTCAACAGTGTCACACACGCACCGATCCCCCGCGCCCTGGTTTCTTCTCCCGACAACCGGTTCGCGACCATGACGGACGATGAAGGCCGCTTTGAATTTACATTCCCGGAAGCTGCCGCCGGTGCGGACGACCAACCGAATTTAAATCCCAACCGTCCTGTTGCCTTGCTCGCGCGCAAGCCCGGGTTTGTGCGAAATGCCGAGTTCTCGGCACAAGACTTGGCCGCCAAGGAAGTGTCGATCGAGCTCATACCCGAGGCCCTGATCGTCGGCAAAGTTACTCTTCCGAGTTCAGAACCACCCGACAGTATTTTTCTGCAAATCTACCGGCGGCAGGTGGTGGATGGCGCGGCGCGTTGGGTTCCTGCCGGAGGAACTCAGTCGCGGTCGGATGGCGAGTTCCGTTTTGCCGACCTTCCCGCCGGCACTTACAAGGTTCTTACGCGCGAACTGCTCGACCGCGATCCACTCACCTTCAATCCGCAAGGGCAGCTGTACGGATATCCGCCTGCCTATTCGCAGAATGCCCCCGACTTCAGCTCCGCAGGCACGATTCAGGTATCCGCGGGCATGACCGGCCTCGCAAACCTAACTCTGGTCAAGCAGCTTTACTACCGCATCCACATCCCGGTCGCCAACGCGCTCCCGGATACGGGACTCAACATAAGCGTGAACCCCGTGGGACGTCAGGGGCCCGGCTTCTCTTTGGGCTACAACAATCGGGACCAGGCGATTGAAGGCATGCTGCCCAATGGAACTTATACGATCGAGGCTTCGAGCTTCGGACAGAGTGCAACCACCGGATTGCTCACCATGACGGTGAACGGAGCCGCGGTCCTGGGTCCACCCATGGCCCTGCTTCCGAATTCTTCAGTCAAGGTTGACGTGAAGGAAGAATTTAGTTCTACCGATAACACAGGGTCGGTCACCTTGCGTGTCAACCAGCGCGGCATCACACCGAGAGGGCCACGACGCTACTTGAATATCAACCTCGAACCCGCCGACGCTTCTGAACGAGGAGGAGTCGGTGGCTTGCGCAATCCTACCGGCCCGGGAGACGAGTCGTTGGTGATCGAGAACGTCCAGCCCGGCCGCTATTGGGTCAGAGTCAATTCCTCGCGGGGATATGCTGCTTCGGTTCGGTCAGGAAACATCGACTTGCAGCATCAACCGCTGGTAATCGCCTCCGGCGGTTCTACTTCTCCAGTTGAAATCACCATGCGGGACAACACGGCACAGATCGATGGCACGGTAGAGGGCGTTCCGACTTCGACCAGCGGGGCGCTCAGTATGCGAGACGGAATGGAGGGGACAGGGGCCTACGCCAGTATGCCCGCTCCGGCGCACGTCTATTGCCTCCCGCTTGCGGATAGCAGCGGCCAATTCACAGAGGTGTGGGTGTCTCCGGAGGGGAGCTTCTCCTCGCCGCCACTGCCGCCGGGTGACTATCGAGTGCTGGCTTTTGATCGTACGCAATCGGAACTCGAATACAGGAATCCCGAAGCGATGCAGGCGTACGAGACAAAGGGTCCCGTGGTGCGTCTGGTTAGTGGCCAGACAGAACATGTGCGATTGCAGGTGATCTCTACGAGCGAATAACGATGCTGCATTTTCGACATCTGGCGTTGCTGGCGGGGCTCGCAGCCTGCGGGCTGTTGTGCAATCTCTTGAGGGTCTATGCACAAACTCCGGGACAGGAGCGAGGCCAGATCCCGACCGGCCCGTACCGAATCGCCGGCAGAGTCGTGAATGCGAAAGGCGAAAGTCCCCTCGACCGCACCCGTGTCACGATCATGGACGCTAAGGTTCGCCAGCACATCCAATTCGTCGTCACTTCCGACGACGGACGTTTCGAATTCCACGTCCCGGCCGGCAAGTTCGCACTACAAGGGGCAAAGCGCGGGTTCATCACCGTTGCTTACAATCAGCACGACCAGTTTTCGACGGCCATCGTGACCGGTGCCGGCATCGATGCGGAGAACCTCACTTTGCGTCTTTCGCCGAACGCCGTGCTCACCGGAAGAGTCCTCGACGAATTCGGAGAGCCTGTGCGGAACGCTCAGGTCATCGTTTACCGCGAAAATCGTTTCTCAGGGATAAGTCGAATTTCCCGCTTTCGCGGCGCCACGACCGACGACCAGGGCAAGTACGAAGTAACGCCCCTCGATGAAGGCACCTATTTCGTTTCTGCCAAAGCCACTCCGTGGTACGCGGTACATCCGGTGTCTGCTCCCGAAGGTTCAACCAATGCACCTGTCCAAGTGGACTCGGCTCTCGATGTGTCGTATCCGATCACTTATTACGGTGACACCACCGAGACCGATTCAGCGACGCCAATCCCGGTCCGGGGTGGCGACCATCTCGAAGCCGACATTCATCTGAATCCCGCTCCCGCGCTTCACCTGCTCTTTCATGTTGCCGAAGGTGGTCAAGTTGCTTTTCCCCAGCTACAAAGACCTTCGTTCGACGGGATGGAGGACGTTGAACCCGGCAACATTCAGAGTGTCTCTCCGGGCGTTTACGAACTCACGGGCGTCGCGGCGGGCCGTTATATGGTCCGAATGCCCGACTCGAGCGGTCAATTGAAGGAGCCGACCGCAGTCAATCTCACCAGCAGCCAGGAATTGGACAGCTCCTCGGGCAACTCGACCAGCAAAGTCAAAGTTACCGTCGAAGGAGCAGCGGCCGGACGACCGCAAATTCAGATTGGGCTGCGAAACAGCAAAGGCAGGGCGGTCACGTCAGAATTGGACGCGAAGGGAGAGGCCAACTTCACGGACGTCGTCCCCGGCAAGTATCACGTGCTGGCGGGCTCGCCGAACGAAGCGTATTCCGTTGAGCGCATCTCCTGGGACGGAGGAGGAACTTCCGGGCGGACCTTGAACGTGCGCGCAGGAGCGTCACTCTCGGTCACAGTGTCATTAGTGGGCAGCTCGGTCACGGTCGAAGGTTTTGCCAAACGCGATGGAAAGGGCGTTTCCGGTGCGATGGTCGTTCTGATCCCTAAAAATCCGGAAGCGAATCATGACCGTTTCCGCCGGGACCAGACCGATCTGGATGGCAGTTTCAGCCTCTTCAACGTGAGTCCCGGCTCTTATACGGTCATCGCGATTGAAAACGGCTGGGATCTGGATTGGGCGAAGCCCGCTGTCCTTACGCACTATGGCCGGCATGGACAAGCCCTGATCGTCAGAACACAGGCAAAAGGCACGCTGCGCCTGTCCCAGCCAGTCGCTGTCGAAAAGTAGCCCGGGATGCACACCCTAGTCAGTGACCGCCAGTGAGCAGCGTGACGAGAAGTAGGAGTGACAATCCAATGGCAGCGATGCTGTTGGCACGAATCGTGCGATAGCTTGCTGCCCACGGGAACATCAGGACATCGAAGATTGGCATGAACTTATCCGGCCAAAACAGTCCGCCCATTCCGAATGCCAGGCACAACTGGAGAACAAGGCAGAGCCCCAAATTATTCATGAGTATGATTCCGTTTACGAGATTGCCATTTTATTAAAACTTGAAGGCGCTGTTAAGGAAAAATTACGAAGGTTATCTGTCGCGGAGAACTGTCGTGGACCAATCGCGAATGATACGATGGCGTCATGCCCAAATCAATGATGCGGTCCGTAGTCGGCCAGCTCCAGAAAGAACGCAAGCGACTTGAAGATGAACTGCACCGCGTAACAGCTGCTTTGACCGCCTTTGGAAGGGTGTACCTGCGCGGGACCAAATCCGGACCCGCCGCCTCTCGCAAAAAGAGAACTATCTCGCCCGCCGGGCGCAAGCGGATTGCAGCGGCTCAACGGAAACGGTGGGCAAAGATTCGGGCCGGGAAGAAATAGAAATGGTACGCCCGTTCGACGATCGAAAAACTCTTACATCATCGGGGTTCCAGCCCGATTCCAGCCAGAGGCGAACCACCCGAAGCTGCTGGACACCCTGCGCGAGTATTGGCGCTGGATGAAGCCGAAGACCTATCTGTTCCCCGGCACCGTCAACAACTGGCGAGCCGACGTTCCCATCACAGAGAAGATTGTCTGGAAGGCCGTGGCGGAGGCCGCGAAACATGCTGGTGTCAGCAAGCATGTGTCTCCGCATACGCTCAG
>JBKPCG010000044.1:0-9492 GCA_046727255.1 Acidobacteriota bacterium | reverse complement strand
CCTTGGCGCAACAGCCGAGCCCCCAACAACCGCCGCTCCTCTAACTTCTGGAAATCTCGCCGCACTCCCGCAGGGTTTCCCATAACCGCAGAGTAGCACGAAATCTCACGAATGTCACTATATTATTCAATACTCAATAGGGCAGGTCACGGGACGACGTGAACGCCGGGATCTGGGCAAGTCTTGCTAACGTCGGGCGTCACCTGCGTCAATGTATAGCGATAAGTGCCGCACAGTGACGGAAATACGGAACTGCAGCCCGTTCCTCCTTGCACCGTGTGTGGGCTGTCTGGTAAGGACGCACTCACCACGGGAACTGAGCTCTGGATTGGCAGGCTTCCAGAGAAGTTGATGATATAGGTGGCCCGGTCCTTCACCTCCCAGTGAAGTGGCGTATTGTTCTTAACCTTAACCAAGTCTGGAGTCGAGGCGCAATCCTTGATGACAACCACAGAAGTCTCCTGCTCCGCACCTTTGAAGGTGTAGGTTGGAGCTTCTGCACAACCGCTGAGAAAGAGCAGCGTACCTGTCAGCAGCAAACAACCACATAGTCGGAAGGCTTTCATGTCGTGCCCTCTTTCTTGAAACTCATTTGACGGGTAGGAATTGTGGGTGCTCGCGAATCATAAGTCAAGCTAAGGGATTGGGACGAGCGTGGTCAAGGCATGGACAAGGAATCGAGGTCCGACCGCGCCTGCGCGCCGCCACCCTTGCCACAGCCGACTCAGTGCGCAACTTGATTCGATTCCGTCCGAAATCGGTTCTGGCAATCGCGGGCTGCTGTGACGAGTTGGCCGAACTCGGGAGTCCCACGCAGCTTTGCCAGCAAGGGATCGGACTGCAGGGCGTCAATGGCGCAGTAGTTGCGGTCGATGGCGCTCTTGATCAAGCGGAAGGCGCTGTCATTCTGGCGACAGTAGGCGGTCAGGGCTCCGAAAGTGTAGGAGGGTTCGGGGTCGGGGTTCTTTGTGATGCCGTTCTCCACCTCACGGGCGACCCGTCCCAGGTCAACGGGCGACGCGGGCGTGAGGCAAGGTACGAGCAATTTGCGTCCGAGGTCGTCCGCTCGAAGCTGTTTCGCGGCCTCCAACGCTTGCTCCGGCTTGCCTTGCCGGAGGAGGATCTCGGGCATGTTGAACAGGGTCCAATCCGATCCCGCATCCAGGCTGACAAAGTCCATGGCGCGTTCAGACTTGTCCAGCAACTGGAGGGTGAGGGAGCAGGACCGGTACGCATAGTTTCCTGGATCGAGGGAAAGAGCGGTTTCACATTCGTGTGCCGATTGGTTCAAGTCGCCGCTGTAGCGAGAAACGTACGCCAGCGCGAAATGCGCTTGGGCGCTCTCGGGGCGGCGTCGGACGAGATCCTTCGCGTCGCGGTAGGCCTTCGCTAGTTCGCCTCTCTCGACCCGGTTGGTGATCAAAGCGCTGGCTGCTGGAGCGAAATTTGGATCCAGGGCGATTGCCCGTTCAAGAGCCGCATTGGAGCGCTGAAAGGCCGCTTCCCCTCCGGTTGAATAGGTCGAATCGTAGTAATAGCGCACTCCGAGGGCGGCCCACGCGGGTGCATAGCTAGAATCCAGGCCCACCGCCCGTTCCAGCATCGAGATTGCTTCCTTGTTCGGCTGGGGATCGTGCGGGACCGAGACGCTGCGCAAATAGAGGTCGTAGGCTTCCTCATTTCGGGGACGCGTTCCAGTTTCCGCGCTCGCGGTGGAAGCTCCCAGGGCGGGAACCAACCCCTGCCTGACCTTCGCTGTAATCTGACCACGCATGGAGATCATGTCCAAAGCGGCCACGTTCAAGGTGTCTCGCCAGCGCGTGCGGTTGTTTTCGACATCCACCGCCTCCAGCGTGATCTGTAGTTGGTCTCCTTCCTTCAGATAGTGGCCGGTCACGATATCGGTCACGTGCATCTCGCGGCCCGCCTGCTGCAGGTCCAAGTTCGCCGCCGTGTACTTGCTGGTCGTGGCAAAGGGCCGGATGGACAAGGAGCGCACGTAACTCAGAGTTGTCGCAACTTCATCGGGCAAAGCGAGACGCAGAAAGTCTGTGTCCTTATCTGCGCCCATGTTCTGGAAGGGAAGGACCGCGACCGTCGTCGGAGTGGCCGCTCCGGACAGGGAACCGGTATGGTGCCTGACCTGCCAGAACGCAAGTGCAATGACAAACAGGAGCACAACCGCGGCTGCCGACCACACGATCTTCCTGCTGAATGTCTTGTTGGCTTTCGATTCGCTGGGAGTGGCAGAGCCAATCTTTCCAGCGGATGCGCTGAGCCGTACCGAAGCGGAAGCCGACGAACTTGCGACGGGTACGTCTTCGTCCTCCGAGCTCACGACCGCGGCTCGGCCCGATTCGGTGTCGCGCCGCAGCCTCATCAATTCGGACCGCATCTCCGAGGCATGCTGAAACCGCAATTCACGATCTTTTTCGAGCGCCCGGTTGAGAAGGTCTTCCAGGCGCGGCGGCAGATCGGGATTGAGCCGAAGCGGCGGGGCCGGTGCGCGTTCCAGGATCGAGTTAAAGATCACGCCCGACGTGTCGCCGCGAAATGGCAACATGCCCGTGGCCATTTCGTACAGCACCACGCCAAACGAGAACAAGTCGGTGCGCGCATCCAGATCCTTGCCGCGAACCTGCTCTGGGGACATGTAGGCGACGGTGCCAACCGCGGTACCGGGACTGGTGAGGTGTTCCGCGCTGACGCCCGCAGTGGCTTCGATCGTCGCTTCGTTTGCTCCCAAAGGCTTCCCGCCTGACGTGACTTTGGCCAGTCCAAAGTCGAGAATCTTGGCGTGTCCGCGCTTGGTGACAAAAATGTTGGCGGGTTTGATGTCGCGATGGACGATGCCTTCGCTATGCGCCGAATCGAGTGCATCGGCGATTTCAATTGCCAGTGCGAGCAAGACCTCGGTGTCGACGGGACGGCCTGCGATCCGGTGCTTCAAGGTCAGGCCATCCAGATATTCCATGACGATGAAGGCCCGGCTCTCGTGCTCGCCGAAGTCATAAATGGTGCAAATATTTGGATGGTTTAACGCGGAGGTGGCGCGTGCCTCGCGGCGAAAGCGTTCCATGACCTGAGGATCGCTGGCTACACCCTCCGGCAGGAACTTGAGTGCAACCGCGCGGCCCAGGTTGGTGTCTTCGGCTTTGTAGACCACGCCCATACCGCCGCCGCCCAACTTCTCGAGCACGCGGTAGTGGGAGATGGTTTGGCCGATCATTAGCTGCAAAATGTTACGTGTAGGAAAGAGGCAAGTCAATGAAACCGGTATCGGGCAACGTGTGGCAGGCTTTGTGAGGGAATAAATTTCGGTCGCGGCGGTTAGCACTGTCAGAGTGCAAATGACGCGCGATTATCCCGGGTGCAAGGAGCGGAGGGTGCACTACTTCAAGAACGTGTCCAACAAAGAATGGCAGGAATCATGAAGATGAAAACTCGAACCGCAGCAGTCGCCTTGGCGCTTTGTCTTGTTTGTTCTCTCGCACTTGCCGACAATCCATCCGACGCTCCGCTGGTGACCGACAACGCCGGCTCCGCAACCGTGCAACCGGACGAGCGCGCAGGCTGCACTGATCAACACCGCAATAAGAAGGGAATGTCATTGTCCAAAAAAATGGCGAGAAACTCTTCCAAGTCCGAGCCGAAGAAAGCGCCAAGGACTCCCGAAGTCTCCCGCTAGAACAAACGCGATGCCAGCCTTGTGACAATCTCTGTACGGATCGAGCGGCATTGCCTTTGCGATCTTCGCGGTTTTCCTTTCTGGCCTTCGCGGTAGAAAGCTTTGCCAGCTCTTAACCGCAAAGGCCGCGACGGTGGCGCAAAGTTCGCAAGGTGAATCACCACCCCCAATCTTTCCATTTGCTTCCGCCCGCGATTCTTGACAAAATGTGCGGTCGCTCAGGTCCGGGTGGAAGCGAGTACATTTCCAGGTGCGGCCGCGAGTGCATGATCCATGGAAATACGGTCGCATGACATTCTTCTCGTAGGCGGCGGAGGGGCAGGACTGCGCGCTGCCATCGCCGCTGCCGAAGTCAATCCCAAACTCAGCATCGCCGTTGTGTCCAAGGTCTATCCCATGCGCAGCCACACGGTTTCGGCCGAAGGCGGGGCAGCGGGAGTGGCTAAGCCCGACGACAGTCTCGACGAGCATGCCTACGACACCATTTCCGGCGGGGACTGGATGTGCGATCAGGATGCCGTGGAAGCTTTCGTCAAGGACGCGCCGCGGGAGTTGCTGCAACTGGAGCGGTGGGGTTGTCCGTGGAACCGGGAGCCCGACGGCCATATCGCGGTGCGTGCCTTCGGTGGGATGAAGAAAAAGCGCACCTGGTTCGCCGCTGACAAAACCGGCTTCCACATGCTACACACCTTGTTTCAGACTAGCCTGAAGTACCAGCCGATCACTCGCTACGACGAGTGGTTCGTGACCCGGTTGCTGGTGGATGGCGGACGAGTCCAAGGCGTGGTCGCGATCGACGTGATGTCGGGAAAGATCCAGGCCATCACCGCGAAGGCTGTGATTGTCTGTACCGGAGGCTGCGGCCGCATTTTCCCGTTCACGACCAATGCCAACATCAAGAACGGTGACGGCATGGCGCTGGTGCAACGTGCGGGGGCTCCGCTCAAGGATATGGAATTCCTGCAGTACCATCCCACCGGCCTTCCTTTCACCGGCATCCTGATCACCGAGGCTGCCCGCGCGGAGGGCGGCTACATGTTGAACAAAGATGGCTATCGCTATCTGCAGGACTACAACCTGGGCAAGCCGCAGGCGAAGCCCGTTTTGCGCTCGATGGAGTTGGGGCCCCGTGATCGACTGTCGCAGGCGTTCGTCAAAGAAGATCAGAAGGGGCGGACGATTCCGACCGAGTATGGCTCGGTGGTTTACCTGGATCTGCGACATCTGGGCGAGAAATTAATCAACGCCAAGCTGCCTTTTGTCCGGGAACTGTGCATGAAGTACGAAAACATCGACCCGGTCAAAGAACTGATTCCGGTCCGTCCGGTGGTGCACTACATGATGGGCGGTGTCAGTACAGACATTCACGGGGCGACTCCTCTTGGCGGACTGTTCGCGGCGGGGGAAGCGGCTTGCGTGAGTATCAACGGTGCCAATCGTTTGGGCTCTAACTCGCTGACAGAGTGCCTTGTGTTTGGCGCGCGGGCGGGGCGGGCGGCGGCCGAGTTCGCGGCTGGGCAGAAGATTCCGAACGGCGGTGTTCTGGCCCAGGCTACGGACGAGCAGAAGAGATTGGAGCAACGGTATTTGAATAAGGTCGGAGGAACGGAGCGCATCGCCACATTGCGAGATGAAATGCAGAAAGCGGTAGAGAGCGGCGCGGGCATTTATCGCGAGCAGTCGACGCTGTCACAGGCGGGCAACAAGCTTCGGGAATTGCAGGAACGCTACGCGAATATCAGCCTCGACGATCACAGCCAGACATTCAACACCGAGTTGACCTCCGCTCTGGAGTTGGGCTACATGCTGGACGTGGCGCAATCGATTGTGGAGTGCGCCCTGCATCGTACCGAGTCCCGGGGCGCACATCAGCGAACAGATTTTCCGGAGCGTGACGACAAGAGGTTTCTGGCCCATTCGCTGGTTCGCCGCAACGCCGACGGTTCTTTGCACGTGGAGTATCTGCCGGTGAAGATTACACGCTGGCCTCCGGGAGAGCGGGTGTACGGGCAGGAAGAAAAGCCGGGAGACGCAATCAAGCAAGCGGGGTGACATGGCAGACAAGATCGTCCTGGAAATCGCGCGGTACGCTCCGGAGAAGGATGAAAAGCCTTCGTTCCAGTCCTTCGAGGTGCCCTTTCGCAAGGAATGGGTCGTGCTCGACGCGCTCAATCACATCAAGGACAAGCTGGACGGCTCACTGACCTATCGCTGGTCGTGTCGGATGGGCGTCTGCGGCAGTTGCGGGATGATGGTGAATGGCGAACCCAAGCTGACCTGCGCGACGTTTCTTTCCTCGTACGGAAATGGGGCCAAGGTGCGAGTTGAACCGCTGCGCTATTTTCCGGTAATCCGCGATCTGGTCACTGCCCTCAGCGATTTTCTGGTCAAGCTGCAGAGTGTGAAGCCGTGGCTGATCCGCCATGACGAGCCACCACTGAGCGCGGGCGAATTTCTCCAAACGCCTGAGCAGTTGGATCTCTACAAGCAATTCAGCATGTGTATCAACTGCACGTTGTGCTATGCGGCTTGTCCGGTGGTGGGATTGGAGCCTACATTCGTGGGGCCGGCTGCGATTGCGCTAGCAGAGCGCTACAACCTGGATAACCGTGATCAAGGTGCGGAGGAGCGATTGGGCCTGCTTGCTCATCCAGAGGGCATTTGGGGATGCACGTTTGTTGGGGAATGTACGCGGGTTTGTCCGAAGCATGTTGACCCGGCGGGGGCAATCCAGCAGTACAAGCTTAAGGCTGCGCTCGAATGGGTGAAGTCTTTTGTGATGCCCCGAGGGCATGACGATCAGAGCAAAGAGGTTCGTTCATGACGATGCAACCCTCCACTGAATTCCATCCGCGCTGGTATCGCGCGCCCGTGTCCACCTATTGGTGGATGGGTTCGTGGCGGTATTCATTATTCATCTTGCGCGAGCTCACCAGCGTCGCGGTGGCATGGTCGGTGGTCATGACTTTATTGTTATTACGAGCTTTGCTTAACGGGCCCGATGCCTATGCTCGCTTTGCGCATCGGATGCAGTCTCCGTTGATGATCGCGGTCAACATTATCGCTTTCTGCTTTTTGCTGTTTCATACCATTACCTGGTTCAACCTGGCGCCACGCGCGATGCCGGTTCGCGTGGGCGGGAAGCGCGTTCCCGAGTTTTTGGTGGCTGCTCCCAACTATGTGTTGTGGATCGTTGCATCGGCGGTGATTGCCTGGTTTGTGCTGAGGACGTCATGAGCAAACCGTCGAATGAAGGTTTCTTCTGGCTGCTGTTCAGTGCGGGTGGAGTGGTTGCCGCAGTGTTTATTCCGGTCCACCTCTTCCTATTTGGACTGGCGTTTCCCCTGGGATGGCTTCCTCAGCCGAGCTATGAACATCTGCTGGCTCTGGCGAGATCGCCGCTGGCTCGCATCTATTTATTTGTGCTGTGCGCGCTCCCCTTGTTCCACTGGGCACATCGATTTCGCTTCACGCTTTACGACGGACTGCAGGTTAAGCATCTGAATGAAGTGATCTTTATTCTTTGTTACGTCGGAGCCTTGCTGGGTACGTTGCTGAGTGGGTATTTGCTACTGAGGATTTAGATCATACGATCACATCGCGCTTGTCATCCTGAGCGAAGCGAAGGGGCCTGATTTCTTCTGCGGCGGAGGAAAGCAGGTCCTTCGCTTCGCTCAGGATGACAGTTCTAAAAAGTTACACGATTCGAGTGCAAGCGAGGAATTTGTAGCCTGCTGGGATCAAGGTTTTTGGAAACACGGGGGTTATATGGACCTCAAGTTGAAGACGATCTCGAAAGACGGCATTGCGGAAGCGCTGTCCAAAGTTGAGTTGTACCGCTACTTGAACGAGCCGGAGGAAGCTGAGTCGATCTGCCATGATGTCCTGGCGGCGGACCCGGACAACCAACTGGCGCTGCGCATGCTGGCGCTGGCCATCACCGATCAGTTCGAAGGGCAGTCCTCAGACCGATACGCTGAGGCGGAGAAAATCTTTCAGAGCCTCACCGATCCCTACGAGCGCTCGTACTACACGGGACTGCTACAAGAGCGCCGGGCGAAAGCGCAGATCCGGGCCGGGCGTCCGGCGCACATGCTGGTCGGTTCCTTTCAGGAAGCGATGCGGTGCTTTGAAGAAGCGGAGAAGATCCGTCCGGCCCACAATGATGACGCGGTGCTGCGGTGGAACCGATGTGTTCGATTGCTGGAGAAAATCGAGTATGTCGAGGGTGAGAGCGAGGAGACCTTACTTGAGGACCACGACATCGCTCCGGTCGAGATGATGCGGCGGCCGGGGCGGAGCGGCAGGTAAGAGCAACCGCGGCGGACAAGCAACGTTCCACCTGCAGATCATCAAACTTTTTTCACGCGTGAACGTCGGCTAGCTGAACGCGCCGGACGTGGATTTGCTTCTCACGCTTGCGTGTTTGTGCAATATCATAGGAGGCTTGCATCTGCATCAACGTATCCATTCTTATTCCGAACGCCTTTTCAATGCGGAGTGCCATATCTCCAGAAAGATCGGCTCTGCCGTTGAGCAGGCTGGAGAGCGCAGGCCGCGAAACACCAAGCGCAGCGGCTGCCGCCGTTACCGACAAACCTGAAGGGTCGATGATCTCAGTCCGAATAAAATCTCCGGGATGGGGCGGGTTCTTCATGGCCATGGCGTTTGCTCCTCCGGTCTCAATGGTAGTCTTCTAAGTTTACGTCGCAGATTTCGACTTCTTTGACGTCGATAATGAACGTGAGGCGTCGGTTGCGCGTGACGCTGAGGCCCCAAGTGCCCTTATGGTCGCCGGTCAGTGTATGCACCTTCCATGTCGGCAGCGAACGTAATTCCTCCGCGTCTTCCATGTTGTCGAGAAATACCAACATTTTGCGGAGCTTATCCGCCGAATCAGGTGGAACGCCGGTGACGCTCGTCCTCATACAGCTTCTTCAAGCCTTTGTGGATGAAGTTCCATATCTTCACCTGACGGGTCAAGTGTAGCCTGTAACGTAACACTTGTCAACATCTTCTTCTTCTTGCGAATTCGTGGAGACTAGAGCCGACGAACAGAAGTGTCCGTCCCACACGAACAAAGGCCGCCCGCAGGCGGCCCCTATTTTCGTTGGAGAAGAGTCTAGTTGGGTACGCCCGCACCTTGCGGCGGCGGTGCCGGCACGGCATTGGCGACTGCCGATGCGGCTTCGTTCAGGATGCGGTGGTGAATGGTAAACAACGCCAGTTCCAGCCGGTCGGAGACCCCGATCTTGTCATAGACGTTGCGCAGATAGTTCTTGATGACCTGTTCGGTGGTTCCGAGTTGGGTGGCGATTTCTTTGTTTTTGTATCCCTGGACGATGAGCGCCACAATCCGCAATTCCTTGGCGGTCAGGCGGTCGCGCACTCTTAATCCGACCATATCGTTCTCGGTCAGTTCGCTAGGCACGGCCATATCCTGCACCCAGGTCTCGCCGCGAGCCACCTTACGAACGCAGTCTACTAGAGCGGCGCTGGTGACATTGCGGTAGACGACGCCGTGGGCTCCAGACGCCATATAACGTTGGGCGCTTTCGCCCGTGTCGGCGAGGATGACTACTCGGGTTTTGTTTTTATTGGCGGATGAGAGGACGGCATTGAAGTCGGAGTGGAAACCTCCGGCAATGATGAGGACGGCGGCACGAAACTTGTCGAGCGCCATCAGCATCTGCTCGGTAGTCTGCGCCTGAGCCACGATGCGCATTTCGTCTTCGACGGCCAGCACTTTGGCGATGCCGGCCCGGAATATCGCCTGATTGTCGGCCAGAATGAGCTTCAGCATG
>JBKPCG010000043.1:0-59100 GCA_046727255.1 Acidobacteriota bacterium | reverse complement strand
GGATGGCGGCGCTTTGTCGCGGGCGGAAATCGAATTCCTCGTGGACGGGGCTACGCGAGGGGATGTTCCGGACTATCAGATCGCAGCTTGGCTGATGGCGGTCGTGCTGCGCGGAATGACCGGCGAGGAGACCGCTGCCCTCACCAACTCCATGCTGCACTCGGGCGAGGTGCTTGACCTCGCGTTTCTTCCAGCGAAGAAAGTGGACAAGCACTCGACCGGCGGCGTGGGAGACAAGACTTCTCTGGTGCTGGCGCCTTTGGTTGCCGCCGCGGGCCTGTACGTTCCTATGATCAGCGGTCGCGGGTTGGGCCACACCGGCGGGACGCTCGACAAGTTGGAGTCCATTCCTGGCTTTCGCGTCGGCTTGACGGTGCCGGAGTTCCATCGCGTGCTTGAGACTTGCGGATGTTCGATGATCGGGCAGACGGAACGAATCGCGCCCGCTGATCGAAAGCTGTACGCGCTGCGAGATGTGACTGGGACGGTCGAGAGTCCGTATCTGATCTGCGCTTCCATCATGAGCAAGAAGCTGGCCGAAGGGACCGATGCGCTGGTGCTCGACGTAAAGACTGGTTCCGGTGCGTTCATGAAGAAGGAAGAAGACGCGGTGTTCCTCGCGGAGCTGATGGTCGAAACCGGCGAGCGCATGGGCAAACAGATGGTGGCCCTGATCACCAACATGGATCAGCCGCTCGGACGCATGGTCGGCAACGCGCTGGAAGTCGTCGAGTCGATCGAAGTGCTGAGCGGCGGCGGGCCTCGAGACTTGCGAGAGTTGTGCCTGGAGTTGGCGGCCTGGATGTTTTTTCTGGGCGACGCGTCGAAGTCGGTCGCGGAGGGCCGGCAGTTGGCTGAGCAGACGATTGCTTCGGGGAAAGCGCTCGACAGGTTTCGGCGGATGGTGGAGTTGCAGGGGGGCGATCCGGCGGTGATCGACGATCCTACGCGGCTTCCGGCTACGAAACACCGGGTTGATGTGCTGAGTCCGCGGGCGGGATTTGTTTCAGGGATCCTGTGCGAACAGGTTGGGACGGCTTGCGTCATTTTGGGCGGTGGCCGGGAGCGCAAAGAGGATTCGGTCGATCCGGCGGTGGGGATTGTGGTCCACAAGAAAATCGGCGACGCGGTGGCGGCCGGGGAGGCGCTTTGCACTGTCCACTGCCATTGCGACGCGCAGGCTGCGGGGGCTATCAAGATGCTCGAAGGCAGCTACACGATCTCGGACGCAGTACCCGGCCACAAACCGGCTTTGATTCATCGAGCGATTCACAAAGGGGGACACTAAATGGGACGCTTCACCGGCATTCTCGGTCTCCTGACCATGCTGGCACTGGCATACGCCTTTTCCACCAACCGCCGCGCTATTCGCCTGAAGACGGTGGGGTGGGGTCTGGGCCTGCAATTCGTGTTCGCCGTATTTGTCTTGAAGATCGATGCGGGCCGCGCAGTCTTTCAATGGGCGGGGGACAAGGTCACTAAGTTATTGGGTTACGCGTATGCGGGATCGCATTTTGTGTTTGGAGATCTCGCCAATCCCGGTTCGTCGCTTGGCTATTTTGCGTTCGGTGTGTTGCCTACGGTCATATTCATCGCCGCGTTTTTTGCCGTCCTTTATCACTACGGCATTATGCAATTCATCATCAAGATCGCGGCGGTGATCATGACGAGAGTCATGGGCGCGAGCGGCGCCGAATCGTTGAACGTCGCGGCTTCCATCTTCATGGGGCAAACCGAAGCGCCGTTGACAATCCGTCCGTTTCTGCCGGACCTGACGCGATCGGAACTGATGACGGTGATGACCAGCGGCATGGCGCATGTTTCGGGCGGAATTATGGCGGCCTACATTTATTTTGGCATCGATCCGAAACACCTGCTGAGCGCGGTGATCATGACAGCCCCCGGCACTCTGTTGATGGCGAAAATGCTTGTCCCCGAGACCGAGGAGCCGAAGACGGCGGGCCGCGTGGTGATGAACGAGGAAGAGGAAGAGACCGAGAAAAATGAAAACGTACTTGGCGCCATCGCGCGCGGCACCACTGACGGCCTGCATCTCGCGCTGAACATCGCAGCCATGCTGATTTCATTTCTCGCGCTCATCGCTTTGCTGAACGGAATCATGGGCTGGACTCACAGCCACGTGGCATGGTTTCCGTCGAGCCTCGAGCGGATCCTCGGTGCCCTGTTTGCTCCGGTGGCGTGGATTATCGGCGTCCCCCGCCAGGACTGCGGCGCCATTGGGAGCCTGTTGGGGACGCGGATGGTGTTGAATGAACTGGTAGCGTTCTCCCAACTAGGTCCACAGAAAGCGATACTTGATCCTCGCTCGTTCACGATTGCGACGTTTGCACTCTGCGGATTTGCAAATTTGAGCTCGATCGGAATTCAGATTGGCGGAATCGGCGCATTGGCTCCGAACAAGAAAAGCGAACTGGCGCGACTGGGGGTGCGCGCGATGCTGGCGGGGACGATGGCGAATTTGATGTCTGCTTCGATTGCGGGCATGCTGCTGTGAACACAACAAACTTGATAGACATGGCAAATTGCCGCGCTTCTGGTGAACAAGGAGACGCGGCAAGCCGCGTCTCTACCGATGGACTTTGGCGAGCGCCTCGTCGGTAGTTATAAGTCGCGCTCCGAGATTCTGTAGGTCTGAAATGGTTTTAGCGCCTACCTTCGGATCGAGAGTTTCGATTGCGTCTTTTACTACCGTAACTCGGCGTTTTCGCGCCAACAGGCCTTTCGCGGCGTAGTTGACGCAGTATTCGGTTACTACGCCGAACACGACGAACTCCGGAGAGCTGCCTAGGCGTTCCACCAGTGCATCAGCGTGGTGGGTGTCAAAGATGTCGAGCGTCTGCTTTTCCAGAACGATCTGTTGATAGTTTGTGAGATCTTCCGGCAATTTTTCGGTCGGGCGATTTTCGATGCGCGCGAACTTGTCGGCCAGCGCTTCCGGGACAAACTCTGCTCCGGGCGTCCCTTTCAGGCAGTGGGGCGGAAACTGCTGGAACTCGGGATCATTGGGTGGATGAAAGCATCCGTGCGAGACCAGAAATACTTCGTCCCGCCGGGCGGCATCGGTCAGCTTGCGAATGTTCGGCAACAGCTTCTCGGCGCCGGGTACGTAGAGCTTGCCGCCGGGCAGCATGAAATCGGCTTGCACATCCACTTCCCAAAAAACGAAGTCACGGGATAACATTTCGGCCTCCACCGCCCTGCATGCTTTTAGCATTCTTGACGTGCGGATGACAAATCGCGCCAGTGGTGAAGAAGGGAACTATGGCTCACGAAGAACCTACGAAGTCTGCACTGCCCACCAAACTGGTTATCCGCAATATTGGACTGCTGCTGAGCGGGGATCTCGATCAACCGATTCTCGATGCCGACACCGTCGTTGCTGTCGGTGATCGGATCTCCGTCGTCGGCAAAGAGAAAGACGTCGATACCTCGGGCGCGACCGTCACCGTTGACGCGAAGGGTGTCGCCCTTGCGCCCGGTCTGATCGACAGCCACGTGCATCCGGTATGCGGCGATTGGACGCCGCGTCAGAATCAGCTGGGGTGGATCGACAGCTATCTCCACGGCGGCGTCACTACCATGGTGTCGGCGGGCGAAGTGCACACGCCCGGGCGGCCCAAGGATGTGGTTGGCCTGAAAGCGATGGCCATCTTTGCGCAGCGCGCCTTTCTTGCGTTTCGTCCCGGAGGAGTGAAGATCTATGCAGGCGCTCCCGTCATCGAGCATGGAATGGTGGAAGAAGATTTCAAGGAACTCGCGGCGGCGGGCGTGAAGATTTTGGGCGAAGTGGGGCTCGGCAGCGTGAAGGATGGCAAAACCGCGCGGCAAATGGTCGGGTGGGCGCGGAAGTATGGCATCCAGAGCACCATCCACACTGGCGGGCCGTCGATCCCCGGTTCCAGCCTGATCGATAAAGATATGGTTCTCGAAACGGACGCCGACGTGATTGGACACGTCAATGGCGGCCACACCGCCCTGCCCGACGGTCAGATTGTTGCGCTCTGTGAGCGGTCTATGCGGGCGTTGGAGATCGTGCATAACGGCAATGAGAGGTCTGCGTTGTTGGCGCTGCGAACAGCCAAGGAACTGGGTCAGTTGAAGCGCGTAATTTTGGGTACGGATTCACCGGCTGGGTCGGGCGTTCAGCCGTTGGGAATTGTGCGCATGATAGCGATGTTGTCGGCGTTGGGGGAAATTCCTGCGGAGGTGGCGATCTGTCTTGCCACGGGGAACACGGCCAAAATGCGCAGCCTCAATTGCGGCTTGATTGCCCCCGGACGCGAGGCATCTTTCGTGTTGATGGACAAGGCGCAGCATTCAGCAGGCAAGGATCTGCTTGACAGCATCCAGAAGGGAGACCTGCCGGGTATTGGAATGGTGATTACGGATGGCGTGGTCACCACACAGCGCAGTCGCAACACGCCGCCGGCGACACGAGTGCCCGGGGTGGAGAAGTAGCGCGCTGTCCGGGAGTTCCGGCGTGCGTTTTCGCGCGTAGCGCCGAGGGCGAGACGCCCTCGGGACAGCCGGCAGGATGCCGGCGCTACCAAGGTCTTACTGAATTCCCAACGATGCTGCTATCTTTTTCTTGTACTCGTGGGCTTTGGCGATCGCTTCCGGTTCGTTGACTGTGAGCAACTTTCGATCGCGCATCACGATGCGGCCGCCGATAATGACCGTTTCTACGTCCGAAGCTTTCAGGGCGTACGCGAGTTGAGCGTAAACGTCGTACATCGGTACGGCGTTTGGTTCGTCAAGGCTGATCAGAATCAGGTCAGCTTTCTTGCCTTTTTCGAGCGAGCCAATTTCTTTATCCATGTGCAACGCCTTTGCGCCGTCGATCGTCGCCATCTCAACTACGGCTTTAGCGTTGATGGCCAAGGGGTCCATCCTGGTGATCTTGGCTAGCTTCGCAGCCAGGTCGATCTCTTCCATCAGGTCCAGATCATTGTTACTGCCGGCTGGGCCGTCGGTGCCTAGTCCAACCGCAATTCCCGCGGCGCGCATCTCGGGTACTGGCGCAACGCCGCTTGCGATCATCATGTTGCTGGACGGGTTGTGTACGCAGCCCACCTGACGCTGGGCCAGAGTCTTGCGATCGGCTGCGTCCACAAAGATGCAGTGCGCGGCCACCACATCCGGGCCCAACACTCCGATTTTGTCCAGATACTGTACTGGCGACATGCCGTTTTGCTTCAGGCTGTCGTCGAGTTCTTTCTTCATCTCAGCCACGTGGATCAGGATCGGCGCATGATATTTTCGAGCCAGGGCGGCGGCATCCTGGAGCGTCTTCTGTGAGCAGGTATAGATCGAATGCGGCGCTGGGGCCGCATGAATCAAAGGATCGCCTTGCCACTTCTGCAGAAACTTTTCGGTGTAGGCGAGCATGGCGGCGTTGGTCTTGTTGTCCGGCGCCGGGAAATCGATGAAAGTCTCGCCCAGCACGCCTCGCATGCCGGCCGCCTTGGTCTCTTCCGCCACCGCGTCTTCGAAGTAATACATGTCGGCGAAGGTGGTGACGCCCGACCGAATCTGTTCCGCCGCGGCTAGCCGCGTGCCCCACCTGACAAATTCTTCGGTCACGTTTTTCGCTTCCGCGGGGAAGATGTACTTATAGAGCCAGTCGTTGAGGGTGACGTCATCATGGATGCCACGGAAGAGAGTCATTGGGACGTGGGTGTGTCCGTTGATGAATCCCGGGAGCACGAGTTTGTTCTTCGCGTCGATCGTTTGCGAGGCCGTGTATTTTGCTTCGATTTCGCTGCGTGGGCCGACGGCGATCATCGTGTCGCCGGTTACTGCGACTACTCCGTCGTCATAGATCGAGCGTGGGCCATCCATAGTGACAACCATGCCGCCGGTGATCATCAGGTCGACTCTCTCTTTTGCTGTTTGAGACCAGAGAAAAGCAGGCAGAACGAGGTGAAATACCACAGTAAGAGCCAGAGATTTCCAAACGGTCATTTGCTACCTCGGGTGCTAAGTCTGCAATTCATTAGGACGTGATGTGATCGGCAAACATAGTTCTGTAGTGTCTGTACCAATCGCTCTGGAACCGTTCCTCAGGATCGTATTTCTTCTTTAACTGAAGGAATTCCGCGAACTGCGGATAGCAGCTCTCAATCTGCTTTCGAATAGCATAGCGATGGTAGGTTAAATAGTAGGTGCCACCGCGTTGCGACGCCATGTCAATGAGTCTTCGGAAAGCTTCGGCAGAACGGCGGAGTCCCTCCGGGTTGTGCACGGTGTGCAAGTTAAAGATGGTGCATGCATAGGGCTGTTTTGCCCACGGCAAGAAGCTCTCATCATCGCGCTCAGTGAGGCGAACAGTGCCGTAGATCAACTCGACCTTGTTCCTGCGAAAATCGTCTCGCACTTCATCGAGGAATCCCGTTAGTGCAGATCGTGGGACGTTGATCTCCGTGATGATTTCACTGGCAGGATAAGAAGCATGGAGCTTCTGGTCGATTTCGCGATGGTAGTTGTCGGGGTAGATACTCAATTGGTGAGTATCGGACCAAAATAACTGGCCATTCGTCGAGAGATAGTAGCTCGCATATTGTTCAAATGCCTTCTTCCCGTCGGTGTGAGCCAAATACAACAACTGCCTCCAATCCTCATCTGAAAGTTGTCTCTCGTTGGATCGAATTGGCGTCTGCATTGGCACAGGGCGATAGCACGAGAAAACGCCCTTATGTAGGAAGTCGTCCGACTCGTGCTCGATAGCGAACTGGAAGTCGCCGTACTTGAATCCTTCAGAAATGCGCTTCTCGAATCCGGCCATCAAGTCATCCACGTTGCGGATCTCCACAACCCGCTCGATCTTTTCTCGCGGAATCAAACGGAGTTGAACCGAGGTAACGATTCCGAAAAGACCATACCCGCCGTGAACGAGTCGAAATAACTCCTGGTTTTCAGTTCGACTGCACGTGTGTGCCATGCCCGTGGCATCTACTAGAATAAAAGACTCAACGTTACTGACGAATGGTTTCATCGTCAGCCCGCGTCCATGCGCGTTGGCGGCGATTGTTCCAGCCATGGTCAGTCGGTCAGCACCGGTTTGCTTCTGGGCGATACCCCAAGTCTGGGTCTGCCCCTTCTGCAAAGCGAGATAGCCATCGATGAGTTGTGGCCACTCAATTCCAGCTTCGATCTCCAAAATTCCACGCTGGGGATCAAGCCTGAGCACCCGATTCAACCTTCTGATATCGATGAGCACTGTGTCAGTACCGAACTGTTGTCCTCCCATTGCATGCCGCCCACCCGCCACCGAAATTGGTTTTCGATCTTTACGTGCAGTGTGGACGATCCGCTGCACATCGGCGAGTGATCGCGGCTCTACGATTTCCAAGACATGAGTGGAGTTGAGCTGAGAATGAACGTCGTTGACGACTGTCGATCGCGCTTTTGGCGCGGATTTTTCGGTGGCGCGTTGCGAAGCGACAAGGGCAGCTGAACCAGCAATGAACACGCGCCTGGAAATCATGAGCTCTATATTAGTAGATCACTAGTTCCAGCTACCGCAACCCGTCCTCGCCCTTGATCTGGTCTTTGGTCAGGCCGCCCACGCGCGGCAGCGGACGCCCGCTATCCGTCACCGCGATCGCAACCATGATCTCGTTGGCGCGCGGTGCGTCGTTGAGGCGCACTTCCATTCCATCGAAGTGACTGCGAACGTAAGCGGCGTCTTTGTGGCCGAGCGGAATGTCGAGCACAACCCCCAGTCCGCCGCGCTTCTTCGACGAAGGAATTAGGGCTGCGCCCTTACCCAGTACGCGACGCACGGGCGTGCCCAACTTCGGATGCAGAATGGCCGCGGCGTGCTCGATTTCGCCATTCTCCCCTACGGCTGCGGCTTTGCCATAACTCTGGACTGCAGTTCCCGGAATTCCGAGCGCTGCCACGGCGCGCTGGGTCAGCAACTCACCCAGTTCTTCGCCGATGGCCATCAATTCGGAGAGATCATCAACGTATTTTCCCGCGTACGGATTCTCGATCACCGCTACCGCGGCGGCGCGTCGCGTGCGCGGAACTACTGAACGGCCCATCTCAGTGCAGGTTTCTTCGACGAAGATGGCGATCTTGCGGATCTTCGCTTTTGCTGTCATCGGAGGCCGTCCTCTCCCTTGATCTCGGAGGCTTTCAGTCCGCCGAGGCGGGCGTGAACGCGAGGGCCCGTCGTCATGACCAATGCCAGAAGGATCTCGTCGGCGCGTGGGGCATCACTGAAACCGACCTCCATGGCGTCGAAGTGGCTGCGCACGTAGGAAGCGTTGATGTGCGTGATTGGCACGTCGAGCCTTGTACCCGGGCCGCCGACTTTCTTGGTGGACGCGACAATTGCTTTCGCACCGCCGAGGACTTCGCGCATCGCGTAGCCTCCGGGGACGTGCCAGAGAGCGCCGTGTTCGATCTCGCCCGACGATCCTATGATCGCGCCCTTGCCATAACCCTCCACCAGCTTCGCATCTCCGCCCAGCGCTTTGACCAGCGACTGCGCCATCTCAATGCCGAGGGGCTTCAGGTCATCCATGAAGCCTTCGATTTTTTCTACGTAGGAGCCGGCAAATGGATTTCGAATCACGGCCAATGCAGCGGCGCGTTGCAACGGTTTCTGCGCGACCGGACCGCCTTCGTGAAAGATTTCCTCGACAGAGAGAAGTCGCTTGCGAACCTGGATTTCAGGCATGAACCAGATTCCTTTCGGCGTCCGAGTCGGCCACGGACAAGGAGCCTTGCCCTCCGGCGACAACGCGGGTTTCGCCACGCAAATTGAGCGCCGCTGCGCGAATAAAGTTCGCGACTCGCAATGACTCCGCGACACGAACTCCAGCGGAGAGCGCGTCATGAATTTCGTCAGGGCTGAGTTCGCCGACCAACTGCGTGACCAGTCGCTCGCCGAGATCGCTGTCCGGTGCGAGATCACATGCGGGAACGCGTTTAATATTTGGGTGTCCCGGCAGGTCGACCGCGTTGGCAATGATCGTGGCTGCGGCGTCGGCCATGGCGGCGGTATCGGACAGTACCGTGACGGCATCGGCAATGCCTAGCGAAAAACTGCGGCCGCGCCAGCCGCTGGTTGCAATGCCGCGAACCGGCTGACTGGCATCGATGGTGGTCGTGCCGAATAATGACGGATGGTCTGGGCGCTCGACCATGCCGACGACGAATTTCTCGCCGGGGCTGAGGTGCAGCGCAATGTCACCACCGTCGTTCACGTAGGCTCGCGAGAGTTCTGCAGCGGTCGTCATGGCTTCGAGAATTTCTTCTGCCACCGCTCCGGCCACCGCGGCCATCGGAGTAATAAATGTCCGGGAAGCATAGGGTCTTACTGCGGCTAACATCGTGCGTGCGATCGGACCGGCGGGCAACGGGCCGTCAGCGCGGGTAGGCTGGCGCAAGAATGCTAGTTCGTTGCACAGTTCGTCCAAGACTGTGACGAAGCGCGTTGCTGCTGCCCGATAGGCGGCTTCGCTTTCGCGGGCGTCTCCGAAAGCTTCGAGCACCAGGTCAATCGGCCCGTCGTGCATGTGCAGGCGGCGGCCGTCGGCAAGCATCCGAATTTGCGCGCGCGAATTCATTTTCCTGCGTCGGCCTTTCCAAGTGGCCAGGGATTGTCCGCCCGCGGCGACATGCGCCGTCGACCATCTTCATCGCGATGGATCGACCGCAGCGGGCGCACATGATCCATGTAACCGCCCAGCGTCGCATAGTCTGAAAGCTTCAGAGTGAACTCAATCGGAGCCACCAGTGCCGGCGTCGGCACGTAGCCAAATGCATTTTCAGGCATGCGGCTCACATCCACCATGATCGTAATGCCGCCGCCTGGCCACACATAAACCGGCGCGCCACCGCAGGTCACGCGAGTGAGAGCGTCGCGGACCGAATGCGTGAGTTTGACCGGATTCTCGGTCACACCGGCGCGCAAGGATCCGCCGGCGCCACCCATAAAGAGGACGGTGCAGAGGGCGGGCTCGCAATTTTCCTTGATGCGTGAGACGGACTCGCGCAGGGAATCAGGCAAGTCTTTTTCTACGGGGCGGAGCGCTTCGTCCAGCTCGAAGTATGCGTATTGTTCGCCGGTCGTGCTTACCATCAGCAGGCGCAACCCGGGCTTCGCGGCTTCGGGATCGAACGGGGCGAGAATCGAGAGCGGATCGGAAATATTCGTTCCGCCCCAGGACGTACCGGGCTCGGCTACTTTGAAATAGCGCCCTGGAGTCGAGCGGCGTCCCTTCATCTTGATTCCGGTTTCTGGGATGCCTAGCAGTTTTCCGGCTTGATGCTCTGACAGGACTCCGGTGATGTGATCGTCCACGACTACGACTTCGTCGACTTTTCCGTGCCACTGTTTTGCAAACATCCCGATTGTCGCCGAGCCGCAGCCGACGCGCATTCGCTCTTCCCGGACGCCGTCGACGATCGGCGGCTTGTCGGCTTGGACCACGACCTTCGCACCGTCTTCAATCTCCAGCTCGACGGGCTTGCCGTTGCAGAGGTTCAGCAGCGTGTCGCACGTCACGGTGCCTTCATGTCGGCTGCCGCCGGTCAGATGGCGGACTCCGCCGAGCGAGAGCATTTGCGATCCGTACTCGCCGGTGGTCACGTGTCCGAAGGGCTCGCCTTGCGCGCGGACGGTGCTGCACTCGGCTCCCAGATGGCGGTCAGTATCGATCTTGAGCTTCACGCCGCAATAGCTGAAAATGCCCTCGGTCACCACCGTGACCATGTCCACGCCCGCGACCTCGGACGAAATAATGAAGGGCGCGGGCTTGTAGTCGGGATAGGTCGTGCCCGCGCCGATGGCGGTTACGAATGTCTCGGCATCGCTGACGAGGGTGCCGTCCCACTCGCGGCTCTTTCCAAGAAAGGGCACCAGCGACTCGCCACGCGACTGCGCACGCTCGAGCATGACGTGGGGATCGAGGCGGACGAGTTGGCCGTCCTGATTGCCGTAGCGGTCGCAGGAGCCTGTCCGGCCGGGCTTGATGTAGCAGAGCACGGGACAGGCGTCGCAGCGGATGGCGTCGTCAGCCACGCTGGTCTCCTGTCTTAGTTTCGGCCGCCAGAATCGCAGCACGCACGCGGTCTGGAGTGGCGGGTGTTTTGCGCACGCGGACGCCGACGGCGTCATGTAACGCATTCAGGATTGCGGGCGCGGTCGGAATTACGGCCTGCTCACCGATCCCCTTTGCGCCAAACGGGCCAATGGGGGATGGATCTTCGATGAGAATCGATTCCACCGGCGGAATGTCGCCCGCCGATGGGATGAGGTAGTCATGAAGGTTCTCGCCTTGGCCGGGAAAGAATTCTTCCATTAGCGCCATTCCCAGACCTTGCGCTACCCCTCCTTCGATCTGTCCTTCAATCAAAGTCGGATTGATGGCGCGTCCTACATCGTGCGCGGCGGTGACTTTGAGAACGCGCACTGTGCCTAGTTCGGCGTCGACTTCGATCTCCGCCATGTGTGCGCCGAAGCCGAACAGGGCATATGGAGTGCCTTGGCCATCCTGGTCGAGCGGGCTGGTGGGCGGATCGAACGTGGCCTCAGCTGTGATGACGTATCCGTTTTTATCGAGTGGCATGTCGCCGAGAGAGAGTGTGTGGATTTTATCCTTCTCTTGTACCGTCACGCGGTTATCTTCGAATTGAATGGTGGTGCAGGCGCAACCCTTCACGAGCGCGAGGATCGCGTTGCGCAGCTGAGACCCGGCCATGTGCGCGGCCTTTCCGGTTACGAAGGTCTGACGGGAGGCCGACGTCTTGCCGCAGTCCGGCGTGATTGCGGTGTCTCCGGAGATCAGGTCGAAGCGATCGATCGGAGCGCCGAGGGCGTCGGCGCAGATTTGGGTCACGATGGTGTTCGACCCTTGTCCAATATCCACTGCGCCCTGGTGCAGCGCGATGCGGCCGTTGCGCTTCAGTCCAATTCGCACCGTGGACGGATTCGGCAGGGACGTGTTGCCGCAGCCGTACCACATGCCGGCGATTCCTACTCCGCGGCGAAGGGGATCAGTGGTTTGGGAATTGAACTCAGCAGAGTGTTTGCGCGCGGCTTGCCACTTGGGGCGCAAGGCTTCAAAGCAGGCGCGAATGCCGACTCCTTCTCCCATTACCTGTCCGGTTACGGTTGGCGTGTCATCGTCGAGCGCGTTCTGGATTCGAAATTCCAGCCGGTCCATACTGACGCGATCGGCCAGGTCGTCATAAAGTTGTTCCTGTGCGATCGCGGCCTGCGGTACTCCGAAGCCTCGAAAGGCGCCTGCCGGCACCAGGTTCGTGTGGATGGCCCGCGTGAGGGCGCGGTAATGCGGTACATAATAAGGACCGGAAGCATGCACCGGAACGCGAGCCGCCACCGTGGGACCCCACGAGGAATAAGCGCCGGTGTTGAAGTCGGCGGTGAAGTCGAGCGCTAGGAGCTTGCCATCGCGCGTGCAGCCGGCGCGAAGACGCATGCGGGCGGGATGGCGCTTGGTGGTCGAGGTTATGGATTCGGTGCGCGAATAAACCATTCGTACGGGTTTCCGCAGATGCCATGCCGCGAGTGCTAGGAAAGGTTGAACCGAGAGATCGAGTTTCGCGCCGAAGCCTCCGCCGACAGCGGTCGGAATGATGCGCACGTTTTCTGGCGGGATGCCGAGAATGATCGCGATGTCGCTGCGGTCCATGTAGGGCGATTGCGTGCAGGCCTGAATTTCGATGTGGTCGCCGATTCGTCGCGCGAATCCGGCCTCCGGCTCAATGTACGCGTGCTCGACGAAGCCGGTTTCGTACTCGCCTTCGGCGGTGACGTCGGCCTCCGCTAGCGCGCGATCTACGTCTCCGCGGACTACACGTCCCCGCACCAGCACGTTTTCTTCGCGGTTGGCGTGGATTCGCGGCGCCCCGGGCGCAAGGGCTGCGTCGATCTCCTTCAGCGCGGGCAGTTCTTCCCAGACCACAGGGAAGCTCGCCGGATCGAGAGCTTCAATCATCGCCGGATCGCCTACAACTGCCGCAACGGCTTCGCCGCGATGGCGAGCTTCGTTATGGGCGAAGACGGGCTGATCCGCAAACCGAGGGATTACTCCATAGCAGTCTCTTCCAGGCACATCTTTCGCGGTCAGAATCGCATGAATTCCCGGGTGGTCGTGGACGAATGAATCCAGGTCGCCGAACTGAAATCGCGCGCGATGGTGGGGGTTACGGATGGCTCGAACGGCGAGCGCACCGGCTGGAGTCTCATCGGCGCCAAAAATCTCGCTGCCTTCAACTTTCTTTTTGCCGTCCAGGCGGATCAGCCGCTGGCCGACCGCGTTACCGGACTCCGGCGAAACCTCGGGCGCAGCGGTCGATTGAGCGTCAAGGACAGCGTTGATGATTTTGCGATATCCCGTGCAGCGGCACAGCACCCCGCCAATCGCGTCCATGACTTCGGATTCGTTTGGTGCGTGATTCTTATCCAACAGAGCTGTGGCGGCGACCAGCATCCCGGGAGTGCACGCTCCGCATTGCGCAGCGCCGTGTGTCAGGAAGGACTGTTGTAGGCGCGCGCCAGTCGGTGACTGCTGCAATCCTTCAACGGTCGTTATCTCGTGCCCTGCAACTTGTCCCGCTGCTACCAGGCAGGCGCAGACGGGCTCGCCGTCCAAAAGAACTGTGCAAGCGCCGCAGTCGCCGGCATCGCATCCTACTTTGGTCCCGGTCAGCCCCAGCTCTTCGCGCAGTACGCGCGAGAGTCGCTGCGACGGAGAACTCGACGCAACGACACTGCGTCCATTGACTGAGAATGCAATAGCCCCCGTGTCGACGTCTGCCTGCAACTCGCGTGTCGTCGCCATTCAGGCCGCCTCCACGCAGGCATCGAGTGCCCGTCGAACGAGGGTCAAAGAGGCGTCGCGACGGTATTCCGCCGTGGCGCGAACATCATCGATCGGAGAGAGAGGGGCCAGATGATCAGGCGTGACGCGAGCGCCCAATCCGTCGCAAACGGAATCGCCTACCAATTCGCGCTCCAATGCGGTCAGCCGCCGCGCGACAACTGAGCAGGAACCTACCGCCACCCGGGCCGCAGCGACTTTGCCGGCATCCACCAGAATGACTACCGCAACCATCGAGATCGAGATGACTAAATATCGGCGCGCGCCTAACTTTAAAAATGTTGAGCGTGCGTGCTCCAACGTTCGTGGGACCCAAATCGCAGTCAAGAGCTCGTCCGCCCGGCGCTGCGTCTTCCTGTTTCCGACGATGAATTCAGCCAGCGGCATGCGGCGAGATCCCGTGCTGGACGTCAGTTCTACTTCCGCGTCGAGCGCGAGCAGCGGGGGCACTCCATCGGCCGCTGGCGAGGCGTTACAGAGATTTCCGGCCACCGTCCCTCGATTTTGAATCTGGACGGAGCCAACCTCCCGCGCCGCATTCTTGAGCGCATCGAAACAGCGGGGCAATGGCGTCTGGATGACATCTGTCCACGTGGTCAGGCCACCGATGCGGATGTAGTTGGCATCATCGGAGATTCCGCGGAGCTCTCCCAGGCCGGAGATATCCATTACGGGTTCCTGCGCGATCCGATCGCCCAGCGCAGGATAGAAATCCGTACCTCCAGACAGGACCTGAATTCCCGATACCTTCAGCTGAACGACTGCTTCATCAAGGGTTTTGGGCCTGAGATACAAGTTCGGATCCCTGGGCAGGGTTATAGCCCGCGAAGAATTGCAGGGCTAATCTTATACGAATGGCTTCATTTGTGCAGTCGAGACTCATTCCTGAGTTCGATACCATGATTTCCGCTCGGCGTAAGTCATTTTAGGGCTGTCCTTTCGGACCAAGAAAGAGGGCGTGTCGGGACTCGAATCTTTGGCGATACTGGCCAACAAGTATGTGGATTCCCCGTCTGCATCGTAAAATGGAAATGGGGATTCCTTTGGCCGAGAGTACCATCCATTTTCTCGATTCCGCGGATCATCTCCTAGACCCGAAGTGTGTCCCATGGAGGCTTTACCAGATTGGACCAACATCAGGAAGCAGTTGAAGATCCGGAGCAGGATTTGACTTCGCGCGATGCCAGCTATGTGCTGAGGCTGGACGAAATCGCCAACCTCGCGGCAGAAGGGGGCAAGCCGGCCGAGACCTTGATGAACGTGGTCGCCTTGATCGCCGGGCGATTTGGTACCGACGTTTGCTCTGCATATCTGCTCGAACCGGACCGCGCCAACCTCGTGCTAGCGGCGACGCTCGGGCTCCGCCGCGAATGTATAGGCACTCTTCGTATGGGCATTCACGAGGGGCTCGCCGGCCTGGTCGCCGAGCAGGTCCGGCCCGTCGCGGTTGAGCAGGTTAAAAAGCACCCTCGATTCAAGTATTTCAAAGAGTCGGGTGAGGATGCCTACCAGTCGTTTCTGGGCGTTCCGCTCATCGATCGCGGCGTGCTGCAAGGCGTTTTGGTAGTACAAACGGTCGAAGCGCGAGCTTTCCCCGAAGATGAAATTCGGATGTTGACCGAGGCTGCCACCCAGGTGGCGCCGGTGGTGAGCGAAGCCCGTACACTCGACCGCTTCATTGTTCCTTCTCAAGAGCGGCTCTGGGCGTTGGCCCGCAACTTGTGGTGGAGTTGGGATCATGATTCCGCGGGGCTGTTCCACGACCTTGATCCGGTGCGCTGGCGCGAACTCAATCACAATCCGGTTTCACTGCTGGGAGAATTCCCCCTGGCAAAGCTGGAGACGCGCGCCGCCGAGCTTGTTCTGCACAGCCGGATCAACTACGCCTACCGGCGCCTGCTCGAATACCAGGAGGCGGAGCGAACCTGGGGCGCGCGACATGCGGGGATTTTGCGAACTCGCCCGGTGGCGTATTTTTCGGCGGAGTTTGGCCTGCACGAGTCCCTCCCGGTTTATTCGGGTGGGCTGGGAGTGCTGGCCGGCGATCACATCAAGAGCGCATCCGATCTGGATATCCCCCTGGTCGGAGTGGGGTTGTTTTACGGTCAGGGATACTTCCGGCAACGACTGGATCGCGACGGCTGGCAACATGAAGAGTATCTCGAGACCGACGTCACCCATCTTCCGATGGAAACGGCCATCGGCAAGAATGGCCAGCCGGTGGTTGTGCAAATCGACACGCGGGCTGGCTCCATTCGGGCGAAGGTGTGGCGCGTGAAAGTCGGGCGCTGCGATCTGTTTCTGCTTGACTCGGACGTTGAAGGGAATCATCCGGAAGATCGGGAATTGACTTCGCGCTTGTATGGCGGCGATCGTCGCATCCGGATTCGCCAGGAGTTGCTGCTCGGGGTGGGAGGCCTGCGCGCTCTCAGACAACTGGGCCTCCAACCCGGGGTGCTTCATCTGAACGAAGGGCACAGCGGATTTGCCGTGCTGGATGCGGTTCGCATGCGGATGGAAGACGAAGGCATCGGCTTTGAACGCGCCGTGCCGCGCGTCTCGCGTGAAGTTGTTTTTACGACTCACACGCCGGTGCCTGCAGGCCACGATCGCTTTGACGCCGATTTGATCGAAGAGCATCTTGGCCCCCTGCGTGACGCCCTCGGCCTTTCGCAAGAGAGTTTCATGGGGCTGGGACGCGAGAATCCAAACGTCGACGAGCTCTTCTGTATGACCGTGCTGGGTCTGAGGCTCTCCCGTCGCGCTAATGCTGTTTCTGCCTTGCACGGCGAGGTATCCCGCGCTATGTGGACCGGACTCTCGCCCGGCAAGCTGGAAGACAGCGTTCCCATCGGACACATCACCAATGGCGTACATGTTCCTTCCTGGCTGGCTCCCCAGATGTTTCGTCTCTATGACCGGCATCTCGGTTCGGGATGGCACCAGCGCAGTAGCGAGGCCAAAATCTGGGAAGGAATCGAGGACGTGGATGATGGCGAACTTTGGGAGACGCATCTCAACCTGAAGTCGCGATTGCTGGAATTCGTGCGGCGACGTGCGGTCGAGCAGGCGGAGCGCCGTGACGAACCGCAGAAAGTGCTGCAAAGGCTCGAACGCGTACTCAGTCAGGATGCGCTCACCATCGGATTCGCTCGCCGCTTTGCGACCTACAAACGGGCTGATCTAATTTTGCGCGATCTCGAAAAGCTGGCATCCATGGTGAACGACCCGAAACGGCCGGTGCAGTTCGTGTTTGCCGGCAAAGCGCACCCTCACGACGAACCTGGAAAGCGCGTTCTCCAGCAGATCGCTCGGCTGATGCGTGATCGGCAGTTTGGCGACAAGTTTGTTTTTGTCGAGGACTATGACATCAATGTTGGCCGTCATTTTGTTCAGGGAGTCGATGTCTGGCTCAACAATCCGCGGCGGCCGCTCGAAGCATCCGGCACCAGCGGGCAGAAAGTGGTTCTCAACGGCGGATTGAATCTTTCAATTCTGGACGGCTGGTGGGCGGAGGCCTATGACGGCCTGAACGGCTTCGCAATTGGAACCGGCAGAACACATTCCGACATGAGCGTCCACGATACCCGCGATGGCGAAGATCTGCTCCGGGTTCTGAGCGAAGAGGTGATTCCTCTTTTTTACCATCGCGACCGCGATGGTCTGCCGCGTGGCTGGATCAAACGCATGAAGCGCACCATCCGTACTCTGGGCTGGCGTTTCAACGCCGATCGCATGGTGATGGACTACACTCTCAATTGCTACATTCCCGCGGCGGGGGGTACTTCGAGCGACATGCGGCCGAATGTGTAACGCTAAAGGGGCCGATAGTCTGAGTGAATGCGCTTTCTGTGCACGCAGCGCGCACAAAGCTGCAATCCTTTTGCTTCCGCCGAGTCTTAACTCAGCAGCGGCCTTGACGCGGCTGATCTCGGCGGTCTACGCTTCGAGACAGGACGTATTCCGGCAGCTTGAACTGGCTATGGACCGCCGGACTTGGCTCCAGGAGCCCACTTCAGACAAGTAAGCTAGGAGTTCCAGATGCAGAGACAAAAAGAACAAAAAGGCTTCTCACTTATCGAGTTGCTGATCGTTGTCGCCATCATCCTGATTATCGCTTCGATCGCCATTCCCAATCTGTTGCGCGCTCGCATGTCCGCCAACGAGGCGTCCGCGGTGGGCGCGATCAAAGCCATTAACACCGCGCAGATTTCCTATCTCTCGGCTTATCCGACGGCCGGCTACGCCGCCACGCTGGCCGCGCTCGGAGGGACTGCCTGCTCTCCGCCCAACTCCGCCAGTGCGTGCCTGATCGACACGCAGCTTGCCTCCGGCAACAAGAGCGGATACAACTTCATCATCACGGGCGTGAGCGGAACCCCGGCCGCGGCCTACGAGGTCGTTGCGGCTCCAGCCGTCCCAAACAAGACCGGGACGCGCTACTTCTGTTCGTTTGCCGACGGCGTGATTCGCTCTTCCGTGGGCGCGATCGCGGCGTGCGACGGAGCAGTCCCGCCGCTGCAGTAGGGACAGCCGGCCGTTACTCGATCCAGAAAACTCCGCCTCTGAGAATCGGCGGAAGCTGATAGACCGTAGCGTTCCCTTTTCGCTCGCCGTGAAGTTCCTGCTCCTTGCCCAAGAAGGGCAGGAATCTGGCCTTGCCGCCGGCATTAACAGTGATGCGCACGCCGGCTTCGGGCTCCTGGCGTGCATTCTCGCCTCCGCGAAGGCCTTTGAAGTTCGCGAAGTATAGGTGCAGGTTGCCTCTGACCCTGGCAATGTGAGTTGCCACTGCGGGAGAAGCTTCGATACTCACCTCCGCATTCGCCGGCAATTTCTGAAGGAATGAAGTTTGGCTCGACGGAGACGTCCCCGCGAAATTGCTCTCCAGAGCTTGCAGATACCCTTTACCAGGGCAGTCGCCAAAGCGAATGATGTTTTCCTGTGGTGAGAGTCCGGTTGCGTCCGCGCCGGTGATCACGAGTTTCCCTCCGGCCTTCGCAAGCGTTCGTAACGAATTTCGCTCGGTTTCGTCGAGCAGGCGCACGTCGGGAAGAATGAGCGCGCTGCCGTTGAACTGGGCGATCGTTCGCGGCGTTACTACTGCGTAGGGAAGATGTTTCTGCATCAGCAGAATCAGGATGCCCTGGTACGAACGCAGAAACTCCTTGGGAAAGTAGTTCCGAGTCGCCGGCGAGAAATAGACGCCAATCGGTTTCACGGGCAGTCGCCGCTGGTAGAACGTCTTCTCATGTTCTGCAATCCAGGCGAATACCCGCTTACGAGTTTCAAGATCATTCGATCCCGACATGACGTGGCCGCGCGCGTCCCAAACGTTCGCGCCAGCCATTAGCTGCGACATGAAGAGATTCTCCATGGCGTCGCGCGGGGCGATGGTCCTGTCGCCGTCCCAGGAATAGTTCAGGATCCAGGTGGGTTTACCCTCGGCGAAGGCGCGGAACGACGCCATCCCCACCTGGTAGCGAAACCAGTCGAGCGGGGTTCGCGAGGATGCCATGTGATCGCCGCCGCCAAATTCGTACTCGTGCGCGATGGCATCGTTCACGGCGTAAAGGCTGTAGACATCGGCGCCCACGCGTACTGCCTCTTCCTCGATTCCGGGATAAATCTCAGGAATCGTCTTGATCTTTGGATTGACCGACTTCGCGGTCTGATCGATCTCTTGCATGAGGTTGGTGATGGTCTGGATGCGGAAATCCACCCACTTGCGAAAGTTCGGGTCGGAGAAGTCACCGAGCTTCAGATCGCGCTTGGCATCCAGTCCAGCCTGCTGTTTGAATGCTGCGACCGTGTAGTCGTCGAAGCTTGCCCAGGAGTTCTCCCAGCCGTCGAAGTGAGTCATCCAATATGGGATGTCGACGTAAATTCCATCAATGCCGGTGGCTGCGATCTGGCGCACGCGGTCCATGTAAGTCTTGCGCCAGTCCGGCGCGTAGGGACTGATCCACACGTCTTCGTCGCCTTTGGCAATCCAGAAGGCAGTGCCTCCTCCGAAAATTGCCGGCTCTCCTGTGAGCTTACGCTGTAGCCAGTCGGGATGGTCCTTGGCCAGCGAATGTGGTGACTGATCGGTATTGGCCGTGATGCACTCCAGGCCCGCGATATAGACGAAGGCGTGATTCCCAACTTTGTGGGCTTCCTCTGCCACTGCGCGAATCGCCGCCAGCTTTTCTTCTGGATGCAGAAAGCTTTCGTACCGGCCCGTGATGTCGTTGTCGACTTCGATTCCGAGGACGTGACTGTCTTGCGCCTCGCGCGCGATGCGTGGAGCATCGTCCTTCGAGTGAAGGGACCAGGCGGCGATGCGGACGTAGTGTGTCCAGTCCTGGCCGACAGCGGGGGCCGCGGCGAAAAGGGAGAGCGCGATCGGAATCAGGAACGAAAGCAGAGTTCTGGAAAGATGACGACTCATGAATCCCTCTGAGACGGTCTGGCGACGAGCCCCGTAGCGAGAACAGCCGCGCCGCTCGCCCTCAGGAAATCCCGTCGGCGCATCCGCAACCCTCCTCAGCGGAAACCAAAGAAGAAAAGGGGCGGCCCCATAACCGAGGGTCCGCCCCTGGCCCGTTTAGAACTAGAACTGGAATCGCACCCCGAATTGCATCTTACGGAAGTTGCTGTTGGGGGTGGATTCCACTTTGCCGAAGCCTTCGGCGCCCCACGCTGAGTTGGGAAACGCGAAGCGCGGGGTGTTGGTGGCGTTGAACATCTCGGCCCGAATCTGCAGTTTCATGTCCTCGCGGATTTCAAATTCCTTTGACAGAGACAGATCGAGGTTCCGAATCCCCGGCCCGCGGAGATTGGAAAAGTGACGGGGCGCATTACCCGGAACCTGGTCTCCGGGATCGCCAAAGCAGTCGGTGTTGAGGTAAGGCTCCTGTAAGGCCGCCGCTCGATAGAAGCTGATTCCCGTCGTCAAGTTAGAACAAGTGACATCGGGACGCTGGTTGCCGTCGGCCAACTGAGGGCTATCCATAAAAATCGCAATCGGCTGGCCGCTCTGGAGCGTCATGACCGAATCCAGTGACCAACCGCCCACGACTGCATCTGCAATGCGGTTCATCCCGCCGCCGATCCACCGGCCGCGGCCGAAGGGCAGGTCGTAGATGACCGCCAGCACAAAGCGGTGAGTGGCATCGTTGGCGCTGATGCCGTGCTCGGCTTTCAGATTGTCGAGGACTTGCGGGTTGTCAAACTGAAGGTTGCCAACCCAGGCGTTGGCTCCCGACGACGAGTCGTCCGTTGCCTTCGAGAATGTGTAGTTGCCCTCGAAACTCACGTTGTGGCTGGTGCGCTTCTGGAAGCGGACCTGCAGCGAATGATACGAGGAAGTGGCCAGCAGGAGCGGCAGCCCCGTGAACGATCCATCAAATTGCGGATACGGCCGCAACAGGTTCAGCCGCGGAATCTGGGCATCGTTGTAGACGGAGTCGAGTTCGTTGAAGATCGGAGGCGCGGGACAGGCATTGTCCTGTGCGTCCACGGTGTTGAACAGACAACGGAACGGATTGTCCAGGTTTTCGTTCAGATAGTCCGAGGGCGACAGGCCAGCATTTCCGGCATCGACAATCGCCTGGTTCCGCGCAGCCGACGAGAGAAAATTGCGATTTCGCGTACTGTTGGTTCCCGCCCAAGGTAGATGCGTGCTGCGGTTTGCAGAGTAGTCGGCCGCCAACACAATCCCCCCAGGGAAGAGGTGCTGCACTCCGAGATTCCACTGGTAGATTTCCGCATTGCGCGCCGTCTGCGTTCCCAGATCGTTTCCGTTGTCGAACCCCCAATTTGCCAGCGCGCCGTACTTGGTTCCTTGCGCAGGCGACAAACCGGCCGGAAATGGATCGTCAAAGTGTGCGAACTGGTCCTGAAAATTATTCTTCGTGAACTTGATCTGCGCCGACTTGCGGAAAGCCGTGCCGGCGTACTGAAAGTTTGTCGCCACGTTCATTCCGTAAAACACACCAGCTCCGGCACGCAGAACGGTGTTGGGGGTTAACTGGTAAGCGAAGCCGACCCGGGGTGCGAAGTTGTTGCGATCGACCGGCACCGAACGCCGGGAACCACCGGCAAAATTCGTGGTTCCGATGATCTCCCCGATACCGTCGATGTTGATTCCCGAATCGCCAGTGAAATTGCTGAATTGTGAGCGGTTGAACCGTTCGGTGTAAGGGTTGCTCCATTCGTAGCGCAATCCCAGGTTGACCGTGAGTTTGTGCGTAACCTTCCAGTCATCCTGCACGAAAAAAGCGGTCTCCGTCGATTTGTCCGCCACTGCCGGAATGATGTTGAGCTCGCCGGAATAGGCAAATCCGGTCAGCAGCGTGGCAAAGGAAAACCCTTCGTTCGCATCTCCCAGACCCTGGTTCGGTGACGAGGTGGTTACGTCGCGGTTGATGTCGAAAAGTCCGGTCGGATTGTTAGGCTGCCAGAAGTTGTTGAAGAACTGGCGCTGTTCTCCACCGAACTTGATCGAATGTCGTCCCACTGCCCACTGCAAGGCGGCCGAATAAGTCCAAAGGGTATGAGCGAAGTTTGTGTCCACGCAGCATTGGTCGAATAAATTGAGGCTCTCCCCCGAGGTTTGGATGGTCGGCATGCGGTGCAACCCGTTCGCCGCCAGAATCGACGGGAATCCCACACTCTCAAGCGTTGGGTAATTGTTCGAGATTCCCGGAGCAACCACCCTGTCCAGGCTGAACCGGCTCGAGAACAGCATCGTGGGCTTGACCGCCCAGTTGTATTCCAGGCCAACATTGTGCACGCTGGTGAGATAGATCACGCCATCGCCCTGATCGCCGCTTCCCAGCACGGTGGGAACGGTGTACTCATTGTGATTGTAGCTATAGCGCCCGTTGATCTTGTGGTTCGGGCTGATCTGGTGATCGAGCTTGATGTCATATTGCCAGTAGGGCTGGTTAGTTAACAGCACCTTGCGGAAGTTGGGGTCGGGGAAAACCGCGCCGTCCACGTTGGGTTCCGGATACAGGTTGATGATGTTCTGCCCGATGGGGTCAATTTTGTCGATTACGTTCGGTGTTTCAAATGGAGGGCGCGTACATCCGTTAGCATCGCAGGACAGTTTCGCGGGGTCGGGGTCAAAGATCGTGACCGGATTATCCAGCGCAAGCAACTCGGAAAAGTCACCCTGTCTCATCAAATCGGTTGGCACGAAGCCTTCCAGGTTGACGGGATCGTGTTGGCGGACCTTCTCGATGTCGAAAAAGAAAAAGGTTTTGTTCCTGAAGATCGGCCCGCTGAATGCCAAACCGTACTGGTCGCGGACGTGCTCGGGTTTTGCACCGGTGTTGAAGAAATCGCGGGAGTCAAACTCCGACCGCTGTCCGTACCACCAGCCGGCGCCGTGGAACTTGTTGCCGCCCTGCCGGAGCACCATGTTCACGACCGTGCCACCGTTATTCCCATACTCCGCCGCGAAGCTGTTGTTTTGAACTTTGAATTCCTGGACGATCTCCACCGACGGGGTGTAATACACGTTCGTATTCCCGCCTTCGCCCTGTTCCGGCGCCGTGAGCGGACTGCCGTCCAGCCGAATTTCCGCGGTCGCATTGCGTTGTCCGTTGGAAACGAAATTCGTGCCCGAAGGATAGTTGTCGTTGATTCCAGAACCCGTCGCCTCGGTGACGCCGCCCGCCAGGTACACCAGTCCGAACAGGCTCCGGTTGTAGAGCGGAATATCGCGGACGTATTCATTGGTCACGTCCGTCCCAATGGCGGCGCTTTCGGTGTCGAGCAGGGGTGGAGCGCCGGTGACGATGACCGTCTCGGTGACGCTCAACGGGTTCAAGGAGAGATCGACGGTGGTGTCCTGGCTCACGGCCAGCACCACGTCCTTTCGCTCGACTCCCCGGAATCCGACCGCCTCCACCTTCAAGGTGTAAATCGCAGGACGAAGGCCAGTCAGGATGTACAGTCCTTCCTGGTTGCTGTGGGCGACGACACTGATGCCCGTTGCATCGTTCGTAATGGTGACGGTGGCGCCCTGCACGACCGCACCCGATTGATCCTTCACGGTCCCCCGAATCTGGGCGGTGTAGCTGCCTTGACCGTAGACAGCGGAAATTCCGCAGAACAAAAACAGGATGGAAGCGGCTAACTTTTGGCACATCGACATAGGGAACTCCTTGGGAACTCGACTTTCGATGTGGCTTACGTATTCTTACGATTAGATACTTTTACTTATGTTTTCGAAAGGAGTCAAGGACTTTGGAGGGCTTTCCGTTCGCCAACAGGAGGCCGGATCAGTGCGTCGCTTTTGGGTCGAGTTCGTCTCGGAGCGCCCGGTCCAACGCGGCCCGCCGCTCGGGGCCCAGCTTGGCGCCATTGGCGGTGAGATAGAGGACATCGATGGCCATCTGTCCCTCGGTCTCGATCAGGGCGATTTCGATATTGCATCCCTGCTTCGAGATCTGGGAACACATTTTGTAGAGCAGGCCCGGCCGATCCTGGGTCAGGACCTGTAACAGCGTGCTGTGGGCGGAGCAGTTGTCATCGAATTCAATCTGGGTGGCGACTTTTACTTTGGTGCCGTTGGTTTTCTCCGACCGTAGCCGGTCCTGCAACATACGCGAGACATCGGCCTTCCCTGCGATCACCGCAGCGATGCTTTGTTTCAGCCGCTCCCATTCGGGAATATTCAGCTCCAGCGTTCGAAAACGATCCGTGAAAAAGAAGGTGTCCACTACCACGCCCGCGTCGTTCGAAAAGGCGTTTGCTTTGACGATATTCATCCCCCACGCCGCCAGCGCGCCGGAGACTGAAGCAAAGAGGAATGGGCGGTCGATTGTGATCAAGGTCAACTCGTACCAGTGGCGAACCTGCTTCAGACTCAACTGAACGGAATCGTTACCGAGTTGGGCGGCCATCTCGGCATGCGCCAGCACATCGCTGACGCCGTGCATCCGCAGATACCGCTGCGGCAGTCCTTCCAGAAAATTGTTGATCTTTTTTCCGGCCACCGGCGCAAGCGATCGGAGATGCGCGAGAGTCGAATCGTTGTCGTCGGTATGCAGGCGCTCGTCCGCACTGCGATTCAGGTAGTTGGCGGAAGCAATGTACAGCTGCCAGAGACTATCCGCTTTCCACGGAGTCATGGCCTCCGGATTTACCGCCTTGATGTCGGCATAGGTCAGCAGGCACAGTAGCTTTAGACGTTCCGGCACGCCTACTTTCTCGGCGAACGATTTCACATTCGCCGGATCGAACACATCGCGCCGCATGGCTGCTGACATCTCCAGATGACTGGCTACCAGGTATCGAACGGTTTCGCGATCCACGGGATCGAGGTCGAGGCGGTCAGCGCAGCTCTCGGTAAATTGCAGGCTCGCTTCGACGTGATTTTCGCCCGGCGCGGCTTTGCCGGAATCATGGAGCAACAACGCGAGATAGAGCAACGCGGGTTGCTCCAGTTCCTCCAGCAGTTCGGCAAATCGCCGGTCCCATTCCGTTTTCGATTCCTTCAGACGATGCAGATGTTCAATCGCGAGAAAGGAATGTTCGTCCACGGTGTAGCGATGGTAGAAATCTCGCACCACCAGGGCTTCGATCCCTTTGAGTTCGGGGAGCAGGAGCGGTAACAACCGCAGCGCGTTCATCGCGCGGAGAGCGTCCGCCGCGTGCGGCTGAACCAGCGTTTCCTGCAGGTAGAGCCAGAGTTCCGAACCCCGCGGAGGAGTGGAGGCCAGCGCCGGAAGGACCTGCTCAATCTTGTATTCCGTGGTGGTGCTCAGTTTCAGGCCCTGCTGGGCCATGAAATGAAAGAGCCGCAGTAGCATCTCCGGATCCTGCAAAGAGTCAGGCTTTTGCACGAAGATCATCCCATCCACAACGGAAAAGTCTGGAGTCGAGACGCGCGATCTCCAGCTCTGAAATTGGCGGTACACGGAGGACCACGCTGCGGGAATCTCTTCCAGCAGCTGCGCGCTCACTCGGTGCACGGCCCGCGCATGCCCAAAGTAAATTCGCATCCAGTCAGCGGCGTTCGCGACTTCAGTATCCGAGGCGCCGATTTTGCGGGCTGCGGCTTCGTCCTGGGCTTCCCAAAAAAGCGTATTGTCGTGACGCCCATGCCGGAAGTGCAGGAAGCAACGCGTGGACATTTGGAAGTCCAGCGCGGCGTCGAGCGCCCGGCGCGAAGAGACCGGCAGCAGCGTCTTTGGATCCGGCCACATGCGCAGCTTTTCCATGGCCGAGATCAACGCCAGCCAGTAGGCAACGTTGTAGTCGCGCAGACCACCGGGTCCGTCCTTCACGTTGGGTTCGAGATGAAACACGGTGTTGCCGAACTTGTGATGCCGGGTGCGCGTGATCTCGCCCAGGTTTTGGATTAGGTTCTGGCATTCTCGTGAAACCAGGCGAGGGACGGCCTTTTCGCGGAGCCGCGAAAACAGATCGCGATCGCCGGCCAGGTATCGGCAGTCGAGCAGCGAGATGGCGAACTCGACATTGTTGGGATCGAAGCGTTCGCACTCGGCCAGCGTCCGCGTCGCCGGACTGAGCTTTAACCGCAGGTCCCACAGTTCCTGCGAAAAACGGCGGATGGAATCTTTGAAGGCGTCTTCGCTACTGCCGCCAGCATGAAGAAAAAGGAGATCAATATCGGAGTGGGGAAAGAGCCAGCCTCTGCCGAAGCCGCCGGTGGCGACCAGTGCGAAGTCCTCGGGCCCTTCGGGGTTGTCCGAGATTATTTCATTCCAGAGGCGGAGGAGGATGGATTCGACTACGGCGGTGCGCTGGGCAACGGCCGCGCTTCCTTCGCTGTTGGAGGAAAATTCCTGCTGGATGCGCGCGGATTCCCTGGCGTACAGGTCCCGTAACTCGCTGCTGGCGATGGCCACGGTGTTCATATCGGCGACGATCCCTCCGTCCTGCGCAAAACTGCCCGCGGAGGAGGGAGGCCGGTCTCCGCTGTTTCCAAAGCCATGCTTCGGCGACGCGTCTAGAGAGCGCCGTCGCCGCGTTCCTCGTTGCGAATCCGAATGGCATCGTCGATTCGCGAGAGGAAAATTTTTCCGTCTCCGATCTTCCCGGTGCGAGACGCAGTAGTAATGGCCTTCACAACTTTTTCCACCATGTCATCGGCTAAGACGATCTCGAGTTTTACCTTGGGGATCAGATCCACGGTGTACTCGCGTCCGCGGTAAAACTCGGTGTGTCCTTTCTGCCGGCCGTGGCCGCGGGCTTCAAACACGGTCATGCCTTCGACGCCAATTTCATGGAGGGCGTCTTTCACCACATCCAGCTTTGAGACCTGAATAATTGCTTCAACCTTTGTCATGATTCGTCCATCTCGCGCAACCTCATCTGTCTCTGGACCCAGCTACGCGGGTGACTCCCAGTAGTATCCTTCCTCACCGTGCTGGGAAAGATCAAGCCCCTGAATCTCGTGCTCTTCAGGTACGCGCAGGCCGATCGCCATATCTACTACTTTCAGAATTACCAGCGTTCCAACCCCAGCCAGCGCCCAGGCAATCGCCACACCGACGAACTGGTTCCACAACTGGTGTGCGTTGCCGTCCAACAATCCTGAGGCCAGTGTATTCCCTTGGGCATCTTTGAAGATAGGATTCACGGTACTGGACGCGAAGATACCCGTCAGGAGGGCGCCGATTGTGCCGCCGGCGCCGTGGACTCCGAAGGCGTCGAGCGAATCATCGTAGCCGGCGAGCATCTTGACCTTCGCCACCATGAAGTAGCAGAATCCGCCCGCCAGCAATCCAATCACGACAGCCGACATCGGCGAAACGAAACCTGCTGCCGGCGTAATTGCGACCAGGCCGGCGACCGCACCCGAGATCGCGCCCAGGACACTAGGTTTGCCGTTCCGCCACCATTCCGCGGCGCTCCATCCCAGGGCGGCCGCTGCCGCGCCGAAATGCGTGGCCACGAAAGCGCTGGTTGCCAGACTTCCGGCCGAGAGCGCGCTGCCCGCGTTGAAGCCGAACCATCCCACCCATAGCAGACAGGCTCCAATAAAACTCAGCACCACGCTGTGCGGAGGGATGGCCTGTTTTGGATATCCGATGCGATGGCCCAGATACAAAGCGCAGACCAGCGCCGAGACGCCCGAGGTCACGTGAACCACCGTGCCGCCGGCAAAATCCAGAGTCGGGAAATGCCCGCCCAGCGCGGCGTTCAGGAAGCCGCCCTTGCCCCACACCATGTGCGCCATGGGGGCATAAACCAGGAGCGACCAGAGAATCATGAACACACTCATGGCGCTGAACTTCATCCGCTCGGCAAACGCCCCTGTGATGAGCGCCGGCGTGATGATGGCGAACATCAGCTGATAAATCATGAATGTCTGGAGCGGGATGGTTGCGGCGTAATCGGGATCGGGCTGCGCCCCCACGCCGTGCAAAAAGACGTTGTGCAGGCCGCCAATGAAGCTGTTGCCGGAGCCGAAGGCGAGACTGTAGGCCACCAAGCCCCATAGGATCGTGATGATGGCCATCATCGCGAAGCTCTGCATCATGGTTGCGAGAACATTTTTCTTGCGCACCAGGCCGCCGTAAAACAGCGCCAGGCCGGGTCCCGTCATCATGAGGACGAGCGCAGAGCACACCAGCATCCAGGCGTTGTCGCCGGAGCTGCGGGCGTCCACAACAGCCTTTTCCAGCTGCGCGATGCGCGCCGCATGAGCATCATTTGTAGAACTGGTCCCCGGCTCGCTCACGGCGGACGTCTGCGCCGCGGCGCCTGTCGCAAGCACGCAAACTATGGCCCACAACAGAGAAACCTTGAGCAGCTCTCCCATTGATCCTGTTGGCTCCTCATCCGAAAAACTGATGCGACATAACACTAATCGCCCCGGCCGCCTTTACGGAAGTTAAAACTGCTTATCCGTTCGATCAGAAATCCTTATGTCTTTATTCTGCCGCGGATGCGTTTGTTGCGGAAATCTTCATCTGACGTATCGAAATTCTGAATTGTACTTTTGAGGTACCCAGGCTGTACCAAAGAAGATGGCGACTCGTCTTTCGATGAACCGCGTGGCTGCCTGGCAGGAAAGAGGACTGCTGCGCGCTTTGCCGAGTATGCGGTCGCAAGAAGCGAACGATGGCATGGCCCTCCTCCAGCGCGCATGGACTACCCCCTCCCCAGGGGTTGTACGATCCTGCCCACGAGCACGACGCCTGCGGGATGGGTTTTGTCGCCAGCATTCGCGGTCATAAGAGCCACGACATCATTCGGCAGGGGATCCAGGTTCTGATCAGCCTGACGCACCGCGGGGCCTGCGGTTGCGATCCTGAAACGGGCGATGGCGCCGGCGTCCTCATTCAAATCCCACACAAATTTTTCGCACGCGAGTGCTCGACGCTGGGGTTCGAACTGCCCGCGCCCGGCACGTACGCCGTCGGCATGACATTCCTGCCGGTCGAGCGACATCAGCGGCTTCAATGTGAAGGAATTCTGGAACGCATCGTCCGGGAAGAGGGATTGGAAGTGCTGGGTTGGCGGGACACGCCGGTGGACGGTTCCGCCGTCGGCCGGGTCGCCCGAGTTTCTCAACCGTACATCCAGCAGATCTTCATCGCATCCGCGGCATACCTGAACGAAGATGCCTTTGAGCGCAAACTCTATGTAGTCCGCAAGCGCGCGGAATCGGAGGTTGGCGCCTCCGATATGGAAGATGGCGGGATGTTTTATCTGCCGTCGCTCTCCGCGCGCACCATCGTATACAAGGGCTTGCTGCTGGCCCCGCAGATCGCCAATTTCTACACCGAACTGTCCGACCCCGATGTCGCCAGTGCTCTCTGCCTGGTACACCAGCGCTTCTCAACGAACACCTTTCCGAGCTGGCAACTCGCACATCCCTATCGCTACATCGCTCACAACGGCGAGATCAATACGCTCAAAGGGAATGTGAACTGGATGTATGCGCGGCAGTCGGTGTTGAAGTCAGAACTGTTTGGTGATGACTTACAAAAGGTTTACCCGACGATTGCGCCCGGAGGCAGCGATTCCGCGAGTCTCGACAATGCTGTGGAATTGCTTTTTCAGGCTGGGCGCTCACTCCCTCACGTCATGGCCATGCTGATTCCCGAGGCTTGGGCCGGGAATCCTCACATGAAGGCCGAGAAGCGCGCTTTCTACGAGTATCACGCTTCTCTTATGGAACCGTGGGATGGCCCCGCGGCTATTGCCTTCACCGACGGACGCGTGGTTGGTGCCACACTCGATCGAAACGGGTTGCGTCCTGGCCGATACGTCGTCACCCACGATGATCTGGTGGTGATGGCGTCCGAAACCGGGGTGCTCGACATTGCACCCGAGCGAATCAAGACGAAAGGCCGTCTTCAGCCGGGGAAGATGTTTCTAGTGGATACCGTGGAAGGCAGGATCGTCTCCGATAAGGAAATCAAGCAGCGGCTGGCCGGCAGGCAGCAGTACGGGGAGTGGCTGAAGGAAAACCAGATCACGCTCGACCACTTGCCCGAGCCGTCGCGTGTGCATGCTTCCGACCACGACACGATTCTCTGTCGGCAGCGCGCGTTTGGGTACACGGACGAAGACCTGCGCATGATTCTCGAACCGATGGCCTCGGCAGGGGAGGAGCCAGTTGGTTCGATGGGAACCGACACGCCGCTGGCTTGCTTGTCGGATCGGCCGCAGCCGCTATTCAACTACTTCAAACAATTGTTCGCGCAGGTGACCAATCCGCCCATCGATCCGATCCGCGAAGAGATGGTGATGTCGCTGGTCAGCTACATCGGGACCGAGCGAAACATCCTGGAAGAGACGCCCGAGAACTGCCACACGCTGAAGTTGCCGCATCCGATCCTGACGAACCGCGATTTGGAGAAATTGCGGCGCGTGTCGCGGGGCGATCTGCTGGCCATTACGCTGCCTGCGCTCTTTCGTGCCGCTGATGGAGAGCCGGGGCTCAAGCGCGCGCTCGATGAACTGTGTCAGCGGGCGTCGCTGGCGGTTTCGTCCGGATACAGTTTGCTGATTCTCTCGGATCGTGGAGTCAACAAGGACTACGCTCCGATTCCCAGCTTGCTGGCTCTGGCGGCGGTTCACAACTTGCTGGTCAGGGAAGAGACTCGCACCCAGGTTGCCCTGATCGTTGAGTCGGGCGAGCCCCGGGAAGTCATGCACTTCGCGCTTCTGCTGGGTTTTGGCGCCAGCGCCATGAATCCATACCTGGCAATTGAGACTCTGGAAGATCTTGCGCAGCGCGGCCATCTGCCTGAGAGCCTGAATGCCGAAGTCGCGACCCGACACTTTATCAAGGCGATCAATAAGGGCTTGTTGAAGACCTTCTCGAAAATGGGCATCTCGACCCTTCAGAGCTATCGTGGAGCGCAGGTCTTTGAAGCGATCGGACTCAATAAGGATCTGGTGGATGCTTACTTCGCGGGAACAACCTCGCGGCTGGAGGGGATTGGTCTGGATGTGCTGACTCGGGAAGCGCAGATGAAGCACGAGTATGCGTTTCGCGCCGTCACGGATTTCGAGACTGAGCTCGCGGCTGGAGGGAGCTATCACTTCCGCGCCAACGGTGAATACCACCTGCTGAATCCGCTGACGATCAGCAAATTGCAGCACGCGGTACGAGAGTCAAACTTTAAGACCTTCCAGGAATATACCGATCTTATCGACGAACAGAGCCGCAATCTGGCAACGCTGCGCAGTTTGCTCCAGATCAAGAAGTCAGAAGAACCGATCGCAATTGAAGAGGTCGAGTCAGCCAAGGAGATCGTAAAGCGCTTCACGACCGGCGCCATGTCATTCGGTTCGATCAGCAAGGAAGCGCACGAGACGCTTGCCATTGCGATGAACAGGATCGGTGGGAAGTCGAACACCGGCGAGGGCGGAGAAGACGATGGCCGCTTCAAGCCCGATCCGAACGGAGACCTTCGGCGCAGCGCGGTTAAACAAGTTGCCTCGGCGCGTTTTGGCGTAACTGCGACTTACCTCGTCAATGCCGATGAGTTGCAGATCAAAATGGCGCAAGGCGCCAAACCCGGCGAGGGTGGCCAGCTGCCGGGCCATAAAGTCGACGAAGTCATCGCGCGTTTACGGCACTCGACTCCAGGAGTAGGGCTGATCTCGCCACCGCCCCATCACGATATTTATTCAATCGAGGATTTGGCGCAGTTGATCCACGATCTGAAGAACGTCAACCCGCAGGCCCGTATCGCCGTGAAACTCGTGGCAGAAGTGGGCGTTGGCACGGTCGCAGCCGGAGTGGCCAAAGCCCATGCCGATGTTGTTCTGATCAGCGGAGACAGCGGAGGCACCGGGGCGTCGCCGTTGAGTTCAATCAAGCATGCGGGTATTCCCTGGGAACTGGGGCTCGCGGAAACTCAGCAAACATTGTTATTGAACGATCTGCGCAGCCGCATCCGCGTACAAACCGACGGCAAATTGCAGACCGGGCGCGACGTCGTTATCGCCGCGCTGCTGGGCGCGGAAGAGTTCGGTTTTGCTACGACCCCGCTCATCGCGATGGGCTGCATCATGATGCGCAAGTGCCATCTCAACACTTGCTCCGTGGGTATTGCTACGCAGGATCCCGCTCTGCGCAAGCATTTCCAGGGACAGCCGGAACACGTCATCAATTTCTTCTTTTTTATTGCGGAGCAGGTGCGCCAGTACATGGCGGAAATGGGTTTCCGCACCGTGGACGAGATGGTTGGACGCGTCGACATGCTCGACGCGCGCCCTGCCGAGAATCACTGGAAAGCCCGGGGGCTGGACTTGTCCACAATTCTCTATAACCCTCCGCTGCCCGCGCGAGTAGAGCGGCATTGCGTGAACCTGCAGGATCATGGCTTGCAGCAGGCCCTCGATCACCAACTGATCGAACACGCGCGGCCTGCGTTGGAAAATCGTATACCGGTGGAGATGAGTTTGCCGATCCGCAATGTTCATCGCTCCGTGGGCGCGATGCTGAGCGGAGAAATTGCCCGCCGCTATGGATCAGAGGGCTTGCCCGACGACACCATACGCGTTCAACTGACCGGCTCTGCAGGCCAGAGTTTCGGTGCATTCCTGGCTCGGGGAGTCACCCTAACGCTCGAAGGCGACGCCAATGACTACGCCGGCAAAGGCCTTTCCGGCGGACGTTTGGTTGTTTATCCACCGAGAAACTCCGGATTTGCCGCTGAAGAAAACATTCTGGTTGGCAACGTCGTGCTGTATGGAGCTACCAGCGGAGAGGCCTTCTTCAACGGAATTGCAGGGGAGCGTTTCGCCGTGCGCAATTCCGGAGCTACCGCTGTGGTGGAGGGAGTCGGCGATCACGGATGCGAATACATGACCAAAGGCTTGGTGGTCGTACTCGGAGCCTGCGGGCGAAATTTCTCTGCCGGAATGAGTGGAGGCGTGGCCTACGTATTCGACGAACGCATGGACTTTACGGAGAAGCGTTGTAATCGGGCGTCAGTTGATCTGGAGCCTTTGATTGAATTCCCGGATGTCCGAATCGTTCGCGATCTCATCTCGCGACATTGGAAGTTGACCGGCAGCCGCAGAGCGCGGGGGATTCTCGACAACTGGTCCGAGATGCTGCCCCGGTTCATCAAAGTCTTCCCGCACGAATTCAAACGAGTGCTGGGCGTGAGCCGCAGTCGCCAGCCTTTTATTCCCGGCCAGAATCTGCCTGGCGAAAATCTGCCCGTGGTCGCAGCGGCGGAGCAGGTGCAGCATGGGTAAGGCGACCGGCTTCATGGAGCACGAGCGCGAACTTCCGACTCGTCGTCCGGTCACGGAGCGCGTTAACGATTGGTTTGAAATCTATCAGGATTTCCCTGAAGCCAAACTGCGCGCCCAAGGCGCGCGTTGCATGGACTGCGGCGTCCCGTTCTGTCATACCGGTTGTCCGGTGAACAACATCATCCCCGACTGGAACGACCTGGTTTATCGCAGCCGATGGAAAGATGCCGTACGGCAGTTGCATGCCACCAATAATTTCCCCGAGTTCACCGGGCGGATATGTCCCGCGCCGTGCGAAGCGGCCTGCGTCCTCGGGATTAATCAGCCGCCGGTGACGATCAAGCAGATTGAAAAGAGCATCGTCGAGCGCGGATTCGAAGAAGGCTGGATTCGTCCGGAACCGCCACGGTATCGGACGGGGAAAAAGGTGGCTGTCGTAGGCTCGGGACCCGCGGGTTTGGCGGCCGCGCAACAACTCTGCCGCGCCGGGCACGCCGTCGCTGTGTACGAAAAGGCGGATCGCATCGGCGGTTTGCTGCGCTACGGCATTCCTCATTTCAAGCTGGAAAAGCACATTGTTGACCGGCGTCTTGCACAGATGGAAGCGGAAGGCGTGCGCTTCGTGACCAATGCGCACGTGGGCAACACGACGCCAGTCGAAAACCTGCAGCGCAACTTCGATGCCATCGTGCTCGCGGGCGGCTCCGAGCAGCCGCGCGATTTGAAGGTGCCAGGACGAGAACTAAAGGGAATCCATTTTGCGATGGAATACCTCCCGCTGCAGAACCGGCGCTGCGAGGGCGATGTGCTTAACTCCGCCTCCGATATTCTCGCTACTGGAAAACGCGTCGTCATCATTGGTGGCGGCGATACTGGCGCCGATTGTCTTGGGACCTGCCATCGGCAGAAGCCGCTGTCAGTTCACCAGTTCGAGATCATGCCGATGCCGCCGGACGAGCGTTCTCCGCAGACCCCGTGGCCGCTGTGGCCGATGCAATTGCGCGTCGAAGGTGCGCATGAAGAAGGCGGCATCCGAGACTGGAGCATCGCCACCACCGCGTTCACCGGCGATGCTGAGGGCAAGGTGAAACAACTGCATGCGATCCGCGTTGGACCTCCACCGAAGTTCGAGCCGATTCACGGCACCGAGTTCACTCTCGACGTGGATCTGGTATTGATCGCGATGGGCTTCCTTGGTCCAGTCCGTGGCGGGATGATTGAACAGTTGGGAGTTGTGGTCGACCCGCGCGGGAACGTAGCGACGGACGATTACTCCATGACGTCTGTTGCCGGTGTGTTCGCGGCTGGGGACATGCGCCGTGGACAGTCGCTGGTGGTGTGGGCGATTTCCGAAGGGCGGAAGGCCGCTGCTGCGGTTGATTGCTATCTCAAGGAACCAGGAAATACCACGATAGCCGAGCGACCGGCCGCGCAGGTTTCGGAAAGACTTGCAGTGTGACGGTTTTTCACGCTGGCATGAGCCCTCTATAGATCGCCATCCCGACGACCGCGTCCACTCCGATGGCGTGTAGTGCGCTGACCTCTTCCTGGGTGCGAATCCCTCCCGCGGCTATGAATTGCTTTGAAGTGGAGCTTCGTAGTTGGCGCACGACATCAATCGGGATTCCCTGCAGCAATCCCTCGGTGTCGATGTGCGTATAAAGGAATGCGCCACAGAAGGATTCGAGAGCGCGCATCAGGTCCAGTGGAGTAATCGAAGTTATCTCGTGCCAGCCGTTGATCGCCACGCGGCCGCCGCGCGAGTCCACGGCGAAGACAAGTTTTTCTGGCCCGATCTGCTCTGCGATCTGTTCCGCGAAAGCGGTGTTGATTGCGCCTTTCGAAATCAGGGACGATCCAATAATGATTCGTTGCGCTCCCAACGATAACGCCGCTTGGACCGCTTTCAGAGAGCGAACACCGCCCCCAACCTGGCAGGGCAATTGGCGCGCGAATTCCCGTACCAGCTCGGTGTTTTGGCCGCGACCCATCGCAGCGTCGAGATCAATTACCTGGACCAATGGATATTTTGAAAATCGGCCCACCCAGTCCTGAAAGTTGTCGAACTCCAACGCCTTCTGCCGGCCCTGGACGAGCTGGACAATCTTGCCTCCCATCAGATCAATCGAGGGGATCAGCATCGCAACCTCACTGGAATACCTTCAGAGCGGAGTTGCTCCTTGAGGTCCTCAAGCCGGCCAACGCCGTAGTGAAAGATGGAAGCCGCCAGGGCTGCATCGGCGTGTCCTTCGCGAAAGACGTCGACGAAATGTTGCGCGCCCCCAGCACCGCCAGAAGCAATGACGGGAATGCGAACCGAGTCTGCGACCGCTCTTATTAAGTCACAATCAAAGCCCGAGGCGGTGCCGTCGCGGTCCATGGAAGTGAGTAGAATCTCGCCAGCGCCACGGCGCTCCGCTTCCCGAGCCCAGTTGACGGCGTCCCAGCCCGATGCTGAGCGGCCTCCTCGCGTGAATGCTTCCCATTTCTGGGTCGCTTGGGAACGCTTCGCATCAATCGCCACCACCACCGCCTGAGAGCCGAAGCGCTCCGCGATGCGCGTAATCAGTTCGGGATTACCGAGCGCAGCGGAATTAATGCTTACCTTGTCCGCGCCAGCGGCGAATACGGCTGCGGCATCGTCCAGGGTACAAATGCCTCCGCCTACCGTGAAGGGAATGAACAGCTGGCGCGCGGTTCGACACACGGTATCGAGAAGCGTGGAGCGATTCTGGTACGCCGCCGAGATATCCAGAAGCACGACTTCGTCTGCCCCGGCCTCGCTGTGCGCCTTTGCCAGCGCAACCGGATCGCCTGCATCGCGGAGGTTTACAAACTGCACGCCCTTTACGACGCGTCCGCCATCGACGTCCAGGCAAGCGATGATGCGTTTAGTGAGCATGTCAGAGTTCACAAAAGTTGCGAAGCAGATGTAATCCAACGTCTCCGGATTTTTCGGGATGGAACTGGACCCCGAAGAGATGATCTTGTTCCACCGCCGCCGAGAATTTGCCGCCGTACTCGCAGCTTGCCACTGTGTTCCCGGTCAGAGGGACTCGAAAAGAGTGCGAGAAGTACACGAACGACTCTGACGATAGACCGTGAAACAGGCGCGAGTCGGCGGAGAGTTCGATCTGGTTCCACCCCACGTGTGGCGACTTCACGGCGGCCGGGAAGCGCTCGGACTCGCCATCAAAGAGTCCGAGGCCAGAAGTCTGGGGCGCTTCCTGGCTGTGCTCGAACATCCACTGCATCCCTACGCAGATGCCGAGAAAGGGCGTGCCTCGGCTGATTGCGGCTGCAATCGCATCCTGCAACCCCGAGCGGCGCAAGTTGTCGGTGGCAGAGAAGTGCCCCACTCCGGGCAGAACGATACGCGCTGCGGCTGCGACGCTCGCGGGAACGGAGGTGATCGCGCACTCTTGTCCGAGCCAGTCCAGTGCCTTCTTGACCGAAACGGGATTGCCGGCGCCGTAGTCGACGATCGCGATCGTTTTCACTACAACACTCCCTTGGTTGTCGGAAGCAGGCGGATCATTCTCGCGTCGCGCCAGCAGGCGGCACGCAAGGCGCGCGCAAATGCCTTGAAGAGCGCTTCAATCTTGTGATGGCTCGAGCGTCCGTAGAGCACGCGGGCGTGAACATTGGCCCGGGCGCCGCGGGCAAAACCATCGAAGAAGTCGTATACCAACTCCGCCTGCAAATCGCCGACCAGGCGAGTTCGAACTTTGGTGTCGACCACAGCCGCCGTGCGTCCGCAGAAATCCACGGCCGCGAGGCCCATGGTTTCGTCCATCGGCATCAGAAAATAGCCGGCCCTCAGGATGCCGCGCTTGCTGCCGAGTGCCTTATCGAATGCCTGGCCGAGGACGATGCCGACGTCCTCGACGGTGTGATGCTGGTCCACATCGAGGTCACCGCGGGCTCTGAGTTTCAGATCGAATCCGCCGTGGTGCGCGAACAACTCGAGCATGTGATCGAAGAAACGGATTCCCGTCGAGACCTGGTATCGGCCCCGGCCCTCAATCGTGAGCGAGAGTTGGATGTTCGTCTCCTTGCTCAATCGCCTGATGCTGCCCTTTCTCATGGCCTGGAGACTCCTTGGGCAATGCCAAGCTCTTGCAGAGTCTCCTGAAGTGCCGCGAGCAGACGGTCAGTGTGTGTGCGCGGGCCGAGGGTGATGCGGACACAACCTTCGCATCCATGATCGCTCGAGCGGTCACGGACGAGAATGCCGCGTTGCCGCATCTTCTGGATGAACTCTGACGAACCAAATCGCGCGAGGACGAAATTCGCCTGGCTGGGCCAGAAGGGAATTCCGTTCGACTTCAACGTGTCCTGGAGCCTTTCGCGCCCTTCGCAAACTTCGCGCACGTACTGCGTGATATAGGATTGGTCGGCGAGAGCATCCGGAAGACAGGCGAGTGCGACTCCATTCACGTTGTAGGGAGAACTGACGCGGCGCACGGAGCGAATCTGCTCGGGATCTCCTAGAAGCACACCAATGCGGAGGCCGGCTAGTCCGTAGGCTTTCGAAAAAGTGCGGGTCACGAACAGGTTTGGGATTTCGCGTCGGTAATCCAACATCGATAGGCCGTAAAATTCAAAGTAGGCTTCGTCGATCAAAACTGCTGCGGAGGGCGCAGAACGGGCAATCCGAAGCAGCCCTTCTTGGGGCGCTACAGTCCCTGTCGGATTGTTGGGATTGGCGATTGCGATCAGACGAGTGCGCGATGTAATGGGGCCTAAGAGGTCTTCGGTCGGGAAAATAAAATCACTTCCCGCAGGAATCTCGATCACACGCGCGCCCGTCGCAGCGGCGTAGATTCGGAACATGGAATAGGTAGGCACGACGATAAGCGCTTCGTCACCGGATTCCAGGTACGTCTCACAAAGAAGATGGATCGCTTCGTCCACTCCGTTGGTCAGAAGGGCCTCGGTGGGGCTGACGCCCAGAAACTCTGCAACCACTTTTTCGACGGGCTCGCGTTCCGGATAACGGGCCAGTTGGTCGGGACCTATCTGTTGCAAACGCGCAAGCACGCGTCGCGGTGAACATCCAACCGTGTTCTCGTTGAAGTCAAGCCTCAGGCCTTCGCGCCCACCCAGGGGAGGGTTATACGAGGGCAATGTGCGCACCGCTTCCCGTGGGCTAAGCATGGCCGCGCCTCACTCGCACGGAGTGCGCGTGCGCGGCCAAGCCTTCCGTTTCCGCAAGGCACTCGACAGTCCTGGCGATCCGCTTCAATCCGGGGGGAGAGAGTTCCTGGATGGTGATGATCTTCACAAAATCCAAAACGCTCAGGCCTCCGCGAAAACGTGCCTGTCCGGCGGTGGGCAATACGTGATTGGGACCTGACGCGTAGTCGCCGGCCGCCTGCGGTGAATCGTCGCCGACGAATATCGAACCAGCATTCTGGATGAAGGGTACGTCGTCTGGCTCGACTGTGATGTGCTCGGGTGCAAGAAGATTGGCCCACTCTCGCGCTTGCTCACGCGATGCGGCCAGCAAGATTGCTCCCCGTCGCAATGATTGTTGTGCTACTGGGTTGCGCATCGCCAGGTTTCTGACCTCGTCCGCTACCGCTTTGGCCAGTGCGCGAGAGGTTGTAATGAACACACCCAACGCATCCGGGTCGTGTTCGGCTTGGGCGACGAGGTCGGCTGCGATGAATGCCGGAGTGCCAGAATTGCTTAGCACGACCGCTTCCGTGGGACCTGCCAGAAAGTCAATTGCGCAGTCGAACGAAACCAGTCTCTTGGCAACCGTGACGTAGGCATTCCCAGGGCCGACAATCTTGTCCACGCGGGGCACGCTTTCGGTGCCATAAGCTAGTGCGGCGATCGCTTGCGCTCCTCCCACTCGAAAGAAGTCGCGCACACCCAGCATCGCGGCAGCGGCCAGAACTTCCAGCGAGGGTTGGGGCGAAACCACACGGATGTTCTTCACGCCGGCTACTTGTGCGGGAATCACTGTCATCAATAAGGTAGAAACCAGTGGATGGCGTCCGCCGGGAACGTAACAACCGACCGATTCCAGCGGACGCACCAATTGCCCAAGGCAGACTCCATTCCGGCTCCGCTTCCAGGGGTTAGCTTCTTGCCACTGGCAGAAGCGGCGGATGTTCGAAGCCGCCTGCCGGAGACTTTTCCGCAACTGCGGCGTCAGAAAGCGCTCCGCGGCCTCCAACTCCGCATCGGTCACACGCAAAGACTGGCCTGCCTCCAGCCCGTCCCAACGCTCCGCATATCGGCGCAAGGAGAGGTCACCTCGGCGGCGGACATCCTGAATGATGCGTCGCACTCGCGGCTCCAGGGCAGACAGCTTCGTGCCGCGCGTGGCAAGCCGTTCCACTGCACTGGCGGCGGCGCGTTCGGAAAGCTGGCGCATTACATCACCACCTTGTTCAGTGGATATTCCACTATTCCTTGGGCCTGCGCCTCCTTGAGACGGGGAACAATTTCCCACGCCCCCGACTCCTCGATTACCGTGTTCACCGCCAACCAGTCGTGGTCGCTGAGAGTCGAGATGGTCGGCCTTTTGAGGGCTGGCAGGACGGCCAAGACCGCAGCCAGGTTTTCCTTCCGGACATTGAGCATCAACCCAACCCGGTCCTGGGCTTCCATTGCGCCGCGCAGCATCAGAGCGAGATTGTCGATCTTGCGGCGCTTGCAGGGTTCCGCATAGGCAGATTTGTTGGCGATGACTTGCGTATTGGATTCCAGCACTGTTTCCAAAATGCGGAGATGATTCGCCCTGAGAGAACTGCCGGTCTCGGTGACTTCGACAATCGCGTCCGCCAGCATCGGCGGTTTGACCTCGGTGGCGCCCCAGGAAAATTCCACGCGAACATCAACGCCCTTCTGGGAGAAGTAATTACGTGTGACATTCACAAGTTCGGTGGCGATGATTTTCTGAGAGAGATCCTCCGCCCGCTCGAACGGAGAGTCTTCGGGCGAGGCCAGTACCCAGCGCACTTTGCCGCGGCTGCGCTTGGCGTAGATCAGGTCGCTGACAGTCACCACTTCCAGGCCGCTCTCGATTACCCAGTCGAGGCCCGTAAGGCCTGCGTCGATTGCGCCGTGCTCTACATAGCGGGCCATCTCCTGGGCGCGGATCAACAGGCAATCGATGTCGGGATCAGCCGTCTTCGCGAAATATGAGCGGCCGTCGGTGTAGACGGGCAGGCCGGCGCGGGCGAACAGCTGCAAAGTCGCATCCTGCAAACTGCCCTTCGGAATTCCGATGCGGAGTTTCATCGGGCCTCCGCTGGCTGAGTCTCGACCGGAGAATCCGCGACCGGGAAGGGGACCGGGTCGGTGAAGCACGAGCGCGTTCCCTGATGGCAGACCAGGCCGGCACCCTCGACCTGCACTCGTAGTAACAATGTGTCGCGGTCGCAGTCGGTCTGGCAGGAGATCAGGCGGAGGCGGTTGCCCGAACTCTCGCCTTTGGTCCAGAGTTGATTTCGTGTCCGGCTGAAGAATGTCACGTAGCCGCCCTGCAAGGTACGCAGGAGCGCCGGGCGATTCATAAATCCCACCATCAGGACGTCTCCGGTGGAAAGGTCCTGCACGACGGCGGGAACGAGGCCGCCCATTTTGTCGAAATCGAGTTCTATATTCATAGTGACTACCTTTCACGCGAAAACAAAAAGCCCGCTGAGCGATATCGCGTCAGCGGGCTGAATCTCAGGAGGTGTTTGGCTATCTCAGGTACACACCGCCGCCGACGCGCTGTGCGCGTGATGATGGCGATGGTGGAGATGAGACGACATGTGCTTGAAAAGAAAATACGCCGCGGACGTGCTTGCGTCAATCGGCGGGAGCAGTTGCTACCACGCATTTTTTAGATACATCCGATTTGAATTACCGATAGTAAAGATCCTGCAACGCGCCTCGGCTATAATCCGCTCAATCCATGGATTTCGACCAACTCATCACGTTTCTGGAGGTGGCTAAGCTTGGCAGCTTCTCGCGGGCGGGGCAAAAGGTGTTTCGCTCCCAGTCCGCCGTGAGCGCGCAGATCCGCCAGTTGGAGCAGGAGTATGGGGACCGGCTGCTCGATCGCTCGGGCAAGGATGTGACTCTGACTCCCGCCGGAAGGGTACTGCTCGCTTATGCGGAACGGATGACTCAGTTACGCGATGAGTCCAAGCTGGCAGTCGCCGATCACGGTTCGTCTCCGCGCGGACGCCTGGTCGTCGGCGCCAATGAGGCAACTTGCTTGTATGTGTTGCCGGATGTCTTTGCGAAGTATTGTCATCTGCACCCCGAGGTTCAGCTCAGCATCTATCGGAATTTCAGCTACAAGATCGTGGAGAAGCTGGAAAATGGAACGATCGACGTTGGCATCGTTACCCTGCCGGTCAAATCGGCGAAGTTGAAGACCATTCCTATTTTTCGCGACCAGTTGATGTGGATGGTGAGTCCGCAGAACCGTCTGGCGAAGCAAGACGTCGTTGCGATCAGCGAGATTGCCCGCGAACCAATTCTTCTGCCGAAGACTGGCTACACGCGGCGGCTGATGGATAAGCTGCTGCATCCTCATGAGTCGCAGTTGCAGGTCCGGATGGAATTGCCGAGCGTGGGTATGATCAAGAGTTTTGTGGCCGCGGGGCTGGGAGTCTCGCTCATCAGCGCCAGTTTCGCACGCGATCAGGTGCTGGCGGGGCGCGTGAAATTAATCGCGCTCAAGGAAAAAGAGTTGTGGCGGGAACTGGGACTGGCCTATCGGCGCGATCGCACGCTCACGCAGGCCGCCAAGACTTTCATCACGACCGTGCGCCAGCTGGCTGCGGCCTCCAGGTGAGAGTTCCTTTCGGGTCGCCATCCTTGATTTTCAACTTGACAGCCCCATGCAGGCCGGTATCATTGAATAAGTATCCATCACGATGGATAAATATGCTTTATGACCAAACTTGCCCGACAGAAGGCCATCCTTGAGATCGTACAGCAAGGGCCGGTGGCCAGCCAGGAACACTTGCAGCGGGCGCTCCACAAGCGCGGCTGCCGGGTGGGGCAAGCTACGCTCTCACGCGACATTCATGATCTGAATCTGGTCAAGACGGCGGACGGCTATGCGCGTATGCAGGCCGGGTCGGTTCCTGATCCCGCGCTTCCTCCCGTGTCCCGGCTCGTGCGGGAATTCGTCCAGGACGTTCGGTCCGCCCAGAATCTGCTGGTTATCAAGACCTCCGTGGGTAGCGCCCAGCCAGTAGCAGCCGCTTTGGACGCGGAGAGTTGGCCGGAGACCGTCGGCACCATCGCGGGCGATGACGCCATTTTGATTGTTTGTCCGGACCGAAAATCCGCTGCCCGCCTTGCTGCCCGGATTCAGGAGTTGCTGGCATGATGGCGGCCAAACTCAAGACCGCGGTGCTGGGCGCGACCGGTTATTCCGGCCTGGAACTCACACGGCTGCTCGCGCGGCACCCACGCGTCGATGCGCCCCTGCTGTTCCGGCGGGACGTCGACGGCGCCAAGCTCGAGAACCCGGTCGAAATATTTCCCCACATTGCCGGCAATGGCCATTCGCCGGTCGAGCCGTTTTCGTGGTCGAGGCTGCAGCAACAAGGAGTGGAGCTGTTGTTCCTGGCCACGCCGCATGAGGTGTCGCGCGAACTTGTGCCGGAAGCAATCGCGCGCGGGTTGCGGGTCGTCGACCTTAGCGGTGCCTGGCGGCTCACGCAGGATGAACATCGCGCGGTGTATGGGTTCAAAGACGCCGACGCGTCGGCTGCGGCGGCGCTCACGGAGCAGGCGGTTTATGGTCTCCCGGAGTTGAACGCAGACCGCATTCCTGCCGCGTCCCTGGTCGCAAACCCGGGATGCTACGCCACCTCGGTCATTCTCGCGTTGGCGCCTCTGCTGTCGGCCGATCTTGTGGACCGCGACCGCGGAATCATTTCCGATTCCAAGTCTGGAGTATCCGGCGCAGGCAAAGAACCCACGTCGCGCACTCACTTCGTTTCGGTGGCCGACAATCTTTCCGCCTACTCGGTGTTCGGCCATCGCCATACCGGAGAGATCCTGGAACAGTTGAAGCTGGAAGCGTGCCAACTCATCTTCACGCCGCATCTGTTGCCGATTCCGCGTGGGATTCTGTCGACGATTTATGTCTATCTGAATCGCGAGATGACCGCGGCCGAAGTTGAGTCGTGTTTCCACGACTTCTATGGGAGCAAGCGATGGGTCCGCGTGTTCGCGGCGTCGAACCTGCCGCAGATCACGTTCTCTCTCCACACCAACTACTGCGACCTCGGTTTTTGCCTCGCCGCCGATGGACGCCGGTTGGTGCTGGTTTCCTGTCTCGACAACTTGCTGAAGGGCGCAGCTGGCCAGGCCGTACAGAACATGAATCTGATGTACGGGTGGAAGGAAGAGGAGGGCCTGGCGTGAAGGTCGTCGTCAAAATCGGTGGCGCTGCGCTGGAAGATAAAGCCGTCCTTCAGAAGTGCGCACATGCGGTCGTGCAGATGGCGCAGGATGGCCACCAGATCGCCGTGGTGCACGGCGGGGGCACTGCGCTCACGCGGACGCTGAAGCTGCTTGGCAAGACCAGCGATTTCATCAACGGCCTGCGCGTCACGGATGCTGAGACGCGGGATGTGGCGGTAATGGTGCTGGCTGGAATCGTGAACAAGAGTTTGGTCGCGGCGATTGCCTTGGCTGGACAGCCGGCGGTCGGGCTGTGCGGAGGCGACGGCGGGGCGTTTCGCGCGCGCAAGAAACAAGATCCGGGACACGATCTCGGATTCGTCGGGGAGATTTGTTTTTCTGAGCCGCGCTGGATTCGCGCTATCTGGACTGAAGGCGGCATCCCGGTGCTTTCGTCGGTCGCTCTGGGGGCCGATGGCCAGTACTACAACGTGAATGCCGATCAGATGGCGGCGGCTTGCGCCGTGGCTTGCCAGGCTGATGCGTTGATTTTTCTCACCGACGTTCCCGGCGTCAAGCAGGCGGACGGTTCGGTGATGCCATGGCTCAATACGAAGCAAGTCGCCGGGCTGATTGAAGATTCTGTCATCAGCGGCGGCATGCTCCCCAAGCTCGAAGCTTGCACTGATGCGCTCAAGCATGGAGTAGGACGGGTGCGTATCTTGCCCGCGTCGCAGGCAGATACCCTGCCCCTGTTCTACTTCTCGAAGCTGGAAGGTGGCACCGAGGTGCTGAGAGCATGAGCCGTAGTTCCAGCAATGGGAGACCCATGCGAACGCGTGAGGCCATCCTTCCAGATGCGGAGCAGGTCCATGCTCTCATCGCTGCCTATTCGGGCGACGGAACTCTGCTGCCCCGAAGCCTGGCTGAGATTTGCGAGAATATCCGCGACTTCGTGGTCCTGGAATACGGCGGCCGAATCATCGGCTGTGGCGCGCTGCACCTCTATGGCCCGCATCTCGCAGAGATCCGCTCTATTACCGTCGATCCCACGCACCAGAGTGGCGGAGGCGGCAAGCAGCTTGTCAAGGCTCTGCTCTCCCAGGCTGAGAAACATAGCGTCACTTGCGTGTGCCTGTTCACCCGGATACCCGAATTTTTCTCGCGGATGGGATTTACCATCGCTTCCCATCAGGATCTTCCGGACAAGATTCACAAGGATTGTTACAAGTGTCCGCGGCTCCACTACTGCGACGAAGTCGCGATGATCCGCGGCGAGGTGCCCCGCTTCGCAATTCTTCCCGCCCCAACCAACTGGCTGAAGATCGAGGCATGATTCGCGTGCGCCGTACTCCGGAAAGAATTCTCCTCCCGCTCGGATTTTCATTTTCTGCGCTGGCTGCCGGTCTCAAAGCCAGCGGCCGTCCCGACCTGGCGCTGGCCGAAGCCTCCTCAGGCGCGACGGCCGCCGCTCTCTTCACCAGGAACCGGGTGGTCGCTGCTCCGCTCGAAGTTGGCCGCGCCTCTTTGCTTGCTACAGGCGGCCGGGTGCAGGCAATTGTGGTCAACTCCGGCAATGCCAACTGCGCCACTGGCCCGGGCGGTCAGCGTGCTTGCGAGTTCATTTGCGGCGAGGCTGCAAAGTTACTTGGCGTGAGTGCCGAGGAAATCTTTCCTTCTTCCACCGGCATCATCGGAGTCCCACTGCCGGCGGAGAAGATCGTCAGAAGACTTCCGAAGCTGATCGCCGCCCGAACGCCGAGTCAACGTGGTGTGCTTGCATTTGCGCAAGCCATCATGACCACCGACACGCGCCCCAAGATCGCGTCCGCGCGCTTCGACGCAGGTTCCGCGCCAGTTACGCTGCTTGGCATAGCCAAGGGCTCTGGGATGATTCATCCCCAGCTTGCGACCATGCTGGTCTACCTGTTTACCGACGTTGCTGCCAGTCCGCGCGAGCTGCAGCATCTTCTGCGAGACGCCTCCGACCAATCGCTGAATTCCATGTCAGTGGACGGCGACACCTCCACCAACGACACCGTGGTGCTTCTCGCCAGCGGCCAGAGCCGTGCCAGCGTTCGGGATATTCGCGTACGAACGAAGTTCGACGATGCTCTACTGGCGGTATGCCAATCCCTGGCCGAGCAGATTGTCAGTGACGGCGAGGGAGTCGAGCATGTGATCCGGTTATTCGTGGAACAAGCCCGCAGCCGCGACGAGGCATTGCAGGTGGCCCGCGCCATCGCTCACTCTGCGCTGGTCAAGACGGCCTGGGCCGGCGCCGATCCGAATTGGGGACGGATCCTGGCGGCAGTCGGAGCCAGTGGCGTTACTGTTGATCCGGGTCGCATCAAGATTTTCATTGGCAATCAGATGGTATGCCGTCAAGGAGTGGCGTGCTCCTTCGATTCAGGACGCGCTCACCGCGCCCTCGCCAAACCGGTCTGCGACGTTCGCCTGCAGTTGGGGCGAGGTGCGAATGCGGTGAGGTTCCTGACCACTGATCTGACGGCTGAGTACGTACGGATCAACGCTGACTACTCCACCTAGCGCAATCCATCCAGGCAGTATGTACCCAGCCGCGATCGCCCCTATGCCTTCCCCAGGAGAAGAAAGCCTAGGCGGCCTTTCGTTGAGGCGCATCCAGTCCCTCTCCTTCAGTGGCGGTGGCAACCCGATAGCCCTTGGCGGACGTGAACGCGAAATAGAGGCTGGCGAGGATCGAAAGATAGCTTCCGAGGCCGAGCGAAACGGCCTTCATAGCTTCGTGGGTCTGTTTACCTACATCTGCATTAGACCCCGCATTGCCACTTCCGAGTGCGCTGTGGATGTTGGTGCGAAGGGCGATCCCTACGACGACCATGAATGCCAGCGGCAGCAGTCCGCCCAGCAGGGCGCGTTTGTCCTTCCAGAAGTGATGAATGAAGGGCCCCAACAACGCAACGATGGCCACAAAGCCGTAGACGCCGGCGCCTGAACTACGGTTTCCGTCCAGCAATTCCGGAACGTTGCCGGCATTCAAGAACGCCAGAATCTGCCAAAAAGTAAATTCTAACTTTCCCGGGAAAGGGACTTGTATCGAAGCAGCAGTCGGGAAAAACCAAGCTGCCGAAAGAAGTCCCGCGGCCGCCAGACTCGGCATGACGCTCCTCGCCACCAGCGAGGACGCCAGGTTCCGGCCTTTCTGGCGCGTCAGGGCCATCGCCGCTTCCGCTTGTTCCCTGGCGAGTTGCGAATCGGGCACCACGGTGATGCCCTGAACTTTCCCGCGCGCGCCCAACTCGACATCGACCACCAGGCCTGGTTTGGGAGGCGTCTCCGATTTCCACACTCCCTCCAGGGAGAATCGGTATTGCTGGCCCTCCATCATGAGTAGGCCCGGACCTGAGGTTGTATCGCGCAGAACTCTGCCGCGCTTTGTCATGGCCGACCCTCTCCTCTTGCAATCTCGAATTTGAATGTCGAAAACGGCTACTCGGCGGTTGTCGGGGCCGTATTTGAGTGTTACTATTCATGCCGTGTGGGGTTTTGTGTCCCACATTCACTCCTCCCCCCCGACAGGCTTGGGTTTGCCCGCATTCATTAAGCATTGCGCTAAGACCCGGCAAAAACCGTCATACCAGTTTGAAATCGCCACGCGGCGCCGCTTTGGGCGAGGGGGAATGAATGCTGCCGGAAAGACGAGCACTCGACGACCTGTTTATCGTCACCTATGAGGAACTGCGCCGCTTGGCTTCAAGCGTGAAGCGCAGCGACCAGAGCGTCACGCTGACTCCGACCGCTCTCGTCAATGAGGCATGGCTGAAGCTGGCAAATTCCCCGCGCTTTGCCTCGACCTCCCGGCTGCACTTCAAACGTATCGCAGCCCGCGCCATGCGTCAGGTGCTGGTGGAAGCAGCTCGCCGCCGCAATGCCGGCAAACGAGGTGGTCCCGATGCGGTCGTCGTCCCAATCGATGATGCGAGAGATGGAGCAGCCTTGGCCGGAGAGGACCTTCTTGCTCTGGACCGCGCCCTGGACGAACTGGCTCGGCTCGAGCCGCGCCAGGCTCTGATGGTCGAGAGCCGTTTTTTTGGAGGCCTGGACGTCGGTGAAACGGCCGAGCTCCTTGATGTTTCAGAAGCTACGATCCTGCGCGACTGGCGGGCTGCCAAAGCGTGGCTCGCTCACGAGCTTCGCCAGGCGAGCTGACGTACCGAATTTTCTTTGGTCGCCTGATCCGGGAGGGTAGGTTGGACCGCAGCCGTTGGGGACAAATCCAGACCCTTTTCCACGAGGCGGCGACCCTGCCGCAGGCCGAGCAGCGCGTTTTTCTCGAGTCGGCTTGCGGCGAGGACGAGGGCCTGGTCGCCGACGTCCTCGCCTTGCTGCACGAGGACGCGCGCGGCACTTCACTCCTTGATCAAGCCCTGGCCGAAATCGCGAACAAGGTTCTTGCTGAAGACGCGCACTCCCTGCCATTTCAGGAACTGGGGCCGTACCGTGTCCTCAAGGTGCTGGGCGAGGGCGGGATGGGAGTCGTTTATCTTGCCGAGCGTGCGGATCTCGGAAGCCTGGTTGCGCTCAAACTCCTTCGGGACGCCTGGCTCTCTCCGGCTCGCCGGGAGCGTTTCAGCGCCGAGCAGCGTACGCTGGCACAACTCAATCATCCCTCTATTGCAAGGATCTACGACGCCGACACGCTTTCTGACGGCACGCCCTTCTTCGTCATGGAGTACGTGGAGGGTTTGCCACTCACGGACTACTGCGCCCAGAACCAGTGCTCCGTCGAGCGCCGTCTTCAACTGTTTCGCCAGGTGTGTGAGGCCGTGGAGTATGCGCACAGCAACGCCGTAATTCATCGCGACTTGAAGCCTTCCAACATTCTCGTGAGATCCGACGGAACCATCCGGCTGCTGGATTTCGGGATCGCGAGACAAGTCGAGAGTTTGGAGGTCCCTGTGCAACAGACCATGACAGGTCTGCGGCTGATGACGCCTGCCTACGCGGCTCCGGAGCAGATTCGAGGCCAGCGGCTCGGGGTTCAGACTGATGTCTATTCACTGGGCGTGATCCTCTATGAGTTGTTGTGCGAGCGCCTGCCGTTTGACTTATCAAATCTGGCACCGGCGGAAGCTGAGACTGTGCTGCTCGAACATGAGCCGCCCAAACCGTCCGCGACAGCCCGGCGACCAGGCGCGCCGTCTGCCTCGGAGGCCGCTTCTCTGAGCGGGGGATCGTGGGCGGACCTGGACGTTTTGTGCCTCACATCCATGCACAAGGATCCCGAGCGTAGGTATCGCTCGGTGGAAGCGCTGATCCGTGACGTCGACCATTATTTGAAACACGAACCGCTGGAAGCGCGGCCCGATACGCTCGACTACCGGCTCGGCAAGTTCGTACGGCGCAATCAGCGCGAAGTGGTTGCCGCCGTTGCAGCTGCGGTATTGGTGATTGGCCTGGTGACTTTCTTTACGGTCCGATTGGCGAAGGCGAGAGATGTCGCCCTAGCGGAAGCGGCCCGCACCCAGCGCATCCAGCGATTTACCATGAATCTGTTTCAGGGCGGAGACGAAGCGGTTGGACCCGCCGATGACTTGCGCGTGATTACGTTGGTCGATCGTGGAGTACAGGAGGCGCACGCTCTGACCGGCGATCCCCGGTCACAGGCGGAAATTTATCAAACACTCGGAACGGTCTACCAGAATCTGGGCAAGCTTGAAGAGGCCAACAAGCTCCTGAATATCTCGCTCGATCAGCGCAAGGCGCTGTTTGGAGCCGACAGCCCGGAATATGCCGACGCGCTGGTTGCGCTCGCCGGTCTTCGCGATGCGCAGGCGAAGTTTGATGAAGCCGAGAAGTTGGTTCGCCAGGGCCTCGACGTGAGCAAACACCATCTGGCTCCCAACCACCCCGCCATCGGGAAAGCGACAGCATTGCTCGGGAAAGTTCTGGAGGATCGCGGGACTTACCAGGCGGCCATCGCAGTACTTGAGGAGGCTGCGAGGCTACAATCGACTTCGGACGCTTCCCGCGCTGACCTATCGGCTACCCTCACGGAGTTGGCGAATTGCCATTTTTATGCGGGGCACTATGACATTTCTGAATCTTTGAACCAGAGAATCCTCGCCATGGACCGCGAACTCTATGGCGAACGTCATCCCCATGTAGCGGACGATCTGATTAATCTCGGCGCCATCCAGTATGAACGAGGCCGCTTCAGCGAAGCCGAGCGCTTCTACCGACAGGGTCTTGATATCATTCAGTCCTTCTACGGCAAGGATCATCCTGCAACCGCCTCGGCCTTGACCATGCTCGGCCGCGCATTGGTCTCGGAGGGAAAACTGGATGAGGGATCCGGCATTCTTCAGCAAGCACTCGCCATTCAAGAGAAAGTGTATGGCAAGGTGCATCCCCGGGTGGCCGGAACGCTCAATGAGTTAGGGAAGATCGCGCAACGCCGCGGCCAGTTGGACGAGGCAGAGGCGGAACTCAGCCGTGCAGTCGAGATCTACAAGTCGATTTATGCGGGAAAGCACTACTACATAGGCGTCGCACTCTCCAATCTCGCCGGTGTGCTGGTGGACCGAAAAGAGTATGCCAGGGCAGAGAAACTCTTCCAGGAGGCGCTGCAGGTTTATTCCCAAACTCTGGCGCCCGACCATCAGAACGTCGGGATCGCACATACCCGGCTCGGACGAGCATTTCTTCGCGACCGTCGTTATGCGGAAGCAGAGGCCGAAATCCGCACCGGGTATGACATTCTGGCCAAGCAGTCTAACCCGCCGCAGATCTGGCTCCAGAATGCACGCACCGACCTCTCCGAAGTGTACGACGCACTCCATCAGCCGGAAAAAGCCAGCAAATTCCGCGCCGAACTGACTGCCAACGACACTAAGGCGCCCGAAATCAGTCGAAAGAACTGACCGAGGCAGGAAGCAGATAGCTGCGACCCGAATTGACGCGGGAGGCCTTTCTGCGGTTGGATGGAAGCTGCGTGGCTCCCCAGCCCTCCATCCCCGAAGCCGGCCCCAGACGGTTTAGCTGGTTGGATGCCCTTTGGCTTCTGTTTTTGGTCGGGCTGGCGGTTTTACCACCGCGCAGCGAATGGCACAAGCAGGTGATACTTGTTGCCATTGGGATTGTGCAGCTGCTGGAGGGGTGGTTGATCGGGCGCCTCCCGAGGCGCGGCCCGTTCTACGTTGTTGTACTGAAAATCCTCCTGGCTACCGTCCTCATCGATCACACCAGCGACATCGGAATCAACAGCAGCTACTACCCTATTTACTACCTCCCGGTCGTGACCGCGGCCTTGTACTTCGGGCCATGGGCTACGCTGTTGTGGACCTCGGTCGCGTCGGCGGCCTACTGCTCCTATCTCTATCCGGCGCTGCAGGACTACGACCTGACCGCGTCTGGATATGCCGAGCTCGCACTCCGCATCATGTTCTTCTTCATGGCGGCCATGCTGGTGAATCGCTTTGCGCAGGAAAGCCGTCGCCAGACTCGCCTCTACCAAGATCTTGCAGAGCAGCTGGCGGAAACTAATCGCCAGTTGAAGCAAGCGCAAGCCGAAATGCGTAGATCAGAACGCCTGGCGGCTCTTGGTCAGCTCTCGGCTGGATTGGCTCACGAGATTCGCAACCCGCTCGGAGTGATCAAAGGGTCGGCCGAAATCTTGACCCAGAAATTGCAGGGGGCGAATGAACTTGCCCGCGAGCTGGCTGGATACATTTCGACTGAAGTCAACCGGCTCAGCGAGCTGGTGACCCAGTTCTTGAATTTTGCCCGGCCGCTTCACGCTGATCCGCACCCGGCTGATATAACCGCGCTCCTCAATCGCGTGTTGAAAAATGTCAGCGAGCACTGGAAGGGGAAGCCTGTTCAGATAGAGCGTGACTATGCCACCGACTTACCCTTGGTTCCGCTTGATGAGAGCCTGTGCGAGCAGGCTTTTATAAATCTAGTACAGAATGCTCACGAAGCAATGGAGGAGCGCGGCGGCACGCTCCGAGCTGAGTTAACGCGATTGATACAAAATGATACGGAAGGAGTTTTGGTGCGTCTCACCGATAACGGCCCCGGCATTCCCGATGCGCTCCGCGAAGAGATTTTCAACCCGTTTGTAACCACCAAGAAAACTGGCGTCGGGTTGGGTCTCTCGATCGTGTCGCAGATCGTAGACGGCCATCACGGAACCATCCGCGTCGAGAAGGGGCCGCAGGGCGGGGCGTCGTTCATGGTCTTCTTACCGCTGGAAGAAATCAGCGAGACCCAACCCATGACGGAGATCACGGCGGGATAGATATGGCGACCATCCTCATTATCGAAGACGAAGCCAAAATGCGCCGCCTGCTGGAACTCAATCTGGGCGAAGACGGCTTCAAGACTGTCTCCGCACCCGACGCTGAAACCGGCTTGCGACTGCTCGCTTCCGAACAGGTTGACCTGGTTCTTACCGATCTCAAACTCCCCGGCATGAGCGGACTCGAACTGCTACAGGCGGTCAAACGGCAAAATGCTGCGTTGCCCGTGGTTGTGATGACCGCATTCGGGTCGGTCGAGACGGCGGTCGAGGCCATGAAGGCAGGGGCTACCGACTACGTCCTCAAGCCGTTTTCGCTGGCGGAAATGCGAATGGTGGTTCACAAGGAGCTTGATGTCTCCCGACTGCGCGAGGAGAACCGCTCTCTTCGCGAAGCGCTGGGGGAGAAGTACAGTCATCCCAACATCGTTGCCGGCAGCGCGAAGATGCAGGAAGTGTTGGCGATTGTCGAACGCGTGGCGCCGACCAACTCAACTGTGCTGCTAGGCGGCGAAAGCGGCGTTGGCAAGGATCTGATCGCTCGCGTGATTCATGAAAAGTCCCGTCGCGCCTCCGGCCCATTCATAAAGATCAATAGCACCGCCATCCCGGAGAACCTGCTGGAGAGCGAACTCTTCGGCTACGAAAAAGGCGCCTTCACCGGGGCCAGCACCAGCAAGCCGGGAAAGTTCGAATTGGCCGACAAAGGAACTCTGTTCCTCGATGAAATCGGGGACGTACCGCCGGCCACGCAAGTGAAACTTCTGCGCGTGCTGCAGGAACGCGAATTCGAGCGCCTCGGCGGCACCCGTACCGTTAAAGTGGACGTGCGGCTGGTTGCCGCCACCAACCGCGATCTGCGCGCCGCTCTCGAGGAAGGAACGTTCCGGGAGGACCTCTACTACCGGCTGAACGTGGTTCCGATTGACTTACCTCCATTGCGCGAACACAAAGAGGACATCCCCGACCTGACGAATCTGTTTCTCGGAAAGTTCTGCCGCGACTCAGGAAGGCCGGTCACTACCATTTCGCCAGAAGCAACGAATCTTCTGCTGAGCCATCATTGGCCGGGCAATATTCGCGAGCTGCAAAACGTCATCGAGCGCGCCTGTGCGCTGGCAAAAACCAGCAGGCTCGAGCCCGGCGATATCCACATCGATTCTTCCCCGCGTAATAAGGCCACAACGTCGGGCGAAGGCTTCCTGCCGGCTGGGATGACCCTCGACCAGTGGGAAGACGATATGATCCGCGAAGCTCTGAAGCGTGCTGGCGGAAACAAGTCGCAGGCAGCGCGACTGCTCGGGCTCTCACGCAACGCGCTGCGCTACCGGCTGTCGAAGATCGGAATCGAAGACGAGAATGGAGCGGAGTAGAAGGTACGGCGGGCGTGGAAGCCCGCCGATTTGTATACGCCGCCCGACTACGGAGTCCCTGACGGAGCGCCGGCGATCTGCCAGGCGAAGGCCAGGGGCGAGGACGCGGTGAGGTCGATGGCCGGCTCGACCGTGGAGAAGGACTGCACGAAGTCCTTATAGACAGCCTTGCTATTGAACTGCGCGAAGGCATCGATGCCGTTGGGCGGACAAGCGACCATCCCCGTCAAAGTTCCTTTCGCGGCAATCGAGTTGGGGCCTTCCACCGCGGCACCCGAGAGAAACGGTGGACCGTTCGGCGGCATCGGAACAAGGTTCGTCACCTGATGCTGCATGCACAGTGGGAACGTGCTTCCATCGTTCACGATCAGCGAAGTGCCCCAGGCGTTTGCTCCTAAAATGTTTCCCAGCCAACGATTCGCATAATCGGCATAGGCGTTGCTTCCGGATATGTTGGTGTACTCGGCGGCCATGACCGACAAGCCAGCACCATGCGACGTGGTGTCATAGGTGTTCCAAGGAAAGCCGAATCCAAACGGGTCCGTATTCCCCAGAGTGAGCGCCTTATCCAATTGCTTCTTGAGATCGGCGAGCAGAGCTGCCTTGGTTGTCGCCAGACCAGAGGGGTTTCCTGCCAGCGTCATCGCCCGATACAGTTCGAAGTGCGCGAGACCCGTGACGTCATACAAGTTGAGAGTATCGGCCGCGTCGTTCGGACCGGTGATGTAGGCGTTAGCCCAGGTGGCTGCCTGCTGCAGATAATACGTCGGGTCGGTATGAGGCAGTCCCGTGGGTAAGTTGCTGGCGGCCTGTAGCGCAAAATAGAGCTCAGTTGCACCTAGCTCTAAGTCATCACGCCATTCCGACTCGGGATAGAAACTGAACGGTATCACTGTGAGCAGGTTCCCGCTGGGCGCAGTATTGGCAAGATCGAAGATGTGCTCCGCCGAGAGCAGGCACTGGTTCGCCAGAGTAGGGTTGCTGCTCTGGTAACTGTGATAGCAAAGCGCGAATACCGCCGCCATCCGGCCGGCGAGATTCGGACTGACATTGGCGCCGGCTCCGCCAGCAGTGTTGATGAACACCGGGCGATGGCAAATGTAACGATACCTGGAGGTGCATCCCTGATATGTGTCGTCGGCCTGCGGCAAGCGCCAGATGTCGTGGTCGCTCACCGTTTGCGAGTTTCCATTACCGATTCCCACCTGGTAGTAAAAGGTCTTGCTGTTGTCGTCCCACATTTTGAGCAGCCAGTTGACGCCAAACGTCGCCTCGGCGGTAAAGTTCGAGGTGGTCGAGCCAGCCCCCATCTGATTGGGAAAATCCCGAACGCCAATCTGCAGAAGCGCTACGGTGTAGCTCGTTGTTTGAACAAATTTGAGGTAGTCACCTGCATCCCACCAGCCACCCGAGGCATCGATCACAGCGCCTGTTGCCGTAAGATCGCCGGAAAATCGGCCATTGTTATTTACGTTCGGGGTGAGATAGACCTTAGCGCTCTGATCATTGACATGTCCGGGAGCAGTTCGCAACGAGGTGGCGATAAAGTTCGGACCATCGCGCTCATTCTCATAAAAGTAGAGGGAGTTCGCGAGGGCCCCCGAGTAAACATTGGCCCCCGAATCGATCTTAAAACCTGGCGAGGATGCTGCAATCGGTCCGCTGACGGTGATCGTATATGTTCCAGGCGAGGTGACTGTGGAAAAATCGAGCGCGTAGACATCCGGATAAGCGGTGCTCCACGAGCCGAGGTTGGCTCCGATCGCGGCGGAATAAACCGTTGCGCCACTGGAATTCTTAACACTGAATGTCGCACCCGTCTCGACACCGGAAGCCATGAGATAGGCGCGCTTGGATGCTCCCGAGACGTAACCCACCTGATTGACTCTGACAAATGCACTCTGAGCGTAGGCATTAGCGCAGGACAGGATGAGGCCCGCCACGACTACGGCGAGCTTGCGCGCAGCGCGATTGGAACGAAAACCCCTAGATTCTCCGGTCATGGTACCTCCTTGTTAAATGGTTTCAATAAAACGTGTGAATACTGATCCTGCAGTAATCTCACTGTCAATAGGAATATTGCTGTATCTGTTGTTTGGGAACTGGACCGATTCGCCAGAAGCAATTGGGCCAAACAGCGCGGCGCGACTGGGGAAACGAAGTCCAAAACCAATGAAACCTGTCCGCCCGCGCGCAGCTTTCTTGTCCCTTGGCTGAAATCCACCACCTCGGTGGAACCCGGCCACCAAGACTCTGCCAAGGGGAGATTTCGAGGCCATGTAAACTATTGAAAATACAGCCACAGCTACCACGTTTAGATTGGCCCTCCTCCTGCATTATCAGGGCTGACGTTCTCCCGCAAGAGAAGGGGTGATTTTGTGAAACATAAACTGATAGCAAGGTTGGCAGGGCTTCTTATATTAATCACGAGCGCAGTCGGCACCCAGGCCCAAACCGACCTCGACCAGGACCAGACTGGGTCGGTACAAACGGACTCGGCGCAGGATGAGCCTCAGCAAGCCGAGCCCCAGCAAGCCGAGCCGCAGCAGGCTGAGCCGGCGCAAAATGAGCCGCTGCGAACTGAATCGGCGCCAAAAGGAACGGGCGTGGCGCGCGTCAGTTTCATCCACGGGGATGTGTCGACGCAGCGCGGCGACTCCGGCGACTGGGCGTCGGCTGTGCTGAACGCACCCATCGTCTCCGGAGATCGCGTTTCCACAGGCGACAATTCGCGCGCCGAACTTCAACTTGACTATGCCAATATTCTGAGAATCGACGAACGCACCCAAGCCAACATTACGAGCTTAGACCCCAAGCAAATCCAGATTCAGCTGGCCCGCGGCTTGGCCAACTACTCGATCCTGAAGGACAGCGAAGCGGACGTCGAAATCGACGCTCCAAACCTTTCAGTTCATCCTGGGCGCAATGGCAGCTACCGTATCAATGTGTTGGCGGACGATCAAGCTGAAGTCTTGGTTCGCAGCGGCGAAGCGGATATCTCGACACCGCAGGGCAGCAGGCACGTAAGAGCCGGCCAGATGATCATCGTGCGCGGTACGGGCAACGACACGCAATATCAGATTGCAGATGCTTTGTCCCGGGACGACTTTGATCGCTGGAACAATGATCGCGACAATACCATCCGCAACGCACAGTCCTGGAGCCGCACGAACCGTTATTACGTCGGATCGGAAGATCTGGATGCCTACGGGCGCTGGCGAAATGTTCCCGACTACGGACAAGTGTGGGAGCCTGCGGCAGCAAGTGACTGGGCTCCTTATCGAGATGGCCGTTGGGTTTGGGAGCCTTATTGGGGATGGACCTGGGTTTCCTATGAACCTTGGGGATGGGCTCCGTATCACTACGGACGCTGGTTCATGTATGACAATTCGTGGGTTTGGTGGCCCGGGTACTCCTATGGCTACGTCAACTATCGCCCCATCTGGGCTCCGGCCTATGTTTCGTTCTTCGGGTTCGGCGGTGGTGTTGGGTTTGGTTTCGGTGGCGGCTTCGGTTCGGTGGGCTGGCTTCCGATCGGGCCCTGTGACGGGTTCTATCCGTGGTGGGGTGGATACCGGTCGCGCTTCAACGTCGTGAACATCTACAACGTTCACAACGTCTACAACTACAACTATCGCAATGGCGGAATTCCTCCGCTGCGCAGGGGATCGCTGTATTCGAACGTGCGGCTGGCGTCCTTCAATGATCGAGTGCGCCGAGGAATCTCTACCGTCGGAGCCAATGATTTCGGCAGAGGCCGGTTCACGGCTCGGCCGGTATCGAGCGAGATGTTTCGCAACGGAAGAATGGTAGCCGGTAATCTGCCGGTGGTTCCAAATCGCGAAAGCTTGTTGGCCGGGCAACGTCGCGCGGTTCCTCCGACCGTGGGTCGGGGAGGGCAGCCCGAACGTTTCTTCAGCAATAACCGCAATCGTCAGGTGCGGGCTGCACGATCATTTGATCGCGAAGCCGCCGACGTGCGTAGCTCCATCCAACGCGATGGGCGCTTCACGCCAATCATGGGCAACCAACGGTCGACGACCAGTGAAACGAACGCACGCTCGAATCCTCGCCAGGTTGGCGAAGGACCCGGCGTAATGAGACACGGTGAGCCCGCCGGTAACAGCAATCAAGGACCCGGCGTAATCAAGCATGGTGAGCCTGCCGGGGCCGGCAGCACGAATCAGTCCTGGCGTCGTCTTGGTCCACCGGTGCAACGGCCAAACGGTTCCGGCGCAGCTAATGGGCTGTCGAATCCCGGCCAGCGCGGACAGGTGGGTGGCGGCAATCCGGACTGGAGACGCTCTCCGAATGCCGTCGCTCCCCGCGGATCTGTGGGCAACGGTTCGGTGAACAACAGCAATCCGGCTGGGCGAATGAACACTCCGGTTGATCGACCGGGGTCAAGTTCGGGCCCGCAACGAAACAGCAACCAGGATTGGCGCAGGCTTGATCGTCCGTCGTCCGCGGCACAACGCGGTTCTGCCGGCAACGGTTCTGTGAACAACAGCAATCCGGCTGGGCGAATGAACACTTCGGTCGACCGGCCGGGGTCAAGTGCGGCTCCGCGAGGAAGCCATCAGGACTGGCGCAGGCTCGATCGGCCATCATCGCCAGCGCCCCGGAGTTCGAGTGTGTTGACAGAGGCGCCAGCATCCCGCGATCGTTCGCAGCGTGGGGGTTCAATCCCCACGCAAGATCGCGGGAGCGACTGGCGGAGAATGCCGGCGCAACGTCCCATGGACGCGCCGGTAAATCGTACGCAAGGACAAGGGAACGATACGATGAATCGTTTCCCTTCCCGCAATTCGGCTCCGCAAGCTCAACGCGACCCGGGAAACTGGCGTCAGCCGGCGCCGCGCAGCAACGGGCGCGAATCCTCTCGGCCGCAGCTGGACATGAGGCGGCCCATTGTCACGCCCCGTCCGTCGAACCCAGGCCCTCCTCGTGGCTCTTATGGAAACGGTGGCTATAGCGGCCCACGTTCCGCGCCAAGTGGCGGCGGCTATTCGAGTCCGAACCGCGGCGGTGGCGGATATTCAGCGCCGAGCGGCGGTGGATATTCAAGTCCCAATCGTGGCGGTGGCGGATATTCAGCTCCGAGCCACGGCGGCGGTGGCGGATACTCAGCTCCCCGTGGCGGTGGTGGCGGCGGGTATTCAGCTCCCCGTGGCGGCGGAGGTGGAGGTGGTCAGCACTCCTCCGGAGGCAATAACGGGCCTCATCACGGACAATAAGAATTTTGAACTACTTCCGGGCGGCCCCCCAAGCCGCCCCCTTTTTTGTCTTCTCTTTTTGTCTCTCTGAATCGTCGTTTGCGAGAGGCGCGCCAACCCTCGGCTGCTCCGACAAAAGTAGATTTTGTGGCGCTGAATCCGTGTGTCGACTCCATCGTTCGTACTGCTGACGGCAGACGGGGAATAACCGACTGCGGCAGTGATAAACTTCTTCGCTTATGTTGGAAGTCAGGGCCCTCAAG
>JBKPCG010000042.1:0-10246 GCA_046727255.1 Acidobacteriota bacterium | reverse complement strand
CACCCGAACGCGCCGCCGGCATGGGCGCGACCTTTGCTTGGGTTCCTGCTCGGCCTGGTGGCGGGTTCTTTTGTGTTGTTCATCGGCTATATAAACCGCGACGCGAAACGCCGCGGCATGAGCCCGGTCCTTTGGACGATTGTGGCCATTTTTATTCCCAACGCTCTCGGCATCATTCTTTACTTCGTACTGCGGCAACCACTGCGGAGCGCCTGCCCACAATGCGGCAATGCCGTTCAGCCGGGATTCAACTTCTGCCCTCGCTGCAGCTACAAACTCAGCCCGAGCTGTCCGCAGTGCCAGCGCGTGGTTGGCGTAAATGATGTCTATTGTCCGTACTGCGGAACTTCGATTCGCAATCAGGCGGACTCGGGCCCCTCCACGAAGCTTCCTGGTTAACGCCGCAGGAGATGCCGATGAAAGCCGCCGTTTACAACAGATGCTAAGTTTGCAAAATAGCACCAAAAGGAGGGAAGAATGTCATTTTCGCTGCTTCCTCTTCATGTTTCGGCTGGCATCGCAGGGATACTGTCGGGTACCGCGGCCATGTCCTTCCGCAAAGGCTCCCCCCGGCATGCCCTGGCTGGAAAAATCTTCGTCATATCGATGCTGACCATGGCCGCGAGCGCGGTGTACCTCGCGGCGCTGAAACACCAAAACAACAATGTAGGCGGCGGGGTTCTAACGTTCTATCTGGTGGCAACCGCATGGGTGACCGCCAAGCGCAGAGACGGGGAAACGAGCATTTTCGATTGGGTTGCGCTGCTGATCCCTTTGTGGGCAGGCATTGGAGGCTGGATCAATGGCTTAGAAGCGGTGCATAGCCCAACCGGGTCAAAATACGGAGTTCCCGCTGGGATGCACTTTTTCCTGGGTTCCGTGATGCTGCTTGCTGCCGCCGGGGACGTTCGCATGCTTCTGCGTGGTGGTGTTTTCGGCGCACAGCGGATCGTGCGCCATCTCTGGCGCATGTGCTTTGGGCTGTTCATCGCCACGGGCTCGTTTTTCCTGGGACAGGGCAGCAAGGTATTCCCCGCCTTTATACTCAAAACGAACATACTTTTTATCCCGGCTATCCTGCCACTGATATTGCTGATTTTCTGGATATTCCGTGTTCGCTTCACATATGCATACAAAAGAAAGGCGATGCCGCGCGGGGCTGATGTTTACTCCTGACCGACCTAGCCTTCGAGCTCACTTCACCGCAAGACACGCAAAGGCGGTTAGCAGTCGTCGCTCATGACTTCGCGCTTTCGAGGTTATTTCCGAATAATAATGGGTGCCCGGAAGTAATGCGCAGTTTGACAAAAACCTGGATGTGGGCGGTTGATGGAGTGGGGGCAATTACACCGACTACCCCGAACGCGCCATTTATGACATGGCTTCTAGCCTGAATAACGATAGAGAAGCGGCTTGCCGCGTTTCCCTTGCCGGCCTGAGACGTGGCAAGCTGCATCTCAATCGGTCCTCACGAGCTATCCAGGCTGACTAGGGAGCGGCCTCGTCCTTGGGCGGCTCGGAGATCCCCATGCGCCCAATGTCCGCTGTTTTGGCCAGCGGAGTGTAGGACTTAAGCCACAGCTTTACGTCGAAGTAGATCGGATACAGGAAGCCCATGAGGCCCACTGCAAAGCTGGAGGATCGTTTCCCAGCCGAAGTCGACAGCACATATCCGGTTTCCCGCAATTCATCGCCGATCAAGCTTTCCACCTGCGCGACCTCGCCCGTGGGCAGCACCGTCTTCCAACGCCCCACCGGATTCGATTCTTTCTCCTGCCCGTCGCCACGAAACGATGAGTTGGGATCGACCATGGATCCCTGCGCGTTCCGCTGAATGCGGTCGTAGTCCAGGACGTGATCGATGAAAGTGCCGATGCGCGCCAGGGTCTCGCGCGGCTTTTCGACCACGTCTTCGTAGTGAACTTCCAGGTAGTCCCCGCCCATCGCGCGTCCGTACTTGCGGCCTTTACTTACGATCCATTTCCAAAAGATCGCCGGAGCCAGCAACTTCCGCTTCCGATCCCACGAAAAGGGTTTGATCCAACCAATGCGGTTGAGCGAGACAGCCACGTCGCGCCCGTCGCGGATGACGTGAACGATCAGCGCATCCGGCAGAAGTTTCTTGATGAGAGGGAGATAGAGCAGATGCAAGGGCGTACACTCCGCCCATCGCTCTACGCCCTGCTTGTGAGCGATGGCCTCCATGAGAATACGGAGGAAATCGCCGGCATTGCGACACTCTTCGAGAACCTTGGGTTCGATCTCCTCGCGTCGTAAACCGGAGCGATAGAACAGGTTGCTTCGTAGCCAATGATCGAGTAGCACCCTTCGGTTTTCGCGTCTGGCGAGATTTCCGAAACGAAGGCCAATCAGATTGAAGGCATTGCTCTCTGCATGGTAGACAGCGAATCCGCCCGCGGAAAGCAATGTGTGATAAAGCAGCTTCGTCCCCGATCGCCCGCAGCCCAGCACGAATACCGGCGCTTTGGAACGTGCGCCGTGCGTCTGCCCCTGACCGGTCGGCTGCTTTTCCAAAATTCCAGACGTTGGGTTCATGACGGTTGCTCAGAGACAGGCGTATTGGATCATTGGGACCGAATCATGCTTGAGTTCGAGGTCGGTCATATCCGGAAGATCTGGCCGGAGTGCTCAGCATCACCTACAAGAAAATCCTACCATGTGCATCACCGGAGAGAATTGGACGAGAAGCGGGCATGCCGCGTTACGAAGGTCATTGCGAAATGCTACTCGACACCTGCAATCGCCGCTTCCACCGCGTCCACATCCGCTCCCAGGTCGCTACCGCCGGCAGCAGCGCCTGCTCCTGGAGAAGCTTTGGCGCAGCCCGGCTCCTTTTCGCGGCAGAGCCTCGGATCCCGGCTCACGCCCTCTTTCAAATCGCGAATGCCGGCCGCTTTGTCCGAAACCGCAATCGTTCCTGAGGGCCAGGAGCCCTGGTCAGAGATGATCAAGTTCTTCTCGAATTTGTAGTTGCTGAAGCAGGCCTGTAGAACCGCCCCCGGACCCCCTTTTTGCGCGCGGGCGGCGCAGTTCGCCGGGCCGCCCCCGGCAGAAGCGATTGCCGGTCGTCGGCCACCGCTAGCAAACACGCTGTTCGTCATCCTGAAATTGTCAATCTTCTGCTCGTCCATGCTTTTGAGAGTCAGAATCGGCCCGGGAACAAAAGCGGTTACGTGATCAAACCAGACATCGTGGAGGGGCGGAACTCTCGAAAGGATCGTCGCAAATGCGCCGTGTCCCTTAAACTCCTGCTGATGTACATTGTCGACGATGACATCGTGAATGCTGTAGCGCCCCCCATCTGCGGATGCGCCTCCCGCTTTCGACAGACCGTTCTGTATTGCAAAGACCCCGCCTACGTTGCGAATCCGGATGTAGCGGATAGTTACATCCGTGACCTGGCACTTGGGACAATGATTGCCCTGATTCTTGGGGCTCAGCCCGATCGAGAATCCGGTCGTGCTGAAGCCTCCCCAGCAATTCTCCAGCAGGTTGGCCTCGAACAACACGCGCTGAGCATTCTTCAGCTCAAAATGGTCCTTGACGATGTAGGGATCACCGGTGGGTGCGGGCGTGTAGCCAGGCTCGCCCTCCTTCCAGATTATTGGTTTGTACAGGTGATTGCGGCGAATCTCAAGATCGGCCGGGTTCACGGTGGCGCCACTTCCGCCAAAAAGAATGTTTTCGCCTGAACCCTCAAGAAAATTGTTGAAGATCTTGAAAGTTCCAGTGGGCTTGTTGCCATGGCCGCCGCCCACCGCCGAGGCGTCCGTGCATTTCCCCGATTTTGCTACGCAATTGAATCCGCTGATGTAGGAGTTGATGGTGGCAATCACGCGAGCCCCCTCCATCAACGCCACTCCCTTGCCCACCTCGGCGCCCTCGGCGGGATGAATCCAGTTGCGGTCCAGGATCACATGGTCGGAGCCCTCCAGGTTCAACAGGCGGCCGACGTTCGCCGCCGGATCGGAGGTCCACTCGATACCGACAAAGCGGATGTGGTCTCCCAGCCTCGCTCCGTCAGGCCGCCTGACCACCAACGTCGCCATCAGTTTGGCCGGACCGCCGTCGGGCTGGGCATACGGTGGGCGTCCGGGCAGGCTTGCCACTCCCGCCCACGCCGGGGAAATGCGCGTTCCCTCCGTTGGGAGTTTTGAGTCCGGAGTGTCGGTTCTCACCGTAATGTAGTGCCGCTCATCGCAATTCTTCGAGGGCAGTTCCCGGACCGCGAATGATACGCCGGCGGGTAGCAGGAGCGTGTCTCCGCACTTCGCCTCGTCCAATGCGGAAGTCAGATCCGCCTTGGCGGAAACTCGAATCTGTTTTCCTGGAGATGGTGTACCGTCCATTCCCGTGTAATAGCAGGTTCTGGGAAGCTCCGCCGGGCCGTCTTTGCTCCCAAATTGCGCTACGTCGCCTTTCCCGCAGTACGCGTTTTCTCCCGTAGGAGGAGCCGCGGACCCGAACATCAGACCTGAACCTACGAGAATGACAACCGACATCCCACACGTGAATCGGAAGGTTCCAGCGAACCGGGGACGACCAGGGAAAAACCGAAATTGCGGGGCCATTGCGAGAACTCTCCTTGCCGGGCGCCCCGCGTATTTGATTGGGAGCGCCCGCAGAGAGGGCTGGCGCTCATACTCTACCGGGGATTGCGACAATGATATCACGCGGTCGAGCGCACACGAGTCGCCGAGAGTGACGAGTAGCCGGCTGGTTGGCGCGAAAAAAGATCCGCGGCGTACCGCGGACCCAGTGATCCAGATTAGTCTTCCAGCTTACTCCACTCCTGCGAGAGCAGCCTGCAGTCCGACCAGGTCTGCCCCCAGATCGCGGCCATCCGTGCCCGCGTTTGCGTAGGGGCTGTTGGCATGCAGTTGGTAGTCGCCTCCCCCGCCATCTTGATAGTGGACAAAGCCCACCGCATCAGAATTGGGCGGGAAGAAATTCCCCGCCGGCCAAGCCGACGGCGGATCAACCGCCGGAGACGCAATCAGAGCGTTGTTGCTGAATGTGTAGGTAGTGAAACAATTCGAGATTTTCGTCGCCGGTGTGCCCTTGTAGGCGCAAGCCGTGGAGCCGCCTCCCGTATTCCACACCGGGTATTGACCCGTCATCACAATGTTGTTGGTAAAAACCAATCCGGACATCGACGGCAGCGAGGAAAGATTCCCCAGGGTCATCAGGTGGCTGTCAGCTGCGGGAAACCCAGTGATGTGATTGATGGTGACCGTGTTGAGCGGATTCTGCGCCCAGCGATTGAACAATTCGAACAGCGTTCCAGGTCCCACATAGTTTCGGCTTATGTCGTCGATAACCACGTCATGAACACTCCAACGTGTACCAAACAGAGCGGCGCCTCCGTTACCGTCAGTCCCGGAAATTGCCGTGGTCATTGCGATTCCCCCACCGGCATGCGAGATACGGGTGTAACGGACCGTCACGTCCACGACCTGGCACAGCGGACAGACATCTCCGTTGTTCTGGGTGTGCTGATTCTTGGGGCTGAGGACCAGACCATACCCCGATTGACTGAAGCCTCCCCAGTTGTTTTCCAGCAGGTTAGCTTCGATCAGCACGCGCATGGCATTCTTGAGTTCGAGGTGGTTCTTGACAATGAATGGGTGACCGTCGGCGGCCCCCACGAAATTCGGGTTTCCCGGCATCCACATCCAGGGTTTGAAGAAGTGGTTGCGACGGATCTCGACGTCCGCCGGTGTCACGGTCGCTGCCCCTCCGCCGAACAGGATGGCTTCTCCAGAGGCCTCCAGGAAGTTGTTTTCGACCTTGAAGGGACCATCCTGGTGATTGCCGAGCCCGGCCGCGACAGAGTGGGCGTCCGTGCACGTTCCCGTTCCAGCTGTGCAGTGGAAGTCATTCAAGTAGGAGTCCACGACCGCTCCATAATTCACGCCGTTGAGAGAAATACCATTCTGGGTTTCATCGTGAACGGTACCATGCAACCAGGAGCGGTCTACTATGATGTGGTTCGCAACTCCTCCCGGTTCCACGGCAATGAGCGTGGGAGCGCTTCTGCCTCCCGCCGTCCGGGTGATCTCAAGTCCGATCAGTCGGTAGTGGTTGGAGCCATTGGCCAACGTGATGGGCCCGTTCGCAAACTTGTTGTATTCGATCCTCGCCATTGCTTTTTGCGGATTCGAGCAGGTGTATTGCGGACGTCCCGGCATGGAGGCGACGCCTGCAAAGCAGGGGTTGGCACGGCTCCCCTCCGGCGGCAAGGCGCTGTCGGGAGCGTTGGTGCGCACGATCACCCAGTGTCCGTCGTCGCAGCTCTTGGCGGGAAAGATAAAGCTTCCGGTGAAAGCTGCGCCGGCTTGCAGTTGAATGGTGTCGCCGCAGTGGGCGTTATTCAAAGCCGCCTGCAGGTCTCCGCCAGCGCTGACCTGGATCGTAGCTCCGGGCGCCGGTGAATCTGCCATCGAACTCGATACGGTCACTCGCGGTAGTTCGGCCGGACCATCAACATTACCGCCCTCCGCGACGTTCAATGTGAAGTTTTTCTGTGCGGTCTGCGCTTTTGCATCCGTGACTTTGATGGCGAAGCTGTAGCCGCCCGGTGCCCCCGGCATGCCCACGAGTTGGCCGTCATTTTGATTCAGCGTGAGACCTTGAGGAATTTGGCCTTGAGAAACGGTCCAACTGTATGGCTGTGTTCCTCCCGTGGCGGTGAACGCAGCATCGTAGCTGTTTCCGGTGCGCCCGTCCGGCAGGTTGCTGGTAGTGATTGCCGGGGGCTGTGCATTCACCGGTTCTACCACGGCCGTCGCGACTCCCTGTATTTTGCTGTCCGCGTTGCTGGTCGCCGTTACGTACACATTGGTGACCCCGCTTACCACCGGCGCTGTGAAGATGCCGCCGTTGGTGATGGATCCCGCTGACGCCGCCCAGGTCACGCCCGTGTTGTCAGTACCGCTAACTACGGCAGTAAACGCCTGCACTTGACCGGAGGGGACGTTCACGCTCGTCGGCGACACCGTGACACGAATGCCGCCTCCCACCTGCTGCTCGATGGAGATAGCAAAGCTCTGGCTGCCATGGTGAGGCATCGGTGCGTCCGTCACTCCTACCTGGAAAGCGTACGAACCGACAGCGGTCGGCGTTCCGGAGACCGAGCCGGTAACCGGGTTCAGACTCATGCCCGGAGGCAGACTGCCGGACTGGATGGCGAACTGGTAGGGTGAGCTTCCGCCACTGACCGTCAGCACCGCGTTATATGCCTGATTGGTCACGCCTCCGGGAAACGTTCCCGAAAGAGTCAAGCTGTCTGAATGATTGTGGCTGCTGCTTTGGCCGGCTTCACTCTGTGTTACCAAGCCGCACGAGGCGGTGAGCATTGCGCCGATCAGCAACAATGTGCAAGCAGCGATGCGTGGCCCATAAAGAAGCAATGCGGTAGAGCCAGGCCTGCCGCGAAATAGATTGCAATGCACTCTGGACATCACGAGCCCTCGATTACAGTGATTGGGGGACCGGTAGCTCGAGTCCTCAGTGTCGAATCTATCGGGGTCCGTGAAATACGCACAGATGCCAAGAGGGCAGGGTGAGGTACAACGCGTTCGGGCATGGCCGTGGTGGACACCGCGCTGGTCGCGGTTTCGCGCCCGATCATGGCCGAAAAACCGACAAGTTCAGTAACTAGTGCATGGTTACTATTTCGGTACGTGTTGAGGAGACAAGGCTAAAGGCCACTCTCTTAGGTGGTTGAGGCGTTCAGAGCGAAGAGAGGTGTCGCTGACACCAACGTAACCTCGAACTCATTAGTGCCGGCGCTCGCGGAGAAGAGCAGCGCGTAGTTTGTCGTAGATCCGGTTCCCCAGCACTTGTTGTGCGCTCTGCCGGGTCCGATCTTGTAGCTCCTTCCTCCACAATCCGCGGTCCTGGCAGATCGCGCCGAATTCTTCCAGGGGCAGGTCGCGAAGCATCGCCACCCGGCCCAGTTGGTAGGGGCTGGTGGAGGCGGAATTAGCGTGAAACTCGCTATTGGCAACCGTGCGGAATCCCGCGCCGCGCGCCGTCTCCAGCGTGCGCCGGTCGTAGCGTCCACCCGGACAAGAAAAGTGCTCGATGGCATGGCCGAGCATCTGTTCAATCTGGAGCTTGGCATCCACAATCTCGCGACCCAGTTCGGCGTCCGAGAGGTCGGAAAGATAGGGATGCGTCATCGAGTGGCACCCGATCTCGAAACCGAGCGCATCCAGTTCGCGGACCTGGTCCGCACTCTGATACCCAGGAGTGCCCAGAAATCCAGCAGTCAGATAGAAGGTCGCCCGGAAACCAAATTCACGCAGGGCCGGAGCAGCTGAAATCAAATCGGTTTCGCACCCGTCGTCGAAAGTGATGCACACACTGGCTTCCTCCGGATAGCGGACTGCCTCGCTCACGCTCACGCCGCGAAATCCTGAGGTCTTCAACCATTGCATCTGACGGCGGAAGGTCTCGAGCGGCAGAATGTAGCGCACGTAGCCCGGCTCGGACTGGATCAGCTTCCGGCCGGCAAGCTCAAGCTCGTGGTACATGAGGAAGACGATACGTGAGGGAGCCATGAGATTTTGCGTATTGTGAGTCGCAGTTCCGCTTCAGCGCGGCTTGCCTTCGCCCACTGCCTGGGCATGCTGGTCAAGCAGCGCGAGCAGCGGAGCGCGCAGGAATGGACCGCCGCCCAACAATCCCGACAGCAACGGGTTCTTCTGATTGCAGCGCAGCGGCGAATTGTCGAGAGTCAAAATGAATCCCCCAGCGCTCTCGACCAGCGCTGCCCCCGCGGCAACGTCCCATTCGTTCTTTGGAACCAGCGTGAAGGTAAGGTCTGCGAGTCCTGCAGAGACCAGGCCAAGCTTGTACGCCACCGAACCCATCGGGCGAATATTGAATTCGGCGGACTTGAACTGCTTCCACTCCCCGCGCTTTACCTCGCTGCGGCTGGCGAGCACGAGGGCTCCGTGCAGATCCTTGCGCTGGCTGGGCTGCACCGGGTTGCCGTTGTAGGTTACGCCGGTATCGCGTGATCCCAGGATCAGTTCGTTGGTAGCCGGATTGCAAATTCCGCCGGCGACCGGAACTCCATTCTCGACCATCGCAATCGAAACGCAGAACTCCGGAATGCCCTGTACGAACTCGCGGGTTCCGTCCAAAGGATCAACCACCCAGACGCGCTCCTTGTCGAGACGTGTGAAATCGTCCACAGTTTCTTCCGACAGCCAGCCCTCGCCGTCACGAAACAGATTCTGTTTCAGAACCTGGTCGACCGCGCGGTCGGCTTCGGTCACGGGATCATGCCCGACCTTGTATTCAGCCTCGATGGCGCCGGGCGTAAAACGGTTCAGCACCTCCCGAGCCGCTTCCAGGGCGGCGTGAATGCGCTGCAGAGTGTCATGCGAAGAAGATGTCATCAAAGCTCCAGAGTCAGTTCTCAGTTCCCGGTTCTCAGTTCTCAGTAAATACCCAGATGCAACTGAGAACTGACAGCGGGGAACTGAGAACTGGTTTGATCACGCCCATAACATTCTTGCGCCGGTCGTCAACAACACGAAGCACAAAATTCTACGTAGCCAGAGCACAGGGACGCGGGTGCTCAAATGCGATCCCAGGATTCCGCCTGGGACCGAGCCCAGCAGCAGCGATCCGACCAGTGAATAGTCCACATTGCCCAGTCGTGAATGCAAAAAGCTCGTTACACCGGTCAGAATGACCGCATGAACAATGTCGGTGCCGACCATGACCTTTGGCTTATAGGTATAGAAGAGTAAGAGAAGCATCATGATAATGCTGCCCGAACCCACCGAGGTCATACCCACCAGGAATCCGCCAAACAATCCGATGAAGCTCATGCCAACGAAAGACTTGAGCGTCGGCTGGCGCTTAGCCACGTGTTCTTCAATTCGTCCCTGAAACAGTAGCAGCGTCGGAATGCATACCAGCAGCAACCCCACGGCGGACTTGATGAAGTCATTGACGCCATCGCCGCGCAACATGCGCAAGTGTTGCAGAAAAGAAACTCCGAGCAGAGAACCGGGAATGCTGCCGACCGCCATCGCCAGCACTACTTTCCGGCGCACCGTCCCCTTCCACAGATGTAGAGTCCCCGCAGGAATCTTGGTGAGGAAGTTGAACAGCGCATCCGATCCCACGGCGATGATGGCAGGCACGTGCAGCCCAAAGATGAGTGTGGGCAGCAACAACACGCCGCCGCCCAATCCCGTCA
>JBKPCG010000041.1:0-47131 GCA_046727255.1 Acidobacteriota bacterium | reverse complement strand
ACCCCGAGGTGGCTCGGCTGGAACAGGTGAAGGGGGTGGGAACGCTGATTGCCCTGACCTACGTGCTGACGCTGGAAGATCCGCGCCGTTTCCGCAAGAGTCGTGACGTGGGCTGCTATGTGGGGTTACAGCCGGGACGGAGGAACTCGGGACAGAGCCAACCGCAATTGCACATCAGCAAGGAAGGAGATCCCTATCTAAGAACGATGATGGTGCAGAGCGCGCACCACATTCTGGGGGCCTTTGGAGCCGACAGCGGCCTGAGGAACTGGGGTCTGAAGTTGGCCGAGCGGGGTGGCAAGAATGGCAAGAAACGAGCAGTGGTAGCGGTGGCTCGGAAGTTGGCCATCCTGCTGCATCGCTTGTGGGTCAGCGGAGAGGTCTACGAACCATTACGCAAGCGCAACCACGTCCAGCTGACGACAGCTGCGTAGTTCCGACAAGATCGATAGGAGCATAAAGCCCCAGCGCCGAGTTCCGGTGACTGCGACAAACGCCTGGCCCAACTTCCATCTCGCGATGGGAGGGAGGTCGATAATCAGGTGGCAGCACCGGCTGAAACGAGAACACCCAACTTGCACCGAGCGATTCCATCGCTCCCCAAGAGTGCGGATGGAAGGGTGGCGACAGCGGCGAAGCGGCTGAGAATAATAACTGGCAAACCACAACCAAAAAGAACCAACTTGACACTGACCGGCCTTCTCATGGAAGGCGCTTGCACTCATTGATCTCGCCCACTCCACGCCACTAGCGCTCTGACCCGTGAATCCTCTACGACACTTTCACTCTCACCCACATAGAGGGCGGCGCTCTAGACCCCTCCCTTTTCCCTTCTCCTTATTATTGTGTCCGCGATTCGACATTATTGTGTCCGCGATTCGACCGCTTCGGGGGCTTCCGTGAGATCAATCGCGGGAGCCCATGGTGCGCGTTTATTCTTGGTCGATTTGGTGAGCGAACTTGCCGCATCACTGAAATTTGCGTTATGAGACGGATTCTCAAGCTCGCTCTGCTTTATTTCCATTTTCAGCGTTGGAGAAATGGCAGGAAAAGGCTCGAGAGACTGGTGGAAGACTTGCACCCTCGAACCCTTTTCCTTTTGCGCTCAAAAGATACTGCGTAACACTCTCAAGCCGAACGAAGACAAGAGCGAGAAACTGCCCAGTAGCCCGATCAGCGGCAGTAGGCTTCCAGTCTTCGGCAGCTCCGCAGGAGCGGCCGGAGCAGGCGCGGGCTCCAACTCCGCAATTAAGATAGGCGCATTGGCCGGCGGAGGCGGCGGAGGCGGTGGCATCGAGCCAGTGAGTTGCCGCTGGTGCTCTACCTCTGTCTCGGGAACTTCCACGATCTTGGTAGCTGAGACATTCATCCCCTTCTTGAGGCCCCAAGCGTCCGTTTCCTGTCCATCCACAGTAAATTTCTGGCCCTTGGGAATCTTGAACTGCTGGTTGGTCCCGTCCTCAAGGGTGAGGATGACAGAGTTTGGCGGATTGATATGCCAAACCTTGCCCGTCACCGTTTGCACCGTGGTGATGGTCTTTGGGGTTGTAGTTACGGTGAGAGTGCGCTGCAACTTCATACCCGGTTTCAGGTCGTGGATGCCGAGTTGTCGGCCATCCACTGTAGCTCTGGCGCTTTCCGGTACATTGGCAAAATGGCGGATCTCGCCGTTCTCCATCTTGACCACCAGGTCATTGCCATTAACTAGGACCACTTCGCCGCGCTCGACCGTCGTTTCATGAACGGCCTGACCGTGCTCCGTGGTGGTTTCTGTCTTCACTTGTGCGCTCATGCTCACGGTGAAAGCCACACACATCGCCCCCACAACAAGCACCAGCCACGCCTGTGTCCATCCAGTCTTTGATTTCATCGTGTTTCTCCTTGTTCAGCTTTGGCAGCCATGAATTTGAGGCCTATACGGCTGTTGTTTCAACGGCTTCATCTCGCCCTCGGTTGCCGCGAATTTCCCGGTTCGGAACTCGCTTGCTTGCTAGCCTGACGAATCGGCAACTCGGACCTCTCGACCGAGGCTTGAACGATGTAGCGTTGTGGCGCGCTGCCCACAAAATAAAACGGGTAACATGTGACCAGGGTGAGAGACGGACGCGACCGCGGTTGCAGCACCGAAACATCGTCGGGGCGAACGAGGACAATCTGATCCACGACGTATGTCACTACGCGCTCTGGCGTTACCAGTTTGATGGCGTCTCCCGGACTGACGTCCTTGAGCACTCGAAAGAATCCATCGCGGTGGCCGGCGATTCCGATGTTTCCGTCTTCGCCGGGGCGGTCCGTACCCACAATGTGGCCCACCCCGCGGTTGAGGGTCAGGTCATCGGTACCGTCAAGCACCGGTACCTCAAGATGAACCTTGGAAATGCGCAGCACGGCCAACGGCGGATCGAAGTATCCTGTCAAGCTCTGCTCATATGCAGCGATCCGCTTTTGCGACCAGAGGCTGACATCCAATTTGAACTGGGTAAGGGGAGGAAAATGATCGGCCGTCTCAACTGGCTGCTTCGCTTGAAGATCTCGAAAGCGTTTCAATTCCGCGCGGGACAAGATCGTCCTATGGACATACGCTGCCACGTAAATCGCGATCAGCACTAATCCGAGGATGCGTAACAAGCGCTCGATCCGACCCAGACATTTCATTTCCAAAGTGTCCTTGCACGTCGTCGGTTGTGAACAACTAGACAGAGCACGCTGGACCGCTACATAGTACGTAGCAGCCTCGCGCGCTGATATCATTAAGACTGACATCAGAAGTCTAGGCAAAGCGCGCCCTGGTCGAAACTGTCAGTAGTGACAGGGCCGCCGACCGGGCGCACGAACCGCGATTCTGCCTTCCAACGGGAAAAGTACCTGCCCCAACAACCGGTTCCGGAGCCGTTTATCTGTCAACACTACTAGTTGGAAATTCCTCAAGTCTTCCGAAAGGTGGCTGAAGGCAACGAGAAATGCTGGTGCCGAGGTCACGACTATGAGCAACCTGGCAGATTATCCGCGAACTAACAGAGAAAGCGGAGGAGGCATTCATATCGGGGACTGCTATGTTTGGGCAGAGATCTACTATCTTGATTCACCAACCGACTATCGCGAGTACCTTCCGCACCATTGTGTCCAGCAATGCAATGTTGCTGGCGACCCGGTGATGTTGAAGCCTTCCGCATGTTCGCAAAGATCGAGAGCGAGACACTTGCCGCTTTGGCCAGTGGTTCTGCTCTGTGCTTTGATCTTCTGGTTCCTCGTGCGCTTTGTTGACGTTTGGTAGGCGATTGCCGAAACAAGTTAGATCGAGTGAAACTAATTTATTACCCAGGTAGTCGGTCTGGATCACCGTGAAGAATGTCTATCGCCTTGCCGGGTCCCACATCTCATCCCGCCGCGCTCTGAACATGTTCTTCTGGCCGGAAGGGCACGCGGGCGGAGATCGTGGTACCGCGGCCGGGTTCCGACTTGACGGACAACTCACCATTTACGAATTGGAGCCTCTCTTTCATGCTGATCAGGCCCAGACCTCGCGCGTTTTCTGCACTTTGCCGGTCAAAACCCACCCCCTGGTCTCTCACAGTCAGGCAGATCCCCTCCGCTGTGCCGTGCAGATCCACGTTAAAGTGTCGAGCACCACTATGCTTGGCCGCGTTCTGCACGGCTTCCTGTAAAACTCGGAACAAACAAAGCGAAATTTCCCTCGGGATGCTGCGCGGAACATCTGAATGACTGAATTCAATCCGTACCTTTTGTTGCTCAGAGAACTCCTTGCAGAAGCTATTGGCTGCCGACGCGAGGCCCAGGTATTCGAGCTTCGAGGAATGGAGACGATGCGACAGGGCCTGAATGTCGTTGGCGATGTCTGATAGGCGCTGGCGGGCGTGATGGATGTGATCGTGGATGTCCACCGCTGATTCGGGCAGATGTTGGTTCCACTGCTCCAATTCGACTGCCAGGAGGGCAATCCGTTGGTTGATATCGTCGTGAAGTTCTCTAGCAATCCGGGTACGCTCCTCTTCGTGGGCCTCAATTAGTTTGCGGCCCATGGTGGCGATAGCCTCCCCGGCAAGCTTGCGATCGGTCACATCGATACAGGAGCCGATGTAGCCGACAAACGAGTGGTCCGGGTTGAATCTTGGCACACTGATATCAGACACCCAGCGGTATGCTCCATCATGCCGCCGGAGCCGATATTGCATCTCAAACGACTCCTTTCGATCAAATTCCCGAGTGTACGCGGTGAGGCACGCGTTCGAGTCTTCTGGGTGCACTCCCTCCACCCAGCCGTTTCCCACCTCGGCTTCAAGCGGCCGCCCGGTGAACTCCAGCCAAGGCTGATTGAAGTAGGTGCGCAGCTTATCGGTGCCCGACATCCAGATCAGTACTGGCGCGGTATTGGCGACCAGGCGGAAGCGCTCCTCGCTTTCACGAAGTGCCTGCTCCGCCTTCGCACGATCGGTGATATCCACAACCACACCTATCCTTCGTTGCAACCTACCCTTGTCGTCAAAGAATGCTCTTGCCTTATTTTCCAGCCATACCACGCTGCCATCGGAACGCAAGAACCGGTAACGCATTTCAATGGGCGAATCCTCCGGCGTGACTCTCGCGAAAGCCGCTGCAACCTTCTCTCGGTCATCCGGATGGATTTTGACCAGCAGTTCGCGACTGGTGATTTGCATAGGCTCGTCGACGCCCAAAATATCCACGTATTCAGGAGACCGCATGATTACGTCGCGTGCAGCGTCCCAGTCGTCCACGTACATTCTCCCCGCATGAACAGCCAGACGTAATCTCTCTTCACTCTCGCGCAACGCTTCGTCCGCATGCTTGCGCTCAGTGATATCCACCGCCATGCCGAACATGCGTTCCGGATCACCATTTCTGGCATAGGAAAAACTCCCGCTGGCGGCGACCCAACGTGTCGTTCCATTCGGCCATACCACGCGGAATTCCGCGTCATATCTCTTGTGGTGTACGCGAGCATCCGCCACAGCCTCTGAGACGCGCTTGCGGTCGTCGGGGTGCAAATAACGATGGAAGTCCTCTGCGCGCCCGTCGAACGCGTCGGAAGGAATTCCGAACATGGTCCACAGGTCGCCGAAGCAACGATCGCGTCCGCTCGCGAGGTCCCACTCCCATCCCACCGATTTTCCCGATACCATCGCCATCCGGAGCCGGTCGTAGGTAACCGCCAGCTCTGTTTCCACTTTTCTTCGTCGTGTCCGCTGCCACACCAGCGCGATGATGAGCGACGTTTGCGCCAATATCAGGAAAAGCCCCACTACGATGTACCACTTGTAAGTCTCCCAGATATCAGGCTCGTCGTAGAGCAGCACGCTACCGGGCGGAAGGTCGCCTTTGCCGAGCCCCCAGCGCTGCATAGCTCGCCAATCGAACATGTAAACATTGCTGCTCTCGGCGATTGGGATGTCCTGCGGCTTCTCCCCGTTAAGCACCCGCACCGCCATCGCACCAGCAGCCCGGCCATCAGCGGCAAAACTCAAAGCGTAACCGCCCACCGTCCCATTGCCGATGTCCACGTCGTCCACGGCAAAGACCGGCGCATTCGCGGCGCTGGCCACCATCGGGACCGCCTGGGCGGCATCAATGAAGTGCGTACCCGCGGCATCCTGCATGATAGATGTGTGGTAAACGATGGTATGCTCCGGCAGGTGCTTGAGCCGCTCCAGAAGAGCGGGCATCTCCAGATCCGTGAGATATGTGAAGTCGAGGCTCGATTCGTATTTGCGAAAGCTTTCTTTGGCAATGGCCTCAAGATACCGGTCATACGCTCCTACACCACCGGTCACAACTACGTGCTTGGTTCCGGGTTGCAGGCGCAAGGCAGCCTGTAGGGTCTTCTCAGGCTGTGCGACCGAGAAGATGCCGGTAAAGTGGGAATCGAGCGTCATCTGGCCCAACATCTCCCTGGTCATTCCACAGAAAACGATGGGGATCCCGGCGAAGAACTTGTCATGCGATTCGACCATGAACTTGACGGGCTCCAGCCCGACTGCAATGATCAGGTCGGGTCGTCGCTCGCGATACTTGTGGATGTACCACTTGCGAAATTCCTGCTGGGAAGCTTCATCTGGAAACAGGGTTCCTTGCAGATCCTCACTATAGAGTTCAATCTGTTGAGGTGCCTTCTGTAGCCCAGCGACGATCGTCTGATCCAGGAGAGCGACGCCGGGGGACGAAAGAGGTTCGAAAACGTTGAGAATGAGAACGCGCCGAACTTCTTTTACGGGCGCGGCGGCAGCCGACTGCGTTAGGAGAAAGGCCGCGATTGCGGTAATCAGGACTAGGATGAGCTTTGCAAGTAGATCGCACCGGTTTTCTACCGTTGCGTTTTGCTCGATGAGGTGTTGACTAATGCGGTGAGAGTGGCCAGCCATAGGTCGTCCCCCGAAACACCAGGTTCGGCCGCGATCGTCGTCGCGAGCTATCCTACCTCAGATTAAGTATTGGCGCTGCACTGGTAAAACTACCAGTGCCCTTGCAAGGGGTTTAAGGGTATCAACCTTCTCGTGTGTGCTAGCAGGCCCCAGCATGCGGAGATCAACCATCGGAGGTTCGCAGAGGCATCTTCGTGGGTGCTGCCGCTGCTCTGCGCTGCGAGTAACCATAGCGATTGCAGTGTTGTTTGTCGTCAACTTACATGGCCAGACAACTTCCACCGGCGCCCTGATCGGAGTGGCGCTTGATCCTTCCGGAGCCGTTTTACCTGGGCTGGTCGTCGGTCTCGTTAACCAAGTCACTGGCGCAACTGCGTTTGTCACGACGGACGAAAAGGGAAGGTTCGGCTTCCCCCTGCTACATCCCGGCGATTATGAGATACAAGCCAGCACGCCCAGTTCCAGCGCTCTCATCGGCAGTGCAACCATAAAGATCAACGTAACCGAAACTCTGCACCTCGAACTCCATCTTCGAGTCGCAACCGTGATCCAGAGCATAAAAGTGTCAGCGGAATCGTCAATGGTCCAGACCGACAGTTCCGCACTCGGCCGAGTCGTCTACGAAACAGCGGTAGGCAACCTTCCGCTGGTCACGAGGAACTTTGCTCAAACCACCAGTCTTTCGCCAGGGGTCGTTACGGGGGTGTACAACGCAGGCGAGCTGGGGGTCGGAGGGACGGCTCTTTCCCAGATAGCCAACTCCAACGACGGAATTTATGTGCACGGGGCACGCTCCTATGACAACAACTTTCAATTGGACGGAATCAGTGTGAATGACGTGCAGGGCAGTGCGGCCGGGAGTGGCGGAATTCCAATTCCAAACCCTGACAGCATTCAGGAGTTCAAGGTCCAAACCGGTCTCTACGATGCAGGCTATGGACGCTACGGCGGCGCCAACGTCAGCCTGATTACAAAAACGGGCAGCAACAGCTTTCACGGGACGGCTTTTGAGTTCCTCCGTAACGAAGTGCTTAATGCCAATGACTTTTTTCTGAAGCTGGCCGGCCAGCCGCGCCCTGTCCTCAAGGAGAACCAATTTGGGTTGGCGTTGGGCGGGCCAATCAAGAAGGAGAAGCTGCTCTTCTTTGGGTCGTATCAGGGAACGCGTCAGGTTAATGCTCTCGCTGCGGGGCAGTCGAGGACTGCCTGTGCGGCCAGCCTGACCGAGCCGCCACTCACCAGTGATCGGACATCCGCTGCACTCGGGGAAATGTTTGCCGGCAGGACCGGGGCGCACGGCGGCACAGCGATCAACTCCGACGGCTCCAACATCAATCCCGCAGCTCTCGCTCTCTTGAATTTCAAGCTGCCCGACGGAACCTTTCTGATCTCCACGCCACAAACTGTTGACCCGACCAAGAAACTCGTCGAAGAGCAGGGCTTTTCAGTTTTCACAGAACCCTGCCATTTCAATGAAGACCAGTTCGCAACCAATATTGACTACCTCGCTTGGCCAAACAGCAAAATCACAGCCCGCTTCTTCCTGGCGCATGATGAACAGACTGTCACATTTCCCGGTAATGGCCTGAATGCATCCGGCAACATCCCTGGGTTTCCGAGTCCTGGTGACTCTGATTTCAGGGTGTTCTCTCTTGCTCACTCCTACGCATTCAGCAGTGCATGGCTCAACGAAGCGCGAATCGGGTACGTCCGCACGAGGGCCGCCACGGAGGCCAAGACTCCGTTCAAATGGTCCGACGTCGGGGTTGCCGAAGGTGAAATGAGTAGAAACAATGAACTCCCCAGCCTGAACATTCTCGGCTCCGTCAGCATCGCCTCTGGATTTCCGCGAACCATTACCCAGAACAGCTTTGTCTTCAGTGATGCCGTCAGCTTCATCCGTGGAGACCATGCCGTCCGTTTAGGAGGATCGGTCACGAGGTTGCAAGACTACACCAACCTCGTGGGACTCGGGTCCTTCACTCAGTTTCTGAGCTGGCCGGATTTTCTGTTGGGCCTTAGCGCAGGCGGCAATGGCACCGCATTCAGCAATGTTTTTGCTTCGTTCGATGACTTCGGCCTATCCGTTCGTGACTACCGGGTGTGGGAGGGTGCAGCCTTCGTACAGGATGATTACAGGGTCGGTAAATCGCTCACGCTCAATGTTGGTGTGCGTTACGAGCGTCTGGGACAGTTTTCTGATCAGTTGGGCAGGAACGCGAGCTTCGACATCACGAAAGCGGATCCCAACCCTCCGCCGGGCGGCAGTGTCGCCGGTTACATCGTGGCTTCAAATTTCCCGGGCACTCCCCCACCTGGAGTTCTGCGTGCGAATAACGCCTTTGGGAACGAAGGCGCGGGACAGAACACGATCGCGCCGCGAATTGGACTCGCCTGGCAGGTCTTGCCAAACTCCGGCCGCTCGGTACTTAGAGCCGGATATGGTATTTACTATTCCCGACCCACCGGTCAAGCCTTTTACCAGAATGTTTTTGGCGCTCCGTTCTCCGTGTTTCGGTTAAATGCTGGGCTGGCAAACGCAAACGCGACATTTCAAGCGCCCTTTCCGCAGCCGTTTCCTACGCCGGAGTCTTTTCCTCAGTTCCCTGCCTACTCCCCAACCACCACCACGACGATCTACTCGGTCGCGCCCGGCTTTCGGCCTGCCATGATTCAGCAGTATTCATTGAACGTTCAGGCTGAACTGCACGAGGGGTGGCTGCTAGAGGTAGGATACGTCGGCACTCGCGGCACTCACTTGGTACGTCAACGCTCTCTGAATCAGGCGTTGTCGGCTTCCGCGAACCACCCGATTAGGAACATCACCGAGAACACGCGGGACAATATCTCGCTCCGAGTGCCCGCGATCGGCGTGCCTCCAGACTCTCTTCTGCAACTCGAGTCCGCCGGCAGTTCTTGGTACAACGGCCTTGAGGCGAGCCTAACAAAACGTTTAAGCCACGGCTTTCAATTCCTCACCTCCTACACCTACTCCAAGACGTTGGACACGGATGGCGCCGACATTAACTCAACATCCAGTGGAAATGCACTGACACTGGGAGACCAAAACTCTCCCAGACAGCGATGGGGTCGGGCAAGTTTCGATCGCGCTCATCGGCTCGTTTTCAGCACTACGTGGACGCTGCCAAACCCACCTCGTGGCGTGCCGCGAGCCGCTCTGGGCGGCTGGTCTCTGGCTGCAATCGCAACCGTTCAGTCTGGAACCGCCCTTACCATTGCCGACACAAATTCCAACAACGTCTTTGGCATCAGCCAGGATCGGGCACAACTCAGCGGCCAATGCACGAAAAGCCAGTTGGTGAAGGGCGGGTCGGTAGAGTCGAAGCTGAACAACTATTTCAACCCATCCTGTTTTACGACTCCGCCAGTAATCGGCGCGGATGGTATCGGAACAGCGTTTGGAAACAGCCCCACCGGGATCGTCCACGGTCCCGGACAAGCCAATGTTGATCTCGCGTTTTCAAAGACTGTAGCGATCAACTGGCCCGTTGAGAAGAGTAGCCTTCAATTTCGTGGCGAGTTTTACAATGCACTGAACCATCCGCAGTTTTCGAACCCCGACACCAACCGCACGTCCCCGACATTCGGTTTCATCACCAGCACAGCTGTGAATCCGCGGGTCGCACAGCTAGCGCTGAGGTTTGGTTTCTAGTGCTCAGGCCAGTTCTCGTGGTTACGGAGAAATGACTCCCAGGAAGGCGCTAGCAATTTTTCTGGCTTTGACGCAAAAGCCTGCCCTAAAGCGTGTTGGGGACACCGTGCCCGTTTAATCCACTGCTTACAAACTGCTTGCCTTGCAGGACTGTTTCCACCGCAATTAGCAATTCCCTTCCGGCTTGTGTCTTAATCACGTAACCCCATGCGCCCGAGTTGAAGGCTTCTCGTACCACATCGGCAGAGGATTCTTGAGTCAGGAAAATAATTCGTGAAGCGGAAGAAGTTTGCCCGATTCGGCGAGCAGCTTCGATTCCATTCAGTCCCGGCAGACCGATATCCAGAAGAATTAAGTCGGGTTGCAGGGCCTCCGCCTGCTGGATGGCATTTATTCCATCCTGTGCCTCGCCGATAATCTGCAGATTCGGTTGCTTCCCCAGGGTTGAAGAGGCGAAGCGTCGAAACGGCTCATGATCATCCACTACAAGAACGCGGACTTGCCGGCTTGGATCGTCGGATTTCAATGAGCATCCACCCGTCGGAAGAGTCAGAACTCCCATCTCGCTCACTCACACAAAATGCAGCATTCAAGTGCTAGGAGCACGTCCCCCTCACCGCAGACACAATCGGCCTGCTCCTACATGAGTGAGATGAGGGTAGGGACTCTTTCGTTGGCCACGGCAAACGGTGAACGTTTCATTCGCTGGTTGCCTAGATTCCCGCCAGTCTACTGCGGGCGGTGTCATCACAACGTTCCAGACTCCACGAAACCTGACGCACTCCTAAGATCTTCATTTACCTGAACGTACAGAGAGGACAATGACTGGACAATGGCACGAAAAGGCGACGCGTCCGGTCGATTGGTGGTACAAGACATTGTAGTCGGGACCGCCAAAGCATCAGATGGCACCGACGGGGTTAGAACTTGGCGGGGAAAATTCGCACCTCGCCCACCGACTTCTCCAGCCAGCGCATGCGGCCCTTGTGCGGCGAACGGCCAGCACTATCAGATCCGTGGGATGCCGCTCCAGAAAACCAAGACAGCCTCTCACCGGATTTTTGCTCGAAGCGACAACTTTGTCGACGTCAATGCCAAGCTGCCCGACAGCGCTCTTGGGACTGCCCTTGGGGATGAGCTTCCATCGCTCGAGCATGTCGCGTACGCCGGGGAAGTGCCATTGAACACTGGGACTCGCCTCGACATGGAGCACCGTAAATTTGGCCCTAGCCACCAGCGCGATCTTCAGGGCGTGCACGAAGGCGACTTCGCTGGCGTTCGAAAAATCCGACCGGATGAAAAATGGATTCTACTCTGATTGCCTCAAGCAGGTTGGTCTGACTCATAATCCTGTGTTCTCTCTCTTGGTCGCTGGGTCCGGAGTGGCGATGGTCGTGCGGCGCAAATCAACGCAGGCTCCGCCCACGGGATGAAAACGAAATCAGTTCATTGCTCTCGCTTTCGAAATCAGCGTGCCTCAAGAACCCTCTCTGCTGGAACCTTTGCTTCGCGAGCATTTTTCTGATCACGCGTTCAACACGCCGGCGGGCGAGATTCTCTCTCGGGGGTAGTGACTCACCATCACCCGACTTGTTCGTCATGCTCAGTTTGCTTTGCGTCATGGTCTCAGCGTTTTTCCCTGGACGGGCATGAACTAGGAGTCAAACCGTACGATGCTGTTCCTTTGCCAGGCGCACGATGTTGACTGGAATACGGACGCGCCTCGTGTGGCCAGATCTCTGCTCCAGGGCGTCTACAAGGACGCAATCATCCCCAACACAGAATGGGTCGGAGATTAGGTCGAACCGTTCTCCATAAAGCTGCACTTGGCCGCCGGAGGAATAACCCAGTCTCTTTATCCGTTCGCAGAGTGTGACCTGTTCTATCGTCATATGTGGAATAGCCATACACTTGTGGCCGCTGCACTGAGAGAGCACGCTGCCCGATCAAAATACGCCTAAAGAAACCCTCGCCGGGAAAAGTGGGGTACGAGGTAGGAGAACCCGCCGGGGACTGTCTGCGTTTGTCGTCAGTAGGACAAGCCTAGGCCAGCCAGGAAGGATCCGCCACTGGTAGTAGTTGCAGACCTGTTCCTATTAGGAACTGGGATTAATCCAAAAAAGAAAATGCTAGCGAAAGACCTCAGTCGGTATCGCAGAACCCTTCATTTTCCGTAAAGTTCTAACCCCCCCAGGTGGCACCGACAGCGCACTGTCGCTTCAATACTTCTCAGGAATGTAGCGATAGTTCCAGTCCGGATCGTTGTAGCCTTTCGGCTTCTGTCGCTTCGGCAGTTTTACCTTTTGCTGCACGATCTCCTTCCATGGCACCACGCTGAGCAAATGGGAAATACAGTTAAGTCGAGCCCGCTCTTTGTCGTCGGTTTGGACTACATACCAAGGAGACTGTGCAGTGTCCGTAGCAGCGAACATTGCGTCGCGAGCGCGTGAGTAGTCATACCAGCGGCGATGGGATTCCAGGTCCATGGGGCTGAGTTTCCACTGTCGCATGCGATCTTCGATGCGTCTGAGGAAGCGTCTATGCTGTTCTTTCTCACTGACCTCAAACCAGTACTTGACCAGGATGATACCGTCTTTCATCAGGAGCGATTCAAATCCTGGACACAAACGGAGAAAGTCTGCATGTTGCTTGTCCGTGCAAAAACCCATCACGTGCTCCACCAGCGCACGGTTGTACCAGCTGCGGTCGAATAGAATGACCTCGCCCCCGGTCGGCATCTCCTTCATGTAGCGCTGTGCATACAACTGCGACTTCTCCCGCTCGGTGGGTGCTGGCAAGGCTACATGTCGGAAGACACGGGGGCTGACGCGCTCCATGATGCGATGAATCATACCTCCCTTGCCCGCGGCGTCACGGCCCTCGAACACAACCACCACCCTGGCCCGCGTTGCTGTGACCCATTCCTGCATTTCGACCAGCTTAGTCTGGAGTTTGCGTAGTTCACTCTCGTAGTTCTTCTTCGTGAGGTTGGCCGTCTTCTGAGTCGTTTCTCTTCCTTTCGGCTTGTTCGGCACTGACGCCTCCGCATGTGTAAGGTGCAACGGCATATTTGGAATGACGGGAGTAGTTTGGGAGACATCATCCAGTACGGTAACTGGCAGTTCTGTCAGTTCTCGGAAGTTGCATCCCCAAGGAAGATTCCATCAAACCGTTTGCAGGGCAACGACGAGTATTACGAGCCGCCAATGAGGTGTAAAGCGCATTTCTATGAACGCGTCAGACAACTGCGTCAATCACCCAGGAAGGACCGCCGTACTTTTTCTAGTCTTTCTGTGCTGTCCAGTCGTCTGGTCACAGGTTGCCGCTCCCAAACCTGCGGCCCCTGAAGCTCATGCCGAGACCCCGAAGGACACTCTCGGCCGTAACACGCCTCGCGGGGCAGTCCTGGGTTTTCTTAGCGCTGCTCGGAAAGGCAACGGTGAAATCGCAGTCCTGTACTTGAATACTCCACTGCGTGGGGCAGATGCCGAGGATCTGGCACGTCAACTTGCCGTTGTCCTGGACCGTCGCCTGCCTGCTCGGCTAAACGAACTCAGCGACAATCCTGAGGGTTCACTGCCAGACCCACTCAGGCCTGATGAAGACATAGTCGGAACAATCGGCACTGCCAAAGGCGATCTCGACATTCTGATCGAACGCGTAGATCGCGGAAAGTCGGGAAAAGTCTGGCTATTTTCCAGGAAAACCCTGACGTCGATTCCGGAAGTTTTTCAGGAACTGAGTGCGCCCGCGGTGGAGAACTTTCTCCCAGAATTCCTGGTCAAGACTCGACTGGCGACCATCCCGTTGTTTCAATGGCTGGCGTTCTTTGTGGGCATCCCGGTCCTCTATGGGCTAACGGGGATGCTGAACCGCATTCTTAGCTTGGGTTTCGGTGCGTTGCGGCGCCACTTCCCAGGACATACCCATCTGCAGAATCCTCAAATCTTGCCGCCACCGATTCGCCTTCTGCTCCTTGCTCTCGCAATTCGAGAGTTGTTAGTGCGTGTTGGCTTGCCACTCTTGGCACGGCAATTCTGGTCCACCACGGCGCTGATTCTTGTCATCGCCGCCTGCGTGTGGCTACTAATACTCGTGAACGGCTGGGGCGAGCGTTACCTGGTTGCGCATCGTCGTGGCATAAGAGCATCATCTCCTGCTGTACTGCGTCTCGCTCGTCGGGTGATTGACGGACTCGTCCTCTTAGCCGGCTTGCTGTTCACTCTTCACCATTTCGGCATAAACCCAACCGCCGCACTCGCTGGACTCGGTGTCGGAGGCATTGCGGTTGCGCTCGCGGCGCAGAAGACACTTGAAAATCTCATCGCGGGCATCTCGCTGATCGCCGACCAAGCCGTACACGTGGGAGACACATTGAAGCTGGGAGATACTGTCGGAACAGTCGAGGAAGTCGGCCTCCGCTCAACGCGAATCCGCACGCTGGATCGCACGGTAGTCTGTGTGCCCAACGGTCAGATTGCGATCATGAGCCTCGAAACCCTGTCCGCGCGGGACAAATTCTGGTTTCATCCAGTGGTGGGTTTGCGCTATGAAACCACTCCGGTCCAGATTCGCTCAATCATGACTGACGTTCGCAAACTACTTACCCAGCACGCTAGTTTTGACTCCTCGTCGGTGCGCGTCAGTTTTATTCGGTTAGGTGTGTTCTCACTTGACTTGGATATTTTCGCTTACGTATTTGCCCGTGACTGGAACCACTTTCTCGAGATCCAACAAGAAATGCTGTTGAGTGTCATGGATATCGTCGAGAGGGCAGGAGCGGAGATCGCCTTCCCGTCGCAGACCATGTATATCGCAGCGAAGTCGTCCGACAAGCTGACCCACCCGACTCGTGCCCGCGGCGCAGAACGGGACGCTGACGCGCTCCATGAACACAATGTCCATCATTAACCATTAACGTCGACCGTGGGTCTGGCAGCCTGACCAGGAGCGGACATGTCAAGTTTCAAGATTCTCCTCACGGCCATCTCTGCGATAGTACTGTTCCTGTATGGCTTGGAGGGCTTCAGCCAAGAAATTCAGCGGGTGGGCGGAGCGGCATTCAGCAATTTGCTCAGACGATTGACCGAAAGCCGTTGGCGGGGCGTAGTGTTGGGTGCGGTCGCGACAGCAATTGTTCAGTCTAGCCGCGCGATCACGTCGCTTACGGTGGCGCTGGTGGATGCCGGGACGATGTCGTTTCAGTCGAGCTTGGGCGTTTTGCTCGGGGCGAACATCGGTACGACGTCGACAGCGTGGCTCGTCTCGCTCAAGCTGACATCGTTTGGGCCATTCTTCATCGTTCTCGGCGCCGTGCTGAGCGCGTTTCCAACTCGCTTCAGAATGCTAGGGAAAGCCGCGTTTTATTTCGGGTTCATCTTTTTTAGTCTTAACCTGGTGAGTTTTACCCTTAGACCGCTGGCCCAGAACCCCGTGTTTAGCGAAATGCTGACCCGATCGAGCACACCGCTGACGGGAACGGTTGCGGGAATGTTGATCACGGCAATCGTTCAATCGAGCAGTATTACAACGGGCCTCTGCATTCTTTTGGTGCAACAGAATCTCATGCCGGCAACGGCAGCGATTCCGATCGTGATTGGGGCAAACATCGGGACGACGGCGACTGCTCTGGTCGCCAGCCTCAAGATGCAAAAGACGGCACGACACGTGGCCGTGGCGAACCTCTGCTTCAATGCCTTTGGCGTCCTGCTGTTCCTGCCGTTTCTGCGAAGGTTCGCGGTAACCGTGGTGGACCTGGCGGGTGACCCCGGAATGGCAGTCGCGTGGGCGCAATTCATTTTCAACACAGTAATGGTGCTGACCGTACTGCTTCTCCTGCGGTTTTCCACCGTCGTCTGGAATCCCTCGATTCCATCGCAGCGCGTGAGGCTAGGTCAGAAGAATAGTGCAGTCGTTCCCCTATCACTGTTTGGGCTTGTCCGGATGTGCCGCCAACATCCGAAGTTTTAGTGTTTTGCGATCTGCCAGTAATGACAGTTCCTGGGTGTGCAACCCGCCACTAGCATCACTCCAAGCCCCTCGTCTTGGAACTTGTGTACTGCGCGGAGGGCCGTGCGTACCCGGATGCTGGGGCGTGGTTCACGATCCAGATCTTGATACCGACTCGCAGATTGGAGGCTAGAAATGAACAAGGCTCTGTTTGTAACTTTGGTGGGGCTCCTGCTTGCTGCAGGCGCCGCATCCGGCCAGGATGTTCGGTACAACTTTGACAAGAATGCGGATTTCCCGAAATTCAGGACCTACAAATGGGTGACCATCAAGGATGCCGCGAAGGTCAACGATCTGACCGACAAACAGATCATTGCCGCTGTGGACGCAGAACTGGCGACAAAAGGGCTCACCAAGACTGTTGATGATAGCGCGAATCTTTATATCGGCTATCAGGCAGGAATTGGTCAGGAAAAACAGTTCACCTCTTTCAGCAGCGACTGGGGATATGGCGGAGGCTGGTATCGCGGCGGGTGGTATGGTGGGATGGGCGGAATGAGCACGACCACTGGGCAAACTTCTACCATCTACGTCGGCCAACTGGCCTTGGACATGTATGATTCAGCAAACCACGATTTGGTCTGGCGCGGCGTGGCAAGCAAGACTATTAGCCCAAAAGCCAAACCCGAGAAGCAAGAGAAGAACCTGGCAAAGGCAGTGAGGAAGCTCCTGAAGAACTATCCTCCGCCGAGCAAGTAGGACCCGAATCGAAATGACTAGAGCGGTGTGCTGCCTACGGTGCGGAATGTCTTGCTCGTCGACGAGGCCGTGTCTATGGGCACGTCATTTCTCCGCGCAGGCACGCTATCTCAGCATTACCGCGATCATTCACAACAGCTTCTGCAGCAGTACATCTACGCCCGAATCGATCTCGACAATGCGGGGGTGGATGACGCGCGGGTTAATGACGATTCCATAAATTCTAAAACGCTTCACCGACGCCCATGCTCCAGGTCCATGTGTCCTTGCCCCTAGCGATGTCGGCACGAAGATTGACGTGGTACTTCGTGCTCAGCTGAAATCTCACTCCTCCTCCGCCGCCGGGCAGGAAGTTGTTGACCCTGAACAGTTGCGAGCCCCCCGGTACCACTTCACCGACACCTCCAAACCCAACAACTCCGAATCTTTTAGGCAACGTCAGACGATATTCCAATTGCGTTGCGAACATATAACGATCGAGGTATCGACCGGCCGTGTATCCCCGCAACTCATTGTTCGTTCCATAAATGCAATTGCCGTAAAATGGCGGATGCCCGCCGGTTCCGCAGACAAACAAATTGTAAGCAAGGACTTGGTTCTTGCTCAGGCTTCCATATTTGTTAAATGTGAATCTGTATGCCTGGAAAGAATACCTGCTGCCCAGTCCTTCAGAGAAAAAGTCGGATGTAAATTCGAGCAGGGTTCCCGTAGTTGGGTAGAAGCGATTAGGCCTGGTGTCGCGGTTCAGCCGGAGGCCGAGAGCTCTCAGAGTTGTGTGAAGCCCGATGTCGGGTGGGGGCTCGGGCTCAGGAGGTACGTCACTTCCGGATCTCAGTACAATTTTCGAGCTTCCGCTCGAGAACCTCACTCCGAGAAAGAAATCCCATCCCAATCGCCGCAACGCTTCAACGCGCAAGGCGTGGCCCGACTGTTCCAGCGGCAACTTGTGCCCCGCATCGCCAGCGACCACTCCGATCCCGAACAGATCGTAGTTAAGATTACCCTGAAAATACAGAGCGGTGATTCGGTAGGTGTCTTGTTTGATGAACAAATCTGCGTAGGCTCCAAAAGCGCGACTTCCGTTGTTTGTTACCAGGCCGGCCACACCGACCACGGAGGGCGGAGACACGTTGTCACTCTTCTGAAACGGGAAAATGTAGCCCAACACCGGCACGATACCGGTGCCCAAGGCGGGACTGGAAATCGGGAGAGGAGCTACGATGAAGGAACCCCGTCGGCTAGGCAGTTTCTTCTGTTCAGGTATCGCTTTGGTTTCCGAGCCTGCCGTCAGCTGCACCGATAAGCTGCCAGTGTGCTGCGAATCCGGCACGGGATCGTCGTGCGGCCCGGTACCTGCTCGTTGCTGTTGCTCTTGTGCGGCGGCCAAGCCAGCGAACAAAATGCAAGCTGCCAGCGTGGCCCGAACAACCCACAGATCCGAGAGATTCAGCCTGGGGATGGTGACGGGCGTTCGGCGAGACCCCATCTCTGCTTCCATCTGTCACTTCGCAATAGTTCAGCCAATTTGACCTGCGATCAGGCCAATGTATTCCCAGTACAATTCGGCGGGCCCACGTTCCCAACCGTCTCATGACGCTAAAGCTGCTCGCTTTCAGCGGCCACTGCTACTTGTACCAGTTCCAAAATGTTTCCCAGGACTTCCGCAGTTGCTGTCGTGCAGGCGCATTGAGATCGGCAATTGTTTGTCACCCTGGCAAAGAGACCCACTGTAGATTTTGTCAGTATGCAGAGACCGACACAGTCACTACTCTGTGCTCGTCGAGACGTCGGATCTGGCCGGTTTTGTTGCACGAGAGCGCTCGACCGGAAAGCAGGCGACAGACCAACTCCTCGTTCGCACGCCGCATTAATCCTAAGGTTGTGGCATGAGAGTGTCTGTTCACCAACGAAACGACGTGAATCTAGCAGAGCACTTGCTCTCAGCAACCTTGAGTAATAGCGATACGTCCATGACCGACATCACCAAGTTGGGTCTCGCGCAGGTTCTGACCTCGCACCAGGGACGGGATCTATTCAAACTGAAAATCATCGCGGTACCGTTCTTCGTTGTCGCTGTGTTCATCGGAATAAGTGCCGATTTGACTTGGGCAGTGATGGCAGAAGCCCAGATAACCCCGGCGATATCACAGGCAGCAGATACAGCGTCCCCGGAGACTAAGGAACACGGCCTTTCTACAAAGGCAGTAGAGATCGCCCGCCCCTTCAATTTTCCGATCACCAATTCGATGGTTGTCAGCTGGATCGTAGCCGTGAGCTTGATCCTATTTGCTCAGCTCGCCACACGAAGCATGAAGCAAGTTCCGACGGGCGCCCAAAATTTCCTGGAATGGCTCGTCGAGGGACTTTACAAGTTCATGGTCGGAATCATTGGACCGCACTTGGCCAAGCGGACTTTCTGGTTCTTTGCCACTATTTTTATCTTCATTCTTTCCGCCAATTGGATTGGGCTTATTCCCGGCGTAGGGGCTGTGGGGTGGGGACATCGGACTAATCATGGCTTCGTAATCGACCAACCCTTGTTCCGCGGCGCCAACGCGGATGTCAACATGACGCTTGCTATGGCTCTAGTCTTCTTTGCCTCCTGGATCGTGTGGGCCGTTCGGGAAGTCGGGGTGATGGGATTCCTGAAGGAGTTGTTTGCGCCCAAAGGTGAGAGCAAGGGTGTCTTAAAACTGCTGATGGTGGTGGTGTTCTTCGCGGCGGGCTGCTTGGAGGTCGTCTCGATTTTGTTTCGCCCCGTTTCCCTCAGTTTTCGTCTCTACGGCAACATTTTTGCCGGCGAGAACCTCTTGGAGGCCATGTCCAAGCTGGTCCCGGGCTTTGGCTGGCTCGTATCGATCCCATTTTATTTCCTAGAGCTCGTGATGGGTCTGGTTCAAGCGCTGGTGTTCATGTTGTTAACGGCGGTGTTCACGATGTTGATTTGCCAGCATGAAACAGAGGGACCTGTGGCTGCGCACGGTTGAATCATCAATTTCGACGGCTTAGCCGTGTTTCAAGCGCGGTAGCCGACGGGAAGGAAAAGGCCAAAATCATATGAACGGAAGTTTGCATGTTGGTCTGGCGGCGCTGGGCGCGGCCATTGCGGTGGGTTTAATTGGTATGAAAGCTTCGGACGCGGTAGGACGCAATCCGGTAGCCTCCACAAAGATACTGGTTCAGTCAATCCTGGCGATTGCGTTCGCAGAGGCGATCGTGTTCTACGCGCTGTTTCTCATCAAGTAGGAAGAAACCGGTGCCAAACCGAGAACGGAGCGATCGCACATCACTAAGAGGCAACCATGAATGCTCTAGTTTTGCTGCCGCAAGCAGATACCGGAGGGCAGATCCAGCAGATTGCCAGTACCTTCGGCGTGGACGGTCCTCATCTGGCCGCCCAGATCATCAGCTTTGGCATCGTTTGCCTTCTTCTTCATCGGTTCGCCTACAAGCCCATTCTCAAGATGCTGGAAGAGCGGCAGCGGCAAATCGCACAGGGTCTTGCTGACACGGAGAAGATCAAAGCCGAATTGGCCCAGACCGAGGCTCAGCGCCACGAAATCATGATCCAAGCCAATGCGCAGGCGACCAAACTAATCGAGGAGGCGCGCGCTGCGGCCGGCCGGGTGCAACAGCAGGAAGCGATAAAGGCGATCGCCGCGGCTGAACACATTATAGAAAAGGCGCGCGAGGCCGCTGTTCACGAACGCGCCGTCATGCTCTCCAAACTTAAGCGTGAGGTCGGCGGATTGGTTGTGCGGGCGACCGCCACGATCACCGGCAAGATTCTAACGCCAGATGATCAACGGCGCATGGCCGAGGAGACCACCAGACAATTGGCTGCTTAGCCCAGAAGGAAACTAACCCAAGATGAAAACGACCAAACAAGTCATGCGGGAGACGAGGCAACTGTTCCGCATATGTCTTGTCGATGGCAGGTTGGATGAGGACCGTGCCCGCTTGGTCGTGCAGAGGGTCATTCAATTAAAGCGTCGTGGTTACTTGACTTTGCTGGGCCACTTTAGGCGGTTGTTGAAGTTTGAATATGACCGGTTCACGGCCAGAATCGAGAGCGCACTACCATTGCCGGCCGATTTGCAGGCTGCCGTGCGAGCTGAATTAACAGGCGTGTACGGCCCAGGGATAACTACCCTGTTTACCCGTAACTCAACTCTGATCGGGGGGATGCGCATTCAGGTGGGCAGCGATGTTTATGACGGCAGCGTGCGGTCGGGCCTGGCTGCGTTGGAGAAAAGCTTTGGAATTACAAGTGTCAACGGAAGGAACGCCGAGACCTGATCGGCTTTTCGCAACTTTCGCGTTTAGCGGAACCAGGGTGAAAGCATATGGCTGACCTACTAAAGGAACTTGAAGCTGAAATCGCAGGCGTGAAGACAGCGACTGCCAGGCAGAACGTAGGTGTCATTCGCGAAGTCGGTGACGGCGTGGCCAGAGTGGAGGGCCTTACCGACGCGATGCTCAACGAGATGCTCGACCTCGGCCACGGCATTACCGGCCTGGCATTGAACCTTGAAGAGACCGAGGTCGGGGTCATCGTTTTGGGCGACTACACCCAGCTCGAGGAAGGGGACGAGGTCCGCACCACAGGTAAACTACTGCAGGTACCGGTGGGCAAGAGGCTCTTGGGACGTGTTGTGAACACTCTGGGAGAGCCCCTTGATGGAAAAGGGCCTGTCGAGAGTGACGTTTTCTATCCGGTTGAGAAACTCGCTCCCGGCATCATCCGGCGCAGTCCGGTCAGGCAACCGGTCCAAACCGGCATCATGGCGATTGACGCGATGATTCCGATCGGTCGCGGCCAGCGCGAATTGATCATCGGGGATCGGTCAACGGGCAAGACCACGATATGCATCGACACCATCATCAGCCAAGCTCGCCTTAACAGAGCGGCGGCGGCGGCGGGCGATAAAGGCTATCGCCCGCTCTATTCCATCTACGTCGCGATCGGTCAGAAGCAATCGAATATCGCCCGCATCATCACCATTCTCGAAGAAGCCGGAGCCCTGCCCTACACGATCATCGTCGCATCGCCTGCTTCCGACTCAGCCACGAACCAGTATCTATCCCCTTTCGCGGGGGCGGCGATGGGTGAGTGGTTCATGGATCACGGCATGGACGCGTTAATCATCTTTGACGATTTGTCCAAGCACGCCGTGGCCTACCGGCAGGTTTCCCTGGTGCTGAAGCGGCCCTCGGGCCGTGAAGCCTATCCCGGCGATGTGTTTTACCTCCATAGCCGATTGCTCGAAAGGGCGGCGCGGGTCGGGGAAAAGTATGGCAACGGTTCACTCACCGCTCTGCCGATTATTGAAACGCAGGCCGGCGACGTTTCCGCGTACATTCCGACTAACGTAATCTCGATCACAGATGGGCAAATTTACTTGGAAACGGATTTGTTCTACCAAGGCGTGCGGCCGGCGATTTCGGTCGGTCTCTCGGTATCTCGGGTTGGTTCCGCGGCGCAGCTCAAGGCCATGAAACAAGTCGCAGGACAGCTCAAGGGAGACCTCGCCCAATTTCGGGAACTGGCGGCCTTCGCGCAATTCGGCTCAGAATTGGATCCCAAGACGCAGGCGCAGATCGACCGTGGCAAGCGCATCATCGAGATCTTCAAGCAGCCTCAGTACAGTCCGATTCCCGTCGAGACGCAGGTGGCGGTGATCTGGGCAGTGCAAAACGGGTATGTGGATGATGTGTCAGTGGATCGGATCAAGGAATTCCAGACCAAGCTAGCGGAGTTTCTGCGCACGCGTAAGACCGAACTGCTTCAGAAGATTGCGCAAGAAAAAGCGATGAGCGCCCCATTGACGGCCGAGTTGAAAGCTGCGGCGGACCAGTTCAAAGAGACCTGGAGATGAAGACCGCATTGTTGTGCTAAGGCGGGGCTGGAAGCCGCCTTTGAGTGTCTCGGATTTCGGCGCTGCTAAGTTTGGAACCTAGGACGATTGATTATGCACAGCCCTCGCGATTTGCGCCGCCGGATCCGCTCGATTAGCAGTACCGCGCAGATCACCAAAGCGATGCAGATGGTGGCGGCATCGAACATGCGCAAAGCGCAACAAGCGGCGATTGCCGGACGCCCCTTCGTACAGGTGCTGTACCGTATTCAGCGGGAAGCGACGACCCGGATGGGCGAGTTCAGGCATCCTCTGCTCGCAGTGCGCGAAGTCCGCAAACGCGCCGTCATCCTGATCGCTGCGGATAAGGGCTTATGCGGGGCGCTCAACAGCAACCTGTTCCGCCTGGTCGTCGAGTTCGATCCCCAATCCACAGTCTTCATCACGGCCGGACGTAAGGCCGCTCAGTTTATCGCCCGCGCTGGCCGGCAGCTTGTGGCTGAGTTTGCATATGCAGACACACCGAAATTTGCCGAAGCCAGGGCGATCGCCGCCTTTGCCCGCGATCTCTTTTTGAAAAAGGAAGTGGACGAGGTTCGGGTTATCGCTACCCGTTTTGTCAATACCCTCACCCAGCATCCACTCTGCCTTGAATTCCTTCCGGTAGGGCAAATCAAGGCGATGAATATCCCGGGCGTTAGGGCCGAAGAGGAGCTTGCCGCGGATACTACCGAGTCCATCTTTGAACCCAGTGCAGAATTCGTCCTGACCTATCTCCTCTCGCACTATCTCGACATCTACATCTACCAGGTCTTACTGAATGCTAAAGCGAGCGAGCAGAGCGCCCGTATGGTGTCAATGAAGAACGCTACAGAAAGTGCCGAGGGCCTGATCAAGGATTTGACCCTCGAGTATAACAAGCTGCGGCAGGGCAATATCACGAAGGAATTGCTGGAGATTGCCGGTGGGCAGTCGGATTGAGACTGGACCATGATGGCAAGGGATCTTTGCAAGCGGGTGTGAATATGAACACAGGCAGAATTGTTAAAGTCCTCGGGCCGGTTGTGGACGTTGAATTTCCGGGAGCGCTACCTGGGATATACAACGCGCTGACGGTCGAATACGAAGTTCAGAAACAGCCTGCTAAAGTGACGCTCGAAGTGCAGCAGCATCTGGGCGACAAGTGGGTCCGGGCAATCTCCATGTCGGGCACCGAAGGACTCAAACGAGGCTTCGAGGTCACAGACAGCGGCGGGCCTATATCCATGCCTGTGGGCGATGGTGTCATGGGCCGTGTATTCGATGTGACCGGCAACCCGGTGGATGAGCGCGGACCGGTGGAAGCGGAGAAGTACTATCCGATCCACCGCCAGCCCCCGCCACTCGTGGACCAATCGACTTCTCCGCAGGTGCTCTTCACCGGCATCAAGGTGATTGATTTGATCTGCCCATTCCTGAAAGGCGGCAAGGTGGGTGCGTTCGGCGGCGCCGGCGTGGGCAAGACGGTCGTCATCATGGAACTGATCAACAATATCGCCAAGCTCCATGGCGGTGTATCGGTGTTCGCGGGCGTCGGTGAGCGTACTCGCGAGGGGAATGATCTCTACCACGAAATGTCCGAAGCCGGAGTCATCAGGCAGGACAACTTGCGTGAATCCAAGATTGCCCTGGTGTACGGCCAGATGAACGAGCCACCGGGCGCCCGGCTGCGCGTGGCCTTGTCCGGCCTCGCCATCACAGAATACTTCCGCGACGAAAAGAACCAGGACGTACTGCTGTTCATTGACAACATTTTTCGCTTTTCTCAAGCTGGCTCCGAGGTATCGGCCTTGCTCGGCCGCACCGCCAGCGCCGTCGGTTACCAGCCGACCCTCGCCGCCGAGATGGGCGCCCTGCAGGAGCGGATCACTTCCACCAAGAAAGGTTCGATCACTTCGTTTCAAGCCGTGTATGTTCCGGCTGACGACCTGACCGACCCGGCGCCAGCCACAACCTTCGCGCACTTAGACGCGACCATCGTACTGGAGCGTTCGATTGCCGAATTGGGGATCTATCCGGCGGTGGATCCGCTGGCCTCGACCTCCCGCGCCCTGGCGCCAGAAATCGTTGGCCAGGAGCACTACGATGCAGCGCGTGGAGTGCAAAAGGTACTTCAGCGCTACAAAGATCTGCAGGACATCATTGCGATTCTGGGCATGGATGAACTTTCGCCCGAAGACAAGCTGACTGTATTTCGTGCGCGCAAGATCCAACGCTTCCTGAGCCAACCGTTCAGTGTGGCGCAAGTGTTTACGGGCCGCGAGGGCAAACAGGTTCCCGTGGCGGAGACGGTACGCGGGTTTAAGGAGATCTTGGAAGGCAAGCACGACGATGTGCCAGAAGGCAACTTCTACATGAAGGGTCCGATTGAGGAGATCAGACAGAATTGAGGGTGCGGCGCTAAGAGCAGAATCTTTTGCGTCACACGAAATCAGCTATGGCCAACACCATCAAACTTGAAATTGTGACGCCGGAGGCGATGGTTTACTTCGAAGATGTGGATATGGTCACACTGCCAGGCGTGGAGGGCCAGATGGGGGTTCTGCCTCAGCATGTCCGGCTAATGACGCAGTTGGTGCCGGGTGAAATGATTGTGCGCAAGGACGGACGCGATGATTTTATGGCCGTTGGCGAAGGGCTTGTCGAGGTAACTAACGAACGCGTGTCCATCCTGACAAACATGGCAATTGCTGTCGATAGAATTGATGAAGCAGCGGCCGAAGAAGCTCGCCAACGCGCCGCTGCCCGCCTCCGCGAAAAGATCTCCTCCGAAGAAGTCGCGTCCGTAAACGCCTCTCTGGCTCGCTCACTAGCGCAATTGCACGTTAAGCGACGCCATCGCTGACGACATCCCCGGACGGGCCATTGAACATTACAAGAAGCGTTTCGTCTTGAATGACGAAGTACCCAAGCGACTTTCTGTGACCTGCTAGACCACCTGTTACTTTCACCAGTTCCAACCAGTAACGCTCAGCAATATGTTAAGAGAGAGCGCATCGGACAGATAGCGGTAACCGCCGCCCTTGCTTTTGTTGATGTCCTCTTCTCGACCCATCGAGGGTGTAGGAGTTTCGCCCGCCAGTGCCGTCGAGGGTGAGGAATAGCTGTATGTATATTTGGAGAATAGTGGCGGCAGCGATCACTCTGCTGATTATCGGCCTTGGACTCGGCTGCGAGGGGTTCTTCGTGGATCCGGTCCTTACGGGAATTACCGTAGGGCCAGCCGCAACCATCCAAACCGGTGAGACGTTACAAATGAGCGCGGTTGGAACCTATAACGACGGTAAGCAAAAACAACTTAAGTCCGGTGTTCACTGGAGTAGTGCGACCCCCAGCATCGCTAAGATCAGTGAAAGCGGATTGGTAACAGGAGTCGGACCGGGCCAGAGCATAATCACCGGCGCAGCAGAGACGGTGAGCGCAAGTGTGACGGTTACGGTGACACTTGGGGGACTAACCTCGATCCAAGTCACTACTGCGGACGGCTTCACCAGCATCGCCTGGGGCAGCAGCGAGCAGTTCGTGGCAACCGGCACAGCGAATGGGCAGCAGTTCGACATCACGGACTCAGTGACCTGGACCACCAATCCCCGCTCTATTCAGAACATGAGTATTGACTCGAATACCGGCCTCTTAACAACGACATCTGGGCGAACGGATATCGTCCAGTTTGAAGTGATTGCGACCGATCCGCCAACCGGGATATCGGGTCATATGACGTTTACGGTTCATCCCTAACATCCCGTGATTCGGTTCAACCCTGATCGAATCCCCGCGCTCATTTTGCCGGAGTTCCGTATTTTCTCACTCTCAACTCCCATCGGTACTCCGATCTCGATGAGACATATCTGGACGGTCTAGTACGACAGGGGCCGTGCGCGTAAATTCCAGTGGTGCTACTTCACCGGCGCGAATGCACAAACATCATCACGCTGCGTTTCATTTCAAGTATGTTTTAACTTCTTCCGCACAGTCTCAGAGTCATTGACTTCTTGTATCTCAAATACAGGGCTCTTGTAGTCTTCGGGCAAGTAGCTCTCCGGAATCGTGGTCTGATTGCCATCCCGCAAGGAAGTGTAGTGGGGCGAGTTTATCTCTACGCCAGCCTCATTGAACTTATCTTGGATATTCTGATGCAGTACCGAATAAACGGCTTGCATGTGGCTCGGCGTCGCCGTATAGGCGTTCAACTCGTAGGCGACATAAAAGTCATTGAGCGCCGTTTGCAGTACAAATGGTGGGGGATCGTCCAGGACATCATCGGTCGCGAGAGCCGCCGAGATCAGCAGTTGATGAACTTGCCGCCAAGGTGCCGTGTAGCCAATGGTCACAGTGGTATGGAAGATTACTCCCTCGTTTTTCGCCTCAGCGGTGTAATTCACTACGACTCCGCCCAGAACCGTACCATTTGGAATCGTGACTATCTCGTTCTTCTGGGTGCGGATGCGTGTCACGAGAAGGGTTTTCTCAACGACCTCTCCGACGTCGCTTCCAATCCTCACGAAATCTTGGACTTGAAAGGCCCGCATGTAGGTGAGAATGGTTCCCGCCACTCCGTGGGCCACCGCTGAAGTGGAGCCGAGCGACAGCAAGACACCCACGAATACGGAAATGCCCTTAAACGCAGGGCTCTCCGATCCTGGAAGGAAAGGAAACGCGACGACAGCCGCTGCAGCTATGATTAACACTCTCACTAACTTAGCGGTGGGTTCAGCCCAGTCGGGGTAAAAACCTCGGATGGCAAGCCTCTGTTCGCGTATTTCTCCAAAGATGTACCCGCTTAGCCTGAGGAGGTACGAGGTTGCAAGGCAGATTAACACGACCAGAATCAGATGCGGGATGTAGCCGATCACAACTTTCCCAACTCCTGCGAACTCGGAAACGAGCCAGTTCGTAATCTGATATGAGGTGTACTTCGTGGACGGAAAGAAGCGCAGCATCAAGGTGCCGTACGCTTGTACGAGAGCTAGAACTACGAGCCAGAAAGTCGCTCGACTGAGTGCAAGCAATGGCCGGCCGAGGTAACGTATGAGTCGCATTCGAAATGGCTGGGCCTGAGCTTCGATGTCGAACCGTCCCACCCACTTTTCTACCCTGGAACGTGCCCGATGCCGGATCACAAACAAAAGGACGAGGAAACCTGCAAACCCAGCCGTGGCGAGAATCGCATAGAATGCTCCCCAGAGAACCTTTCGCCAGGTATGGTCTTCCCGGTACTGCCTTACGACCTGGCGGATGACCTCTGTGTACTCTGCAGCCAGTTCTGGTTGGCTTCGTTCTGCACCCTTGGCATCTACCGAAGTTATGCCCATGATGCGCTCGGTGCCGCCAAGGATCTCTGTCCAAGGGCCACGATCTTCTGCATGGATTGCTTCGAGTGCAATGTCTCTTCTTTTGGCTAGCGCGAGGATGCGTTGTTGTATCGCTTCGGCACGTTCCTGGGGAGTAAAACCAGCAATTTGCGCATACACGACAAGCACCGGTCTGCCGTCTATCTCAACTGCTACGCCAGGGTTCTCGATCGCGATGGACTCAGTTTCATCGGGGGAACCGCCTCTACTTTCGCGGTGGGCCTGTGCGAGTGTCAGCGAACACACCATGACTACAAGGCTGCATGTCACGATTATTCGTCGGAAGCCTGATAACCTCGTGCCGGCTACGCTATGGATTTGTTGCGCCGGGAAGTATTGATCAGCTGGCAACAATCCACGTATGAAAGTCGTCATGGCACACCGCGGGTATCATTGTGCAGACTACGGCGACTCCTATTTCGCGAGCACTGTTAGTTTTTCTAGTTCTGCAACTATACCGGCGGCTTGACGCTCTGCTGATGGACTTAGAGCCGGTGCTCTGGTTTGACCGCATATGATGCAGCGGGGGCACTTTATCACCACCTCAGCCAATTAAGTGATGCTTGAGGGCGTACTGGATCAATTCCGCATTCGTTTTCAAACCGAGGGTCTCCATAATTCTGTATTTGTGGAAGGCTACTGTCCCTGGTTTCACGTTCAAGACGCCGGCAATTTCCTTCATCGACATGCCTTCCGCAAGCAGCTGCAGAATCTCGCTTTGGCGGCGAGTGATCCGTTTTTCCGCAACATAGGACTCACGGCTTCTTAAGAGGAAACCCACCGTTTCTTTCGTAATGAGTGGAGAAAGGTACGACTCCGACTTCAGAGCGCGTCGAATGGCTATGACCAACTCGGCCGCTGCCGAGGTCTTCACCACGTATCCCGACGCGCCACGCCGGAATGCTTCAGCCGCCACTTCCGGAGACATGTTCACAGTCAAGTAAACCAACTTCGTCGCGGGTAGCAGGTGCTTAATTTGATCGCCTGCGTCCAGCCCATTCAGTTGTGGCATCGCAATGTCAAGGACCACAACTTCGGGTTTTAGCTCGCATGCCATCCGAAGCAGTGCCCGTCCGTTATCCACGATGCCCACGACCTCAAACTCGGGTTCGAGGAGGTTCTTGCAGGCTTCGGCTAACAGCGTATGGTCATCGGCAATCAGCAGTCGAGCCCTGTGATGCTGTTGCATTGTAAAGCCTCGAGACTACTTGGAGATAGCTTGCACATCACACTCTAGCGCCAACGGCGTCCCGCCGGAGGAGGTACTGCGCGCACATATGCTAATCACTGGAAAGCCATTGCCATAACTGTCAGTTTCATCAGTACTTATCAGCAAATAGCACTCCGAGCGGGCTCCGGTCAGCGTCGACTGACAGTTTTGCCAGTTGGCGCGACAAATGGACGCTTCTAGCTTCTTGTTAGTTTGTCTTTATACCGCAACTCAATGCAGCAGTGCTGCCGCCGCATGCGCAGCCGTCAAGAAAAAGTCGGGGTCGCGCGCTCAACGATGATGGCGGCTGGAACATCCTTGACCGGAGTTCTAAAGGTAAAGAAAAGGCCATAGATATGATCCACTTCAATCTACCAAGAATCGCTTATGTTGCAGCCGTGCTGCTAATCGGGCTGGCATTGCCAAACACGATCGTTGCAGCCCAGTCGGTAAAGGTCGATGGCCTTATCAAAGCACGAGACGGCGAAACCATGATTGTTCAGACTTCGGAGTCTCCGAAGCTTGTCGTGTTGCTGACTGATCACACGGAAGTGGGACAGGTGCAGGGTGTGTTGAAGGCCCGACGGAAGGGAATGTCGATGGCTGCGCTCATTCCGGGACTCGCCGTCAAAGTAGAAGGAACTTACAACAATGAAGACCAACTGGTAGCGAAGGCCGTCTCTTTCAAAGGCAACGACCTGGAACGGGCTCAATCGATCCAGGCCGGCTTGCACGAAACTCAAGAGCAGGCGCAGCAAAACAAAGCGGAGTTAGAACAACACAACGCTGAGCTGAAGGCTCAGAACGAGGCCTTGCAACAGCAGCAGCAGCAGATCTCGGCAAACAAGGCAAACATTGACGCTGCCGTCGCGCGCTTCGGACAACTGGACGATTATTATATTTTTGATGAGTTAACTGTTTATTTCGACAACGGCAAAGTCAAGGTTGATCCCAAATACACCCCGCAACTGCTGGCCTTGGCAGAGAAAGCCAAAACCATCAACGGCTACATGATCGAGGTGAAAGGCTACGCCTCGTCGGTTGGCAGCGTGGAACTGAACCAACAACTCAGTGAGGACCGCGCCAATGCGGTGACCAAGGTCCTGCTTCAGCAAGGCCATGTTCCCCTCACCCGAATGCTGGCACCCGGCGCGATGGGAGAGAGCCACCAGGTCGGCAACGACAAGACGGCCGAAGGGCAGGCGGAAAATCGTCGCGTAGTAGTCCGTGTTTTGCAGAACAAAGCCATCGCCGGCATATAAAGCCTTCGCGTATGAGCTAGGTCTTTACTTCCTGGCAAGAGCAGGACTTGATCGGCGACTCGCTCTGCGCCAGGTGATACCAAGCGCTGGGCTGCGGCGCGTACGCCTTATTTACTCAAGAGTGTGTGCTCAATACCGTTGTCATCGGAGAGCTTTTCTTGTGCCAGGATTCCACTGTTGCTTTCGATATGGAGACCTGTCGCTTTTGCTAGTTCTCGGCTCGCTCACCGTATCGTACGTTCACAAGTAGTTAGGATTCTTGCTTTCCGATCAGCATGCGCCGTTTGACGGTAGAAGAGGAGCGTCCTAATGCACCGTCGGCTTCGGTTCGCAAACATAAATTCTGGATTGGAGGAATACAATGAACGCAATAAGCAAAGCAATTCTTGCAGCAGCTTGCATTGTTCTCCTGACATTGTCAGCAGCAGCGCAGGAGTTTCCAAGAGCTGAGCTCGCAATCGATTACTCATTCGCTCGCTATGCTCCCAGTGCTGCTTACACGAAGGGCCACAGCTTGAACGGCGGCGGCGGCGCCCTGGTGTACAACCTCAATCAGTACTTCGGTTTAGAGATGGATCTGCAAGGCTACGGTAGCAACACGACTAGCTTCGTAATTCCTCCGAATAACGTCTTCCCGGGAGGTGCATCCGGTAGAGTGCAGGGCAATCTGTTCACCTATATGTTCGGCCCTCAGGTCAAGGTGAGGGCGCATAACTTCCAACCTTTCGGCCACCTGCTGTTTGGGGCAGCGCATTCCAACGTGTACGGCAACGCGTTCAAACAGATCTGCCAACCCCTTCCAGGGGCATGCAATTTCTCGAAAGCTCCCACAGGTGACGCCTTCGCGATGGCTTTTGGTGGCGGCGTGGACATCCCGATTAACAAGAGCATCTCCATCCGGCCAGGCGAATTCGACTACCTGCTGACTCGGTTCAGCAATCCCTTCACTAACGGCAACCAAAACAATCTTCGCTATTCAGCCGGTATCAACTTCACGTTCGGAGGAACCAAATAGATTTCTGGTTGCTAGGGAACACGGGTCAGGTCCCCAGTTCCCCTGCCGGGTTGATGGAGGGGGAGATGAAAGTTTTGCCCACTAAGGCCTGCCAGATGGCTGAAACCAAATCTGTGGCAAGATGCGACTTCAGAACATAGCCGAGAGCCCCGGCGGACATCGCGGCCTCGACCAGGTCCGCGTCGTTGTGGGCAGTGAGGAAGACCACCCTTGCCAACGAGCCTTCCTCTCTCAGACGCCAAGCGGCTTCAATTCCGTTCACTTCCGGCATCGAAATATCGAGTACGACGATGTCGGGCGTGAGGCTGGCGGCGAGTTCAAGCGCACGCATTCCGTTTCCAGCGGTGCCGACAATCTGAAATTCGTCTTCGAGTATTCCTACCAGAGTCTGCAACATCTCTTGGTGGTCGTCAGCCAGAAGGATGCGTGGTGCGGTCATCTCAACGTCGGCCTTGGCAAGTGCTGCCGTTTTTCTTTGAGCGGTTGACCGCTGCCAGTCGGCCTCGACGGTGTGCGACACGAGCGTAGCCTAACCGATGACCGCAGTCGTGTCTGCTAGCAAGGCATGCAGTATTTCATTGTTAATTCCTAGGTCTGTCGCTGTAAAAGAGTGGTGTGGGAACAAGAGCGGATTACTGGTTGGCCCACGTTCTCCTCGCAGCACCAGATGTGCTCGCAGTGTGGGACTCGGTGACTCTGGCGGCCCTTGACCGACACCTCCACAGATTCCCCGACGAGCGAGAGTTCCAATCCCGGACACGTAGTAGTAAAAATCTCTTTCCATGATGACCAGCGTCGCAAAGTGGCACCGTCAAACCAGTTCCACATAGCCCACCGGCGGATTCGGTACCACAAACCCCGGCGGGAGGGCAGGACGGACTTCCGCTTGGAGGGCAGATCCGCGGCCATTGTCTAACTCTCACAGAGCATGGCCGCCGCGAAGGCCAACTGTAACTTCTGCCAGTTTTCCGCGCGCCCTGTGCACTCTACTCTTTTCTCGATCATGCGAGAAGTGCTTAACGCCGCAAACAGATAGAGAGAGTCCTGCACTGCTCAACATCGTGAAAGGATCGTTTGGGCACTTCCCTTCCGCTGTTTAGCGGCTGTTTAGCAGGAAGACTCTCTGTTCTTACGAGTTCCTGCTCAGGAGTTTCCATGCGAGTCGAACCTGAACAACATCCTTTCGGACTCCGTATCGAGAATCCGAATTTCCACCAATCGCCTACCTCACGGTTTTGGCCAGCCCGCCGATACCTGATCATTCTGGCTTCGTTGCTCGCGGTGGCGCTGGCCGGATGCTCGAAAAAGGAGACCACGGCGGCGGCCGCGCCTCCAGAGGTCGAGGTTACGGGGGTCATTCAACAGGACGTGCCGCTTTATACGGAATGTATCTCGACTCTCGACGGCTACGTTAATGCGGAAATTCGGCCGCAAGTAAGTGGCTACCTGCTGAAGCAGAATTATCTAGAAGGTACAGTGGTTGCCAAAGGTCAAACACTTTTTGAGATTGATCCGCGTCCGTTCGAAGCCGCGTTGGAACAGGCCAAAGGGCAACTGGCTCAAGCCGAAGCGCAACTGGGCAAGACCAAACTCGATGTGGCACGGGATACACCTCTGGCTCAACTGAGCGCCATCCCACAAGCGCAACTGGATAACGACATTCAGGCGAATGAGTCAGCAGGGGCTGTAGTCGCCGCCGCAAAAGCCCAAGTGGCGCAGGCGCAGCTGAATCTAGGCTTCTCAACGGTGCGCTCGCTGGTAGACGGGATCGCAGGCGTGGCGAAGGGGCAAATCGGGGACCTGGTCGGGCCCACCACCGTTCTCACCACCGTCTCGCAGGTGGATCCCATCAAAGCTTACTTTGCTATCAGTGAAGGGGAATACATGAAGTTCGCCCAAAGAATTAGCGCTGTTGCTGAGGGCAGGAGAAGAGTGGGAGAGCAAAAGGTCCTTGAACTTGTTCTATCGGATGGCAGTGTCTATCCCCGGAAAGGATGGGTAGTGCTGGCCGACCGGCAGGTGGATGTAAAAACAGGAACCATTCGCATGGCGGGCGCGTTCGATAATCCGGGGGGCATCTTGCGTCCCGGAATGTTTGGGCGTGTACGAGCGGTAACCGGAACGGCGAAGGATGCCTTGCTAGTACCGCAGCGATCGGTTGTCGAAGCGCAGGGTAGCTACAGCGTGGTAGTGATTGACGCAGTAAACAGAGTCAGCATCCGCCCGGTGAAAACCGGGGAGCGAGTAGGCCAGAATTGGATCATTACGGAAGGCTTGAAGCCGGGCGAAGAGGTCATTGCCGACGGCATACAGAAGGCCAAGCAAGGCAGCGAGGTTCGCACCAAGCAGTTTAAGCCTGCCCGACAAGGAGACTGATCTATGGCTCGATTCTTCATTGGACGCCCAATCGTAGCCATGGTGATCGCAATCCTCATGGTGATTATTGGCTTCGTGTCCATGGCTGGGTTACCCACGGCCCAGTTCCCCAACATTGCACCCCCCGAAATTCAGGTGAAAGCGACCTATCCCGGAGCCGATGCTCAGACTGTTGAGCAATCCGTAGCCACGCCGATCGAACAGCAGATGAGCGGCGTGGACAACATGAACTACATGTACTCCAACAACGCCAACAACGGTCAGATGACTCTGACCGTCAACTTCGATATCAAGACCGATCCGAGCACTGATCAGATCCTGGCTCAGATGCGCACCAACCAGGCGAATTCGCAGTTGCCGATTGACGTAGTCAACTACGGAGTCACGGTACAGAAATCCACATCAGCCCCTCTCATGCTGATCGATCTCTTTTCGCCGAAAGGGACTTATGACAACGTTTTCCTGGCCAACTACTCCTATATCAATCTGAATGACCAGTTGACGCGCGTACCGGGCATTGCCAGCGTGACGGTCTTTGGAGCCGGCCAGTACTCCATGCGCTGCTGGGTCAAGCCTGACCAACTGGCCAAGCTGGGCGTCACCGTTCCCGAGATCATCAAAGCCATACAAACGCAGAATACGGTTAATCCTGCCGGGCAGATCGGTGGTGAGCCGGTTCCGAAGGGCCAGGAATTCACCTACGCGGTTCGGGCACAGGGCCGGCTGCTTTCCGCAGAAGAGTTCGGGCAGATCATCATACGCGCCAGTACCGACGGCTCCATTTTGCGCTTGAAAGATGTTGCCCGACTGGAATTGGGGGCGCAAACCTACAACCTCATAGGACGCTATAGCGGTAAGCCTGCAGCGGTTGTCGCTGTCTACCAACTCCCCGGCTCCAATGCCGTGCAGGCCGCCGCCGGCGTTCGCAAGCTGATGTTGCAAGCCAAAGAGCGTTTCCCGCAGGATCTCGAATACGACATCGCGCTAGACACAACGCTGGCGGTCACGGAAGGACTACGTGAGATCAAGCACACGTTGTTCGAGGCCATCGTGCTCGTCATCCTGGTCGTGTATATCTTCCTGCAAGGGTGGCGGACAACACTGATCCCCCTGCTGGCAGTGCCGGTATCACTGATTGGCACATTCGTAGTTTTCCCCCTCCTGGGCTTCTCCATCAATACCCTTTCGCTATTTGGACTGGTGCTCGCGATCGGAATTGTCGTGGACGACGCCATCGTCGTCGTGGAAGCCGTGGAGCACCATATTGAACATGGCATGTCTCCTAAAGATGCCGCGTACAAGGCGATGGAGGAAGTGTCGGGGCCGGTCGTCGCCATCGCGCTGATTCTCTCGGCGGTGTTCATACCCACGGCATTCATTCCGGGCATCACCGGCCGGCTCTACCAACAGTTTGCCATCACCATCGCCATTTCGGTGATCTTCTCTGCGTTCAATGCGCTCTCGTTGAGCCCCGCGCTCGCCGCGCTAATGCTGCGCCCAAAGAAGGAATCCCGGGGACCTCTGGCCGCGTTCTTTCGCTGGTTCAACCGCATGTTTGGGCGAGCCACCGACGGCTACGTCAGCCTGTGCGGGACACTGATTCGCAAGGCTGCGTTCAGTATGCTTCTGCTGTTGGGTGTGGCTGTCATGGCCGGATGGTTCGGGTCGCGTCTGCCGCAGAGTTTCCTGCCGGATGAAGATCAGGGATACGTCTTCGCGGGCCTGCAGTTGCCGGATGCCGCCTCGCTCCAGCGCAACGACGACGCCTCACGAAAGATTGAAGACATGATCCTGAAAACGCCCGGGGTTCACTCTGTAACCTCGGTGCTCGGTTTCAGCATGTTGAGTGGCGCCCAGAACACCTACAGCTCGTTCTTCTGGATCACGCTTAAGGAGTGGGCCGAGCGCAAGGTTCCGGAAGAGCAGTACGAAGCGATCAAGAAGCGCCTGAACCAGGAACTCAGCAAGATCACGCAAGGCGTTGCCTTTTCCTTCCCGCCGCCTGCGATTCCTGGCGTGGGAGCATCTGGGGGCTTCACCTTCATGCTTGAGGACCGTGCTGGAAAGGATCCGCAGTTTCTGAACCAGAACCTCGCGAAATTCCTGGCAGCGGCGCGCAAACGCCCGGAATTGGGAACCATATCCACGACTGCGCTCCCCGCGGCCCCTCAGGTTTACATCGACGTGGACCGACCGAGAGTGATTGCCCAAGGGGTACAGCTATCGGACGTGTACAAGACCATGCAAACCTTCATGGGTGGAGTGCTGGTGAACTACTTCAACCAGTTCGGGCGGCAGTGGCAAGTCTATGTCCAGGCCGAAGGAGATTACCGGACCCGGGCCGAGAACGTTGGGCAGTTCTACGTCACCAATGATGCCGGACAGCCGGTGCCGATGAGTGCCTTGACCACTGTCAAAACCAGCGCCGGCCCGGAATTCACGATGCGGTACAACCTCTTCCGCTGTGTGCAACTGAACGGCAGCGCCGCGCCAGGATACAGCTCCACCCAAGCGATGAAGGCACTGGAAGATACCTTTGCCGAGACGATGCCGAGCGAGATGGGGTACGACTACATGGGCATGTCGTATCAGGAAAAGAAAGCCGCGGAAGGGGTGTCACCAGCCGTCATCTTCGGTATGTCGCTGCTCTTTGTGTTCTTGATTTTGGCAGCGCAATACGAGAGTTGGTCTTTGCCCTTCAGCGTACTGCTGGGAACGCCCATCGCCGTTTTCGGAGCGTTCCTGTTCCTGCGAATGCGCGGCCTGGAAAACAACGTGTACGCGCAGATCGGGCTGGTGATGCTGATCGGCCTGGCAGCGAAGAACGCGATTTTGATCGTCGAATTCGCGAAGATGGAATTTGACAAGGGCAAGTCCGCCGAAGAGGCGGCGCTGGTCGCAGCAAAGCTGCGTCTGCGACCGATTCTGATGACCGCGTTCGCTTTCATTCTGGGATGCGTACCCCTGTGGACGGCATCCGGTGCCGGCGCGATCTCGCGACGTGTGCTGGGGACTGCCGTCATTGGAGGCATGCTGGCGGCTTCCATTCTGGCCATCTTCCTTATCCCGGTGAGCTTCGACGTTGTAGAGCGTCTCGCCCACCGAAAAAAGAAGGAATCTCACTCACCGCCGGCACCGACTATCGCGCCAGCAGAGGGAGACTAGGCATGATCAGCAGGCATTGGATCGTCGCAATCGCGTTGCTGATGCTGACTGGGTGCGCCGTGGGCCCAAACTACAAGCGACCTCCGGTAACGGTTCCGGGTACTTACCGTGGCCTTGCCGCGGACTCTGATCCGCAAGCCACCGCTTCACTTGGAGATGAGAAGTGGTGGACAGTCTTCCAAGACGAACAGTTACAAATACTGATCCGGGAGGCACTCTCGCAGAACTATGACCTGCGCATCGCCGCAACGCGCGTGCTCCAGGCACAGGCCGTGCTGGGTATCACGCGTGCGGACCAGTTCCCGACAATTACCGGCGGAGCATCCGCCACCAGTTTGGGCATTCCTCGAACGAAAAATCTTCAGAGTTTTGAGACTAGTTCCAACCAGGTCAACCTTTCTTTATTCTGGGAGTTGGACTTTTGGGGCAAGTTCCGCCGCGCAACCGAAGCCGCCCGGGCAAATCTGCTAGCGACGGAATGGGGCCGGAAGGCAGTGGTTTGGAGTCTGGTCAGCAATGTGGCTTCCGCATATTTCCAGTTACTTGAGCTGGACGCGGAGATGGAGATCTCTCGGCGCACACTCGCCACCCGAAAGGACTCGCTACGCTTAGTGGAGATCCGTGCCAAGGGCGGGGCCACTTCGCTGCTCGACGTACGCCAGTCCGAGCAACTGGTTTACACGGCGGCGGCTAGCATCCCCGACCTGGAACGGCGTATCGAGCAGCAGGAGAACCTGATCAGCATTCTGCTGGGTAGGAATCCTGGACCCGTGACCCGAGGCAGACCATTGGTGGAAAACCCGATGCTGCCGGTTGTTCCCGCCGGACTACCTTCACCTCTGCTGGCCAGGCGACCGGATATCCAGTCAGTGGAGCAACAATTAATCGCGGCCAATGCCAGAATTGGGGTGGCGAAAGCTGCATATTTTCCGCAGATCACGTTGACCGCAGAAGGAGGCTACCAGAGTTCGGCGCTTACTAGTTTGTTCAGCGGGCCAGCTGGCTTCTGGAGTTTTGGCGGCCAGTTAGTACAACCCATTTTCACGGGCGGAAGGATCCGTTCCAACGTGAGGTTGACAGAAGCGCAAGAACAGGAAGCCGTTCTTATCTACCAGCAGTCGATCCAGCAGGCTTTTCGCGAGGTCTCGGATTCACTGGTCGCCTACCGCAAGAACCAGGAGTTCCGTGCCCAGCAACAATTGGTCACGACCGCGGCGCAGGATGCCACCAGGCTGTCGGACGTCCGCTACAGAGGCGGAGTCACGAGTTACCTTGAAGTCCTAGACAGCGACACGCGGTACTTTGACGCCCAACTCAGCCTGGCACAGGCCGAACTCAACGAACGGCTGGCCCTGGTGCAGCTTTACAACGCTTTAGGGGGTGGGTGGCAGCAGTAGGAAATGCCTACCCATGCTTGAAAACCTAACCAAGCCGTCCGCACGTCTACTCGACCCAATGGAAAGAGTGTCAGAGATCCTGTTTGGGTTGATTATGGTTCTTACCTTCACGTGTTCATTCAGTGTCGCTGAGGCTGGCCGCGAAGAAATCCGCACGATTCTGGTCGGGGCGCTGGGTTGCAACCTAGCGTGGGGAATCATTGATGCCTTCTTTTATCTGATGGGCTGTTTCAGCGCGCAGGGACGTGGCATCCTCCAACTGAACGCTGTGCGCACGGTCTCAGACCCCACGCTCGCGCACCGCGTGATTGCGGACGCCTTGCCGCCGCGGGTGGCATCTGTTTTATCCCCAGCAGAGTTAGAGGGAATGCGCCAGAAGTTGAATCAACTGCCGGAACCGCCCGGGCGCCCACGGCTTAGCCGGAACCACTGGCTTGGCGCACTTGGTGTGTTCTTGATCGTGTTTGCGTCGACACTTCCGGTATTGCTTCCCTTCACCTTCATGGGCGACCCCAAGCTGGCCTTACGTACGTCGAACGCGATTGCCGTCGTGTTGCTGTTTTTGGCGGGTTACCGCGTAGGACACTACGCTGGGTATCGCCCGTTGGGGCTGGGTCTTGCGATGGTCATCCTTGGCGGCGCCATGGTCGGGATCACCATCTCTCTCGGAGGATGACGGCCACGCAACTTCTGGCGATTTTCGGTGTGACTGTTCTCCTCGTGAGTCAGGCCGCGGCCCAAACCACTGCACGGAGCACGTCGAGCAGTTTGCCCGATTCCACCACTGACCAGTGGGCGTTCTCCTTCAACATCGCTGGCTATATCTTGCCGCACGACCGGTCCTATGCCTCTCCGACGTTCTCGACAGATCGCGGATGGCTTCACTTGGGAGCACGCTACAACTACGAGGACAAGGAGACTGGTTCGCTGTGGGTTGGTTATAACTTCAGTTTTGGCGACAAACTGGTGCTCGAAGTTACTCCGATGATCGGCGGCATCTTTGGGAGCACTACGGGGGTCGCGCCTGGATATCTGGCCTCGCTCAGTTGGAAGAAGATTGAACTTTCCACCGAAGGCGAATATGTGTTCGACACAAAAGATCACACAGGTAACTTCTTTTACAGCTGGATGGAACTGGCCTACTCACCGCGAGACTGGTGTCGTGCTGGCCTGGTATCACAGCGGACCAAGGCCTACCACACTGACCTCGACATCCAGCGCGGTCTGTTCGTTGGCTTCTCCCAGAAGAAAGTCGACTTCACAACCTACGTATTCAATGCCGGTTGGACCGACCCGACTGTGGTTCTCTCTCTCGGGTTTAACTTTTGATTCGGATTTCCGTATGGCTATCACTTAGGAAGGTACATTCCATAGAAACGTACATTCCAGCGATATTCCCGATGCGTTCCGCTACCAGGTTCCGATTCGCAGGACGAGGCCAGTCGTAAAGCGCAAGCCCTGCTTGTATTCAGTCCCGGCGACCGGATGCAGCCAGGAGTACATGTAATCGAGGTTGGCGACGCGGATCGCGAGAGCATTGTTCACTTTGACGTCCAAGCCACTGCCGGTGGAAATCGAAAAGCCAGTGCTCTCATAGTGCTGGGCACGTCGGTCGGGCTCGCTCTTGCAAGGTGTGCCAAACATCAAGCCACCCGGAAATTTGTCGGGGACGGCGCAGTACTCCTCAGTGATTTTCTGACCACCGACGCGGAAGTGTACATGAGGACTCCAACGGCTGGAGCCGTGCATGATCCACTGCGGGCCAGTGTGAAAAATCAAGGAGTCACCACTCCAATGCTTTGGCAGGCTGTTGCCAAGCGTACAGCCGCCGACCTCGAGGGTCCACTGCCAGAAGTCGCTAAGGCGGTAGCCGGCGACACCGCTGCCGCCGAGACACGAGTAGGGTCCCATTCGCGTATACGAAGGCATGGCTGCAGTGAGCTCGAATTTCGGAACGAAAGGAAGCATGAATGTGCCATATTTCGGCAATTCTGCCCGCAGGTAGAGCTGCCCGTCGTGGTCGGGCCGGTTCTCGCGATGCCAGGGGTATCGCAGCATGAGGACGTTGGCAAAGCTCTGCGGAGGATTGATGGCACCGCGCAGAACGCTTCGAGCGATGACACTCCTGGTGCGATTCTCGAGAGGACGGGTGACATAGCGATCAATGATGTCTCCTCCAACGAGCCAGATCATGCCGAAGTTCGGTGTAATGACGTGGTCGACAAAGCCGTAGGCGCAGCAGTAGCGCTGAATCTGGCCGAGCGAGGCTTCGCTGAACAGGCCGATCTCGAACTGTTCGCTGAACGCCCAAGAGAAGGCATAGGCGCGCAAGCGGCTCATCCAGTAGTCGCGGCTTTTGCCGAACTCGACGTTGCGGTAACGAAGATCATTGTGAATCCACAAGTAGTCGGAGACGGCGCCTTCGATAGGATGGCCAAGGTAGTTCTCATAGTATCCGTCGCCGTCGGACCATCCGTGCATAGCTCCGAGAGCGGCAAAGTACTCAAAGGGTTTATTGCCCATCGCTTTTCGTGTAGAGGGCTCGGTGGCGAAGCGGAAGCTATGCATCACGCCAAGATAAAAGGATGATTCATACATCAGCGGGGTCCACTCGACAGTGGGTGTCTTGTTCTCGGTAAACGGCCTGCTCGAGGTGGGGGATGCTTCGACAGCCGCATCATCCAACCGAGTATCGGCACTGCTGGACTCGGTATCGGCTTCGCGCGGAAAGAGATTCATGAGCCGAGCCAGTTCGGAGCAATTCGCAAGACTGGGAGCGCCAGTCGGCGCGACGGAAGTTAGGTGGAGGGCACGCGCAGCATCAAAGCAAACCTGTGCATGCCAGGTTATAGAGGGGGTCAGTGGCGCCGAGGGTCTTTCCTCGCACACAGCGGTCCACAATGAAAAAAAGATTAGAAGACAAACTCCCTTGAACCAGCGCTGAAACGGTCGCCGCGCGGAGAGACGTACGAATGAACTTTCAGCGTTCTGTGCTTTTTCAATGCGGACCATCGTCGTTGGCTGCTGCTATCCATCAACACATTTAGCAGCAGCACATCTGCAGAAGAACTGCGAGAAATTACAGACAATTGGCTTGGGCGTTGCAGGCGCCTATCCACATCCAGACAGAGGCAGAGGATTCCAAGTCCACAGTGCTAAGCGAGGACCTTGTCATCCTTTTTCTCACATGGCAGTGGCGCTCAGGCGTATTGGGCAATCTTGGTTTGGTAGTCCGTCTCCCTTTGAATTCAAGAGCGCTTTTGGTGTCGAACTGTCAATTCTGGCAGTAGCCGTGGCCGTGTCCTACTCCTAACCTTCGCTTGTGCCGCGGGATAACCGATCTTGCATCTTAAGTCTTGAGCCAAACATAAGTGCGTGCGACGCTGCGACATCTTTCGATGGAGTTCTGCCTCTCACCTTCAACTGCTCCATTGGGGAAGTCGTTTGGAGGCGAGTCGCACCGGTGCGAGGGGGACAAGTGCGCGAGGTACAAGCTCGACGTCCGATTCGTGAAGAGATTGCCAATATGCAGGAGCGTTGACTTCAGGCTATCGCAAGGTAATCCAAGAGCTGGAGGCAGGAGAGATCGCGATGACGGTCGACCGACTTATCAACATACTGGCGGCGATCACGCTTATTGAAATGATGGTGACCATCGGGCTCGGCGTGACCTTGTCCGATGTGTTGCGCGTCGGCAGGAGCTGGAGTCTGGTTGCACGTGCCGTACTCGCAAATTATATTCTCGTTCCAGCGGCCGCCGGCGGCTTGTTGCTATTGTTTCGAGCCAATCCCTTGGTCGCTGTCGGATTTCTTGTCGCCGCGGTTTGCCCAGGAGCGCCTTACGGGCCACCTTTGACGGCGATGGCCAAGGGAAATGTACCCGTCTCGGTGGGATTGATGGTCATACTGGCGGGCACATCAGCCATCCTTGCACCTCTGCTTCTCGAATTGTTGCTTCCCTTGGTGGCGGAAGATACCCAGCTGAAAGTCAGTGTTGTCAAGATGGTAGGCAGCCTGCTCGGGGTGCAGTTGTTGCCTTTGTGCTTGGGGGTCCTGCTGCGTCGTCAGCATCCGGCTCTGGCTGAAAGGTTAAGAGGGCCAGCGGGCGTGCTCAGCGCAGCGCTCAATTTCCTAACGCTGGCCGTAATTCTTTTCGTTCAGTTTCGTTTGCTGGCAGAGGTCCGATTGATCGGTTATGTCGGAATGCTGTCCCTCCTGATCGTCACCATGGTCGCTGGTGCATTGGCCAGCAGGCGAACGAGGGAGGAACGAAAAAGTATGGTCATCACGACATCAGTACGAAACGTTGGTGTCAGCCTGGTCATTGTTACCGGCAGTTTTCCAGGCACGGCTGCAATTACCTCGGCAACCGTTTACGCATTGTTCCAGACGATTGTCATGGTGTTGGTTGCCTTAGCGTGGGGCCGACTCATGCCGGGCTGGAATCGTCTCCGTGAAAATGAAGGCGGCATGAACAAGAAACCTCCCGCGTCGAGCGAGCGTTGGTGTCACTCCGAAACTGGACCGCAGCGCCCGGCAAACAAAGCACCGATGGGCCACCCACCGCTCGCCAGCACTTCAAAGTGTAGAGCAATCCATGGCTGGGCGGGTCGCAATATGATGCCGGACCTATTCCGAGGCAAAGTTATCAAAGCTGTGCGAATGTTTTACGACCCAGGCCACGGCTTGCGGCTAGACAATCCTGGGCTGAGTTGGTAGTCGTTCTCGCACCCAAGATTGCTGGACTCGACCAGAGCGTCGTGCTGAGTGCAACGAACTAAGCGGAAGCTGCGCTCCCGAAGCAAGACATCAGATCAAAGGGGTCCGGAAATCTGCGCACGACGAAGGAAGAACCTTCATGGCAGCGGACGTACAAGTCATCGCCAAGGACCCGCAGACAAAACGCACGGCGTGGAAGGCGCTGGAAGCCCACTTTCGGCGGGTTCGTGAACTGCATCTTCGGAACCTCTTTGCCGATGATCCCACTCGTGGGGAACGGCTGACAACCCAAGGCGCGGGTGTCCACCTGGATTACTCGAAGAATCGAATCACGGACCAAACGCTGAAGTTACTTGTTCAACTGGCAGAGGAGTCCAGTCTGCAGACGCGGATTGATGCCATGTTCCGCGGCGAGAAGATCAACATCACGGAAAAGCGTGCCGTACTGCACGTGGCCCTCCGCGCCCCAAAGGGTGCGTCCATCTTCGTTGATGGCGCAAACGTGGTTCCACAGGTCCATTCTGTGCTCGAAAGGATGAGTCATTTTTGCGGCCGCGTCCGCAGCGGCGAGTGGAAGGGCAACACCGGCAAGCGAATTCGCAATGTCATTAATATCGGTATCGGTGGTTCGGATCTAGGCCCCAACATGGCATATGAGGCACTACGCCACTACAGCGATCGGTCCATGATGTTTCATTTCGTGTCTAACGTCGATGGGACCGCGTTTGTGGAAGCGGTCCGGGATCTTGATCCAGCCGAAACGCTGTTCGTTGTTTCTTCGAGAACTTTCACCACGCTCGAAACGATGACCAATGCCCGTACGGCTCGTTCCTGGTTGCTCGCCGGTTTGGACCGAGATGAGAAATCAGTAGCTAACCACTTTGTTGCCGTCTCAATGAGTGCGGCCGAAGTGGCAAAGTTCGGTATCGATACTAGGAACATGTTCGAGATCTGGGACTGGGTGGGTGGGCGCTACTCCCTCGGTTCGGCGATTGGCCTTTCTATCATGCTTGCCATTGGCCCAAATAATTTTCGCGCCATGTTGGATGGCTTCCATCAGATGGACATGCACTTTCTCTCCACTCCCTTCGAACGGAATGTGCCGGTGCTTATGGGCCTGCTGGCCGTCTGGTACAACAACTTCTTCGGTGCCCAGACGATGGCGGTCTTGCCTTATGACCACTATCTCCAGAGATTCCCGGCATATTTGCAGCATTTGACGATGGAAAGTAACGGAAAGCACGTCACCGTCATTGGAACAGAGGTCACGCAAACAACCGGCCCAATCTGTTGGGGCGAGCCAGGTACTAACGGCCAGCATTCCTTCTATCAATTGCTTCATCAAGGAACAAGGCTTATCCCTTGCGACCTTATCGTGTTCGGACAGTCTCTCAATCCGCTTGGACGGCATCACGACATGCTTGTGGGGAACGCCATTGCACAGGCTGAAGGATTGGCGTTCGGCAAGACGCCCGAGGAGGTCAAAGGAGAAGGTACTCCGGACTGGCTGGTACCACACCGGGTATTCGAAGGTAACCAGCCGTCAAACATGATTCTTGCGGAGCGCCTCACTCCGGAGACGTTAGGCAAACTCGTCGCCCTCTACGAGCACTCTGTGTTTACGCAGGCGGTGATTTGGAACATTAACTCATTCGACCAGTGGGGTGTTGAGCTCGGAAAGGATTTGGCTCAGCGAATCATCCCTGAGCTTGAAAGTACGGAAAAACCGCAGCTGGAGCATGACAGCTCGACCAACGCGCTCATCCGTCGCTATCGCAGGCTGAGGGAGGCATCTTAGCAACGGGAGTTACGGGCCGCAACCGCGAGTTTGTGGATCTTCTTGAAAAACGCAAGGCCCACGGGAATCAAATGCCAAGAGGAGGTTTCGAACTGCCCTCACTGAATGGCGTGGTGGAATCGATGTAGAAGAGGCGACGTTTGACGCTGGTGGGAGGAACACGATACTGGGGTTGAAACAATGCCGAGGGCATTTGCTTTGGTTTGTCACCCTAGCCTCGGTCCCCGGCTGCGCTCAAGACCTGGCCCCCCGAGCCTATATCATCACACCCATTCATACGAATGCTGTTACCATGGCTTACTCTTTCTCCACGGGCAACCTTATCTTCGATGGCTCAGTTCCGATTACCGACGCCACTGCGAAACTCAGTGTGCCGGTCTTCAGTTTGTTCCACACGCTGCGCTTCTTTGGTCGCTCGGCGAACTTCACGGCTTCGCTGCCGTATGGAGTAGGGAACTTCCGAGGGACGGTAGCTGATGCCGAGACCCATGCCTACCGCTCAGGTATGCTGGATTCCTCGTTTCGGCTTTCAGTGAATCTGAAGGGCGGACCGGCGATGGACCAGCGAGACTTCGTCAAATGGCGGCAAAAGATACTCGTGGGCGTGAGCCTCAAGGTGGTGGCTCCGACTGGGAAATACGATTCAGCCAAATTGATCAATTATGGTGGCAACCGCTGGGCCTTCAAGCCGGAAGTCGGGTTGTCGCGGCGCTGGGGGCATTGGGTAGTGGACGCCTACGGGGCGGGGTGGTTTTTCACGACCAACCATGACTTCTTTTCGCCAGACCCGGCCTCTCCGCGCAACACCCGAACAGAAAGCCCTGTTTTCGCTTTTGAAGGGCACCTGAGTTACGACGTCAAGCCTCGGCTTTGGGCTTCGTTCGACGGGAATTTCTGGGTCGGCGGCCGTACCAGCGTGAATGGCGTTGAGAACCCCAACACGACGCAGAGGAATTCGCGCGTTGGAGCGACCGTGTCGGTTCCGGTGAGCCTCCATCACGCCTTGAAACTTAGCTATAACCGTGGCGCCTACATCCGGTACGGCGGGAACTACGCCACTCTGTCGGTGGCGTGGCAGTACTCTTGGCAGGGGAGGCCGAACTAGAACGTGGAATTGCGTCTTCACAGCAACTACCCGGTGACTATAGATTCATGCGGTTCGTCGGGTCACGTGACCTCAGGGACCACTGGTCGTTGCCTCGGCGCAGGTGGCGGGTGTGAGGCCTGGCCCTTGCGGGAACAACATATGAGCATGATCAGAGACTTCCCACTTCTCGTTTTCGTGTTATCTCTCATCGTGTTGTGTTCTCTCCGCACAGATGGGTGGTTTCGTTCGCAAGAGGTTACGAACCCTGGATGAAGAGGCACGAACAGACTTAGCGACTGTCGTGACCGCCACTTTGACCTTGCTCGGCCTTATCATCGCGTTCAGTTTTTCTATGACTGTCAGCCGGTACGAGCAGGGAAAAAACTACGAGGCGGAGGAGGCCAACGCGATCGGGACCGAGTACGTCCGTGTTGCTTTGCTACCCGCCACCCACACGGAAAGAGTGCGCGACCTGCTGAGACACTTACATCATCGGGTTCTGTTCTATGAAACCCGCAATCAGCATCAGCTAGAGCACATCGTCAAGGACACCGCCGCACTGGAGGTTGAGCTGTGGGCTGGTGCAGTCCGTCGCTGCGGTGCAACCCACCCCTGTCGTAGCCCTCGCGACCGTAGGAATGAACGACGTTTTAAAAACCCGGGGGGATACACTCAGGCTGCGTGGTGGAACCGCATCCCGACCGCGGCGTGGGGTCTGTGGCCGCCATCGCGATGTTTTGCAATTTCTTGATCGGCTACGGCGCGCATCGGAGGGGGATCATCCTCTTCCTGGTGTTGCCACTGGTTCCTGGTGTTGCCACTGGCTGTGTCTATCTCGTTCTTTGCCCGCGTGGAGGTGTGATTCGCGTGCGTCCGCACAATCTGGAAAGCCTCGCTCAGTTGCTGAACGGACAATCACTTTAACGTGGATTGCTGATGCAAGTCTCCGTCAGAGACGGTGACGCCGGATAGGCATTTGCCCGCAGGGCCCTGGTTCGGAGAAGTTAAGAGTCAGTGAACCGCAAAAGGAGCCGGTCTCAACTCGCTACGCGGAGTACTCGCTTCCACTGTTCGATCA
>JBKPCG010000040.1:0-10231 GCA_046727255.1 Acidobacteriota bacterium | reverse complement strand
TTGGTCAGCATCAAGGAGTCCAGGGGCATTAAACCAGAGGGAATGCGATAGAGATCGGTTGCTTCTGTTCGTTATAGCCGTGCCTCGGCCAAAAGGCACAGATGCCACCTTGAAAAGTCTTCGCCAATCGATCTCCCCGTCAGGAAAGCAGCACAGATTATCGCACGCGGAGGCGGAACATCGTTTCGCGGGCGGTTGGTCGGCAACCCTTACCTTGGGATTACTTCAGGGTTGTCCGTGATGTACCCGAGACAGCGATGACTGCCAAAGTTCTTGACTTGTTAACATGCATTGTATAACAATGTATCTTGCCATGACGAGTAATAACCGTGTTCATGAGGATCGCTGGGAAGCCCAGCTCCGAAAGGGTTCTCTGGATCTAGCGATTCTCGCTGTCCTTTGGGACGGACGCCTATACGGGCTGGACATCATCCGGCGGTTACAAAGCGCGTCTTTGGAGCTTGCCGAGGGAACTCTGTATCCGATCCTGATGCGCTTGAAGCAGGACGGTCTCCTTGAGAGTGCTTGGGTCGAAGCACAAGCAGGGCACCCCCGCAAGTATTACTGGCTTACGCGCTCTGGCCGGCAGAGAGCCCTCAGCATGGCGCAGAGCTGGGATGTATTCTCCGGGAGCATTGCTGGCTTACTGCTCGGAATGAAAAACGGCGCAAAGGAGCAACTCAAATGACTGTGACGGCGCTTTCCGCAGACCAGATCCAAAAATACCTGAAACAAGTCTCAGCTGGACTAAAAGGGATTGATGACGCTCAGAAGCACGAGATATTGGCTGAGATCAGCAGCCATTTGAGGGAACGGATCGCGGAATTGAGAGCACACGGCGAGCCTCATTCCATTGACCAAGCAATTTCGAGTTTAGGCGATCCTGTAGAGTTGGCATCCCAGTTTGTCGCAGAAGCGCGAACATCACGCGGCATTCACAGCTATGCCCCTTGGACGTTACTCCGTCGTGCCGGTCGGGCTGCTCGAAGTGGAACCAGTGGATTCCTCATCTTTTTAATAGCGTTGTTTGGCTATGGATTAACGTTAGGGGGTTTGGTGGCTGCAGCCCTAAAGCCCTTTATCCCTGAAATGGGTTTCTGGGTGGGAAAATTCGGAGGAGTTTGGGGAGTTCCGCCTGATGGAGCGGCAGGACACGAGCTGCTCGGGCCGTATTTCATTCCTGCTTCAATACTATTGTCGTTCGTGTTCGCCAGTAGCACCACCCTGCTGTTGCGCCGCTTGACAAAAAACATTTCTTTCTTTGGAAGGTGGCCCCACCGGATGGCCGGGCAAAACTGCTGAGTTGTAGTCTTCCGGCTAGACTCGCCTGCCAGCCATTCAAATCAGCGATTATGAAGACATTGTGAAGAGAAATCTTTGGTCCATTGCGGGCTGTCGGAACCCCGAAATCGTGCGATCAACTCTGATAAGCAATGAAGAATGGAAGAATTTTGGAGAGTCGGCGACCAGCTTGGCACCGGTGAAAACGGTCGCTGGCGTCATCCAGCCTGATTTCGGACGGCCTACTCGGAAGCAATGCCCTTCCCATCAATCCCAACTTGCGATAGAAGCTATCTTATAAATATCCATAGCGACTGAACTTGCTGATAGCGTCAACCGAACTCCAGATTCAGGTTTGCCCGTGATACGCCCAAAAATGGGGCCGGTCAGCACCATGAGTGTAACGGCCTGTTATCAGGAATCATGCTGGGCTATTCTTGCCTGAGAAGGATGGACGTACGAAAAGCATGGAACTATGGCGACACAAATGTTTAATCGTTGCTGTAGGTTGTTTTTCGTGTACGGCAATACCGCAGACCACAACGAAGCCGCATAAAGTGCTGACTCCGGAACAACAGCGATTTCAAGCGGAGATAGCTCAATACCGAACAGAGCTCGAGACACTGCAAGCGAAGGCATCTCACGATCTCCAGTCCGCATTGAGAAGTACGGACGACCTGGTATGTAACGGTGCGAAGGGGACGAGGCAAATCGAGGTGTGCCTGGAAGACGCCCTGAAGTCCGCTGGCGATAACTATGCAGCATTCACGTCCGATCTGCGATCCATTCTTGCTCTCGCCTACCCAACGATGCCCGGTGAAAAGCCGATCCTCGGCCCAACGGGATTTCCGCAAACCTCCACCGAGGCTGTATCTGAGTTTGAGCAGCTTGAATCTCAATCAAAGGCTTACCGCAAAGCAGCCAGCACTGCTGCCTGGAACCGATTCAAGGGAGGAACCGAAGCCCCTGTCTTCGGGTTAGAGGCGGCATTGAAACTCCTGCAAATTCATTTGGAGGAGTTGAAATTCATCTATGGCGCGGAGCTGTCGAGTAACTAGTAGTTCAACTGAATTGGCGAAACATCGCGTTTACACGCAAAACCCTCAATGAGCGCTAAAAGGCTCGGTTACAACAGTTATCCCTCTGAGCGCTGGCGTTCGTGCGTTCGTGCCATACTTCGGTATGCTTCTTCGAGCCGCCGAATCTGCAGATACGATGTCTGTGGCTCATGTGCATGTTCGTTCATGGCAATCGGCCTATCGGGGTCTCCTTCCAGACGAGTACCTCGACAAACTTCGCCCCGAAGACAGGGCGCAAAGATATGACTTCGCAACCCGGGATCCTCAGAGGCCGCAGACTATCGTAGCGGTTGAAGCGGGATTGATTCGCGGGTTTGCCACCACTGCGCCATCGCGCGACTCGGACTTGGCGGGTTATGCCGAACTGTGCGCGCTGTATGTTGATCCTGATTACTGGGGTCATGGTATGGGGAAGGCTCTTCTATCGGCAGCTCGCGAACGGCTCGTCGTACTGGGCTTTGAAAATGCGCTCTTGTGGGTTCTGATGGGTAATGTTCGTGCGGATCGTTTTTATCGAAAGGATCAGTGGACGCCCGACGGCCTCCAGCGTAAAGACACAGTGTGGGGCGCGACCGTAAACGAAATCCGTTATCAACGCAAACTGTGGATACCGGTAGTGTCCTAATAGGGCACTACAAAATACCATCCGACTTGTTCTCCAAGTCGTGTCCGGATTCTACGTGTCCGCGATCCTACGCAAAACGGTTCGTCCCAGTTAGCGGACCTCGCGACTGCTCGAATGGCAGGATTTCACAAAGGATCTGGGCGCCAGCCACGGCTCCATTCGCGGCACCCTAGTTCACATTCTATGGGAGAATGGCTTTGGCTCAGGCGCTGGCGTGGTGAATCACCCAGGCGGATTTTTACTCCCGAAGAGTTCCCCGATTGGGCGGCGTTGGAATTTCAATGGAATGTAGCAGAAAAAGAGCAAAACGCCTTCCTGGAGAAGCTCACCGATGACCTTCTGCCAGACACATCTCATACGAAAATCTCGAAGATGTGCGCTGGGAATACTGTCTTGCTGAAATGTTGCAGCAAGTGGTGAATCATTCTTCATACCGTCGTGGGCAAGTCGCACTGCTGTTGAGACAACTTGGACAAACGCCGCCGGCAACGGATTTTTTGGTCTTCCATGAGAAGGCGCTGTGATGTCAACCGAAGTTTTTGGTTTTGGGCTTCGATTGTGTGCCTTCGTTTTCTAGCGGAGAGGTCTTATGCAGACGGGCAAGGGTTCAGTCAAGGTCGAGTGAAGCGAGCCGCAGGGCAACCTTGACGGGTTCTTTGCCCGTCTGCATAATTCGGAGCAAAACGAAGGCAGGAGGAGCGGGATGGCGAGGATGTCCTTCAGGTGCTGTCATCCGTGGCGGTAAGAACCTAAATGCATCAGCACTTGACTCTAAAGCCCATCGGCGATCGGCAAGTCACGCAACGGAACCGGGGAAGATTGGACAATGGAGGTCGTCGTTTGTCCATGTGCAAGAACCTTGTTTAGCACGCGATCCAAGTCTGAAATCTGCTTGAGATGAACCTTCAGGATGAAACAGTCTTCGCCTGTGATCCGGTGACACTCCGTGATTTGCGGTATGGACTGAACGACGTCAGCGATTTTGTTCACGTGGCCAGGAAGTGGGCGTACCCTCACGAAGGCCATCACGTTGTATCCCAACTCTTTCGGGTTCAGTTCTAATCGGTAACCTTCGAGAATCCCGCTTTCCTGTAACCGAAGCACCCTTTCCTTCACTGCAGGATTTGACATTCCAATTCTTCGCGCAAGTTCTGAGATCGGGGCACGTGGCCTTTTCTGCAGAAGGTGCAGAAGTTCGAGATTCTTTTGATCTTGCAATAGCCCTCGATTATTCATATCAGGCGACCTGCTCTCCTAAATTATGAAAGGAATTGCCTCATCTAGCCTAAATTATGACATTTACCGAACCTAGGGGCCATGCGATTGTTGAAGGGCACAATGAGTCTTGAACAGTAAGAGGTAACCCATGCCCCATGGTCACGACATGAAGAACTGGACCCACGCGATGGCTGATATCGAGGGGTTGCGCCTCCATTATGTAACCGCAGGACAAGGAGAACGCACTATGGTGCTCCTGCACGGATTCCCTCAGACCTGGTGGGAGTGGCGGCGCGTGATCCCCGCGCTGGCGGACGCCGGCTTTCGGGTTGTCGCTCCCGACTACAGAGGTGCGGGCCATTCCCAGCGGACACCAGGAGGCTACGACAAGCGCACAATGGCCGCAGACCTTCATCGGCTCGTGCACCGGCATCTTCAAATTGAGGACCCGATCATTCTCGTGGGCCATGATATCGGTCTGATGATCGCCTATGCGTATGCCCAGTCCTATCGCAACGATGTTTCCCATTTGGTGATTGTGGATGCGCCGCTCCCTGGAACGGACGTATTCGACCGCCTGAGATCCAATCCACGCCTTTGGCATTTCGCGTTTCATAACGCAATTGATGTGGCGGAGATGTTGGTAGCAGGGCGTGAGCGACAGTACTTGCAGACCTTTTTCAACGTGCGCAACTTCGATCCTTCCGCGATCGACCTCGAGACTTATGTGTCAGCCTATTCTGCGCCTGGAGCAATGCGTGCTGGCTTTGAACTGTATCGCGCATTCGAACAGGACGCTGACGACAACCGGGAGATCCTCCGGCGCAACGGGAAGCTCACGATTCCGGTATTGGCGATTGGCGGTGAAATCAGCAACTCCGGTCCGCTTCTGGAGGAAATGATGCGGGAAGTGGCCGATAACGTGACGGCGCTCCGCGTACCCGCAACCGCGCACTGGATCGCAGAGGAAGACCCGAGTGCGTTGACGTCCGCCCTCGTGGAATTCGTGCAGCGATAGCTGACGATGACTGCGAGTTGGCGACGGGCATTGATGAGCCCATCAAGAGATTCGAGCCAACACGCTTCGCCCCATAGCGGACAGTCAGCAGCGAAATGACCGAATGGCTGTAAGCACCTCCACTGTTCTAACCCCAATCAATCGCCGATTCCGTGTCTAACTGTTTAACTGATCGCCACGCTTCCATTCGCACTTAGTCGGCTCTTGTCGATGCCGGGTGCACATTGGGGTTCTCAGTATCAGGTTGGCGCTGCAATCTTTCTGTCGGCCTCGAAGGCCCGGGAAAAAACACGCAGTCACCGTGAACACGGTATCCTTATTCAAATTCCTCCTGGTTCGCAGCATCTTCAGGAAATACATGTCTTCTGGGCAGATCTACTCACATCACCAACGTTGCAGAGATTTCACAACATCATGGTGCGACGGAACCGATTGCGACGTTATAAAGAGGATAGTACGTATTACCGGTAACCCACAGGCGGTGGACAAGAACAGCGAGTCTCCGGCTACCGCCACAATAGCTCGTTTCTTGCTATTTTTCCCGCCCCGTTCGAACATTCGAGTTCCCCAGCGTTTGAGGTCACTGTCCGGACCAAAACGTCCCAACAGATATTGACCACACTGAACCAGCAGAGAACGGAGCTGTTTGTTGCCGGCCTTACTGATTCTGAGTTGCTGCTCGATCGAGCCGGATTGGTGACGACGTGGTGTCAGACCGAGATATGCAGGTACGTCTCTGGAATGAGCGAACCGGCCGGGGTCTCCCATAGTCAGCACGTACTGCAGCGCTGTGATCGATCCTACTCCGCTTATCTGGCGGAGCCGATTCGTCTCGGGATAGCGATTTTGCGCCGTGCTTTCAATTGCTTTGTCCAAAGAATAGATTTGCTTGTTCAGATGTGAGATCGTCTCCAGCAACGGAGTCAAGCTCAACTTCAGCTCATCAGGAACGCACATCGACGCCTTGCTCGGAATGCAAGATGTCCCAGAGGGAGGCACACGCAATCCGGCGGACTTCAGAACGCCGCGCACGGCATTCATGAGTCGCGTTCTGTTCTTGACCAAGAGATCGCGAGCTTTCAGCTGGATGATATCGGGGTAGCTTTCCTGTCTGCGATGCACGATCGGAGAGAGCAGTTTCGGATCGACACGCGCGAACCTGGCAAGCATGTGGGCATCGACCTGGTCCGATTTACGAATGCTGTCTGCGATCATTCGAAGATTGCGTGGATTGGCCACGATCACCTCGTGGCCCCACTGGCCCAGCAGTTGACTCACCCACCGCGAGTGCGTTCCCACCTCGACGGCGATGCGCGAAGGCGGAAGATCCTGAAAATGACGTGCCATCGTCTCCGGCGTAGATCGGAAACGGCCTTCCGTCAGTATCTTTCCATCGGGTCCCAGCACACAGCAGTGGCTGAAGCGATCTCCGAGATCGATTCCGATTGTGATTTGCTTTGTTGTTGTGTGAAAGCTTGGTTGCAATTCCTGGCTCTTAGCCAACGTTCCATTCTTTGCCATTGGGCATCCTCCTAGCCAGCGTTCTATCACAGCACGCTGGCGCCTTCTCATCCCATCTTTCTGGATGAAAAGCGGGTCGCACTTTGACGATGGACGCACTTGAGACCGTCGACCCAAGTCACTGGGATGTTAAGTTGTTGTACCAGCGCAGCACCCGGAGAGCGCGCAGGGTGTTCCAGCGGCTTGCACTTCCCACAGCGGTTTCCATCTCCAATGGAATACATTCGGAATGAAGCAGGTTGAGCGGCCAGCGCCCGTTTTGATGGCGGCGCTTGATCACGATCTCGACCGCTTCACGAACGCGGATGTCGGGATTGAGTCCTGCATTCCTCAGATAATCTAGTCCGCGCAAGACGTCGTAGTGCCAAAAGGTAGGGAACGAGAAACGCAGCCAACGTTCGTCAATGACTTCGCCGGTTCGAAGCGAGCGGAACATTCGGCGTTCGAGCAGATATTCCTCGGCCCTCTTGCGGGCCTTCGTGACGGCCACCGATTTGCGCCCTGCGCGTTCGTAAGCGAGCAGTCCTTCTAGCACGCAGATGGTGGTATGGAATGAACCCCGGTGGCTAAGCGGACGTTTTGCCGAAGGTTCAACCGCCTCGCAGTTCCAGCCGCCATCTTCGAGTTGCTCGCGCAAAAGGTGACGGGCCAGCGCGTCGTTGGGTTCGTTGAAATACGCGCCGAGTGCCAGGATTCTGCCGTTGATGCAGGGCTCGGTTTCGCCGTTAAGAAAAGGGCGGTTGTTGAGCCGCTTAAACACGAGCCGCCTGTCGACGCGGTCGATCATTTTGCGAGCCTGTTTGGTGGCGGGGTCGAGACCGAGGTCCATCAACACCACGAGAGTATTGAATGTAAAAAGTAAACCTGGCCCTTCGTTCGGCCCGCCCCAGTTGCCCGCTGGAGATTGGAGGGCGAGAAGCTTAGCTCCCCAACCTTCGACGGCGACGCGATCCCGCTCGGCGGCAATTGTGGCGGGGATCTCATCGGTCAGGTCCCGCATGACCTGCCAGCGGATGGCTGGGTCAGAATCGAGGAGCCACTTGATGTGTGCAGGCCGGGGTGCGTAATCGTGCAGGCCCATTAGTCTCTTATAGCAAACGATCAGTCCTTTGACCCGTCGAACCACCTTCGCATTGCTACTGCGTGTGGCAGAAACTTGGCAAAAGGCCTTCGGGCACGTTGTCGGTAAACCCGTATGTTGGCATTACTTCAGGATTGCCCGTTTATCCAGACAGAATCTATTAGGAGTCGTCCCTTTGTGACGCTCCAGGTGGGTGAGTGCATTGCCGATAATGCAATCAAACCAGAAAAGAGCCTGACCACTCTCCTCATGCGCCTCCCGGTTTTCGGATTGCGAAATATCGACGAGTGTTAGGACGAAAGAGAACCCACGCAATCCCCGCAAAGATTGCCGAGTGAACGGCCATCTGACGATATGAGGGGAAGCTGACTGCTACATGGAAGGCCATCCAAACGAGCGCCAGCCAACGCGCCCAGTTGTGCCTGCGAAGCATAAAGGCTCCCGAAACAACGGCCAGCAATTCCGTGAGTTCGATCCAAGCAATGTAGTCTTCGCGCTCCATTAGTTCAGAAAAGTGGTAGACGAAGCCGATAGTCCCCACTGCGATATACAGGAAGGAGATAATCCAGACGGAAACCGGGCGCTTGGTTGTGTTCATGGCAACACCTCCAACACCGCGTCACTGGGCTCCAATGCTTCTGGGTCATGCGGCAGTGCTGCGCCGGCATCGAGGAGCGCGCGCACTGTTCCGACGTAATCTCCCGTGTCCCGATTCCAACCATTTCCGGAGGCGTATAGAGCCCAGGATAGCGCAGTCCCTGCATACTCCTGCGATTTCAGTTCAAGATCCGGATGAAAGCGCAACAGGTCGCGCATCATTTCTGGGTTGCCGTTAAAGCCAGCCCAGTGCAGCGCTGTTGCTCCCATCTCGCCGGGAGTATTGACTGGCCATCCCGCCTCCAGCATCAGCCGCACAGCTTTTGTGTTGTTGCTCTGCGCGGCCTTGGGCAGCTTTCGCCGGTCCGCATCGGAGAGTGCCCTCGTGGCATCCGGGTTCCTGGCGAGGTACTCCCGAAAGGTATCCTCATCTCCTAATTCACAGGCGAGGGCCAGCTTCAAGTCCTCCGGTGTCCGTTCCAACAGGAGCTGAAAGATCTCTTCATGCCCGAACTCACGCGCAATCATGTGTGCCGTCCGATTGGCGCCCAATGTCCATATGTAAATCGTGCCTCCCGCGCGCGGGTCTTTTTTCGGAAACCATTCTTCTGAAACACTCACCCCGATGCATTTAGGGTCGCTGTCAAGATGGCGGCGTACGAGGTTCTCGTCTCCGAGCGCGGTCGCCATGAGAATGTCGGTCTTGCATCCGCGCGAAACAAGGTAGCGGGCAACGTCCTGACGATCTTTTGGGTAATGCCTCCTCTGCTGCACGCGCAGCATGTACTGGGCCGGAGTCGATTCGTGATCCACATCGAGTGCATCGATGTCGGCTCCCTGATCGAGAAGGAGTTCGGCAATTTCAATCGTGGACGCGAAGTGAAGAGGCGTCTGTCCGTCGCCACCTCGAGCGTGCACTATCTCTGGATCCGCTGCGATCAGATTGCTGAGCTGTTCCATCCTTCCAAGACGGGCGGTGGCGTGCGCATTCATCACCGCACCGCGTTCGCTTAGAAAACCCACCAGGCTCGGATCGCAATCGTCGAGGACGCCAAATCCACCAGCCCACCATTCCGTTCGCTTGCGGATGTCGGCGCCTGCGCGGAGGAGGACATCGATGGTCCTTCGATCACTCCGTTGTACGGCAGCAAACAGAGCGTGTTGGCCGAAACCGTAGTCCGGCAGCGGTTCGTCGATCGTTGCTCTTAACTCGGGATGGCTTTCAAGGAGTTGCTGGACGCGTTGAGCGTCGCTATCGCATACAGCGACTTTCAACGCCTCAGCAGGCGAAAGTCCAAGGGTAATGACATGCGACTTGAGTCTTGCCCAGCTGGTGAAACCGCACTCCAGGGCGAGCAGATGCTGAGCATCCGACAATTTGCCCTGAGGCATTGTGCGGTGTAATTGTTTCGCTTGTTTCCTCAGAGATTCAAGGCTGGGCTTCGCAGGCAATTCACGAGACATACACTTCTCCTTTTCAGGCCCGCTGTCCGCTGCACGGGCAAAAGAGAAGTCATTTCTCGATGCTTCGATGTGGGTTCAGGTGGGATCTTCCCTTTCCGCGGACGGGGTGCAACCTGAATTGCAGAAATTCACTATACCAGAATGTATCTAGAGTTTGCGACTTCAGGGCAAGTCGCTCCAAGTTGCTCATTGACATGGTTATTGTCTGGTTTGTCGCTAGCCTTGATCGGAAACGCCTCGGAGCGGACATTTGGCCTTAGGGGAAAAACGGTGCCCCGAGGCGTTTTCGATAAGGAGACTAGGAGGAAGCCGCTGGCGTTTGCGGCGGACGCGGTGCGCTATGGGAT
>JBKPCG010000039.1:0-18065 GCA_046727255.1 Acidobacteriota bacterium | reverse complement strand
GGCGGAACCCGCCTGCGAGCCGCGCTGGTGCCCTAACGAGACCGCATCCGTTCGCTAGAACCTGAAAAGCAAAAAAGCGATGTCGGGAACTCCCGAACATCGCTTCTTATTACCTAGGGCCGCCCGTTTCGTAACAGACTGACATTGGCCGCCCTTTCTTGTCTCTTTCTGGACTCACCCTAAAGCATCTTGGCGCTATCCACGTGGATGCTGTCACCCTCGACCTTCCCGGTGACCGCCACATGATGCCCCTCATGCCCCTTCAGCGCTTCCGGATTGCTGACCGTCAGAACCTTCTGATCCTTGTCGGTCACAACGACCACCTTCGCGCCTTCTCCAATGCACTTCTTGGTGCATTCCGCGGCGCCTTCATGCGCTCCTTTTACGCCGCACTTGGAATCGCTGACCCATCCGTTGACGGTCGTGGCATCGCCCGCAAATGAGGCAGTGGCCAACAGCGAAACCAATGCCAACGCAGCTAGTACAAACAGAAATTTCCGCATGCTATCCTCCTTCAGATTTCTACACAGAGTCTTTTTTGACGCCCAAAGATTCCAGAACTCTATCACAACCGGGCCGCCCCCGCACCTGAGGAAGGACCCCAGCCTACTTCCCGTTTTTCGCGCTTCCGGTAGGCGGCTTTGGGGGCGGATCGGGCGCGACGTAGACATACTCCCCTGGCCGTGTATAGTGCAGCTGTTCCCGCGCTTCTCTTTCAATGGCACGATGATCTGTCTTCAGCGCCTTGATTCGTTCCACGTATTGATCGTTCTCCTTTTGTAGACGCTCGACTTCGCTCTGAAGCGTTTGTCTTTCAGCGCGCTTCTGCTGGTACACAACCATGCCGTTGGCTCCGAACATGGCATGCAGCACTACTCCCAAAGTCAGCAGCAAGACGGCCACCGTGCCCACCCGCCGCCATTCGGCCGCTATCCAGGACCACACGGGACGCGTCTGCTCAACGTACCGAGCGGCCATTTCCTCTGCCCTGGGTCCCTGTTCTTCGATGACCGCGCGCAGGCCTTCGCTCGAATATTGGCGAGGGAAAATCCGAGGTCTGGACGGTGGCCCTAGTCGAAGATCCATGCTTTCGCTGCCGCGCTCAACTTCTCGAGCCCTTCCTTGCTGCGCGCTTCCGTGTACACCCGCACCACCGGCTCCGTTCCCGAGAGCCGATAACATGCCCACGATCCGTCGGCGAGCACCAGCTTGAGCCCGTCGGTTCGAACCACGCTTGCAACTTTACTGCCGCCAAACTCCGTCGGATCGCGACGTAACTTCTCAGTAAACTTCGCCTGCACCTCGGGCGTCAAGCGGAAGTTCTCGCGCAGAGGATAGAAGGAACCAACTTCGGCAAACAGGTCTTCCAATTGCTTTCCCAACGAAGCCCCGCGGCGCGCCACCATCTCACAGCAGAGCAGGCCGGCAAGCACTCCATCCTTCTCCGGGACATGCTTCCGGATCGACAGCCCGGCACTCTCCTCGCCGCCGATGACGATTTTGTCTTCTTTGATTAGTTCTCCGATGTATTTGAAGCCGACAGGCGTCTCGTAAAGCTGGATCTTATGCTTTTCGGCAAGCGCATTGATAAAGTTCGTCGTGGCCACCGATTTCCCGACCCCGTTCCGCCAGCCCCGGCTTTCCACCAGATAATCGAACAGCAGCGCGACGATGTAGTTCGGCTGCACGAAAGTCCCGTCCTGATCGACTATGCCGAAGCGATCAGCGTCACCATCGGTCGCGATCCCAATGCCCGCGCCGATCTCGCGCATTTTCTGACGAAGGTCCTCGAGCAAGTGATCATCCGGTTCCGGCGCATGCCCGCCGAAAAGAACGTCGCGGTAATCGTGTACCGTGGCAACCTCAACGCCCGCCTCCTGCAAAAGCGCATCCGAATATCCACGAGCAGCACCCCACAGAGGATCGAATGCAACTTTCAGCCCAGCTTTCTTGATCACGTCGAGATCGATGATTTCTCGCAAGCGTGAGAGATACATCCGGCGCGGATCGATTGACTGAGCCTCGACACGAGCCCGTGTGGCGACGGGTCTCTGACCCGTCCCCGCTTGATCGTAAGCAGCGATCTCCGCCTCGATGGCTTTTGTCGTCTCCGGCAGCGCAGGCGCGCCATCCGGAGTAGAAAACTTGATGCCGTTGTACTCCGGAGGATTGTGGGAAGCGGTAAAGTTAATCGCGCCATCGGCTTTTGCCTGCGTGACGGAATAAGAAATGGCCGGAGTAGGCGCCGCCTCCGCGATCACCAGCGCCGTGATCTGGTAATTAGACAGAATTTCCGCCGCCATTGCACAAAGCGTTTCACCGAGAAAGCGAGGGTCACGGCCTACGATCACCTTCGGCGATTTCGTCTTCTGCGCGACCACATAACGGGAAATCCCGTGTACCGCCCGCCGCACATTCTCGAACGTAAACTCTTCCGCGACCACCGCGCGCCAGCCCGAGGTACCAAACTTGATTTGCATCGCCATGGCTTGCCTCGTATGCTTCGATTGGAAAATGTGACGCCTGATTTTATATGACTGACAAGAGACTTGTTCTGACAACCTGCTGCTCCTCGGAAGAAGCCCGTCGCATCGCGCAGGAATTGGTTGAGCACCGCCTGGCCGCGTGCGTCAATATCGTTCCGCAGATTGAATCGGTATACCGCTGGCAAGGCGAAGTCGAAACCGCAACCGAATGGCTGCTGGTGGTCAAGACAACAACGAACGCCTTCGAGCAAGTGCGCGATGCCATCGGCAAGCTAAATTCCTACGACGTGCCCGAATGCATCCAGATCACAATCGAAGACGGGAGCGCCGCCTACCTGGAATGGATCGGCAGTTCTGTCTCCCAAACCCCGCAGAAATCTGAGAACTGACGTGTCGCGTGACGTGCTTGTATCGCCGGTATCCTGCTGGCTGTCGTGAGGGTCCCGTCCCACCGCGAGAACTGGTGCGCGACCGACCGGTCCTTAAAACCGTTCTCAAAAACAAAGGGCGGCGAGTACAAAACTCGCCGCCATTTGTCCCGATCCGGGTGAGTTACTTCCCGTTCTTATCGCGATGAAGGTCGCGACGGTCGTGCCGGATGTCTTTCTTGTCTTTCCGAATGTCGCGTTGATCATGACGAACATCTCTCAGGTCAGCGTGGCGGTCGGTGCGGTCGTGACGGAGATCCCGTCTGTCATGACGCGCGTCAGCCCGATCTTTGGCAAGCTCGGCGCTGTTACCGGTGCGCTTGTCGCGTGCAATCTCCGCCCGGTCCCTATTCAAGTCGCGGCGGTCATGATTGATGTCTTTCTGATCCTTACGGACATCGCGCAGGTCGCCCTTGCGATCGCGGTGATCCCCGCGCAAATCCCGGCGATCATGCCGGATGTCCTTCTTATCTTTAGAAGCATCGGTGGATGAGACCGTGCCGTCTTGACCAAACGCCATCGCACCAGCCAGCAAAATGAACCCAAAGCTCAATATGTTTCGTCGCATCTGTCTCTCTCTCCTGAGTCTTCCTGCCTACGTCTGCTTGAACACCAGGGACATGCGAAAGTTTCGCTGAGTCCACACCGCCGCGAAAGGTGCTGAGGGTACAGGGACTATTACTTAGGTAACCTGATGTCTTCAGCGGATACAGCCGGAATAAATGAGGCTTGTAAGAACAATCGAATTCGTATCCACATCCACTTTATCTTGTTGCAAGGAACATCCGGCTTCGTTTTCTCAATCGCTTTACAACAAGCCTCGGAGAGCCTGCCCTGAGCGAACTCGAAGGGGGCGTTCGAGCTTAGCCCAGCGCTTCAGCGCTGGGAAAGCGGAAGAAATATTAGTGTCCCGGAGGGCGACCGAGTTCTCATTCACACAATTACAACTGGCAGACAAGGGCCAGATTCGCGTCGCAAGCTGCGGAAACAGTCAGATTCGTATCAGGGCATCGCTTCAGCGATGCCGAGTCTGTGCCTTGATAGATGCCCCTTTTTGGGGCTGGAGCGTCATAACTCGGCCTTACGGCCTCGCAGATTTAGACGCCAGTAGTCAAGAGTCCATGGTGGATTGTCTCCTTCGGAAAACACCGCGAGTTCTCTCACAAACACCTCGCGCAGGGCCTCGGTGGGAAGAAGCTCGAGGTGCCGGTGCAATACAAAAGTTCGGAGATAGCCCTCGAAATCCTCACTGCTGGACACTGCGAAGGACGCCTGCTCCAGGTCCGTCTTGACTTCCTGGAACCCGGCCGAGCGCATCCGGCGAGCGGCACTGTCGGCATCAGAGAAAAACCACGGCTCTGGAAACTGGCCGAGCCATGGCGAGAACTCCACCATTTGTGAAAGTGTTCGTACCCGCTCCCGCAGTCGCGCGAGGTTCGGTCCTCCTCCACATTGCGCGTGCAGCCATCCGCTTGGACGAAGCGCCACAAACAGATTGTGGAACAGTGCCTCGTGATCGAGGACCCAGTGGAAAGATGCGGTGCTGAAAATACCGTCGAACACTTCGCAGAAAGGAAGCGCAAGCAAATCAGCCGCGACGAACTGAGCGCGATCGCCAAACTCTGCCTGCAGATCGCGACGCGCATACTGCACCATGTTGCGCGAAACGTCGAGCCCGACGATTCTCCCGCGCGGCAGATTCTGCAGCAGCAGCCGGGTCAACTTACCCGTACCGCATCCCGCATCCAGGACGCACTCATCGCCCCGCAGGTGAAGCGCTCTGAGCACCCGCTGTCCCCACTGAAACTGAGGCGTGGACAGGCGGTGATATTCCGATGCGTCCCACTCGCGAGAATTAAAAGAAAGTTGAGACATCAAACAGCGAAGATGACCTGCTAGATCGCCGCCAGCGCTTGTTCAAGATCGGCGACGATATCATCCACATCTTCGATCCCGACCGAAATGCGCACCATGCCGTCGGTGATACCAATCCTGCGCCGGCCTTCTTCGCCGACTGCGGCGTGCGTCATAGTGGCCGGATGCGAAATCAGAGTTTCCACTCCACCCAGCGACTCCGCCAGCGCGCAAACCCGCACCCTGCGCAACATCTTGTTCGCATTTTGGAGCGATCCAGTCTCGAAGGCAATCATCGATCCGAAGCCGGACATCTGCCGCTTAGCTAATTCGTGCTGCGGATGGTCCGGGAGCCCCGGATAGAACACCTTCTGCACTTTCTTGTGTCCCGACAAAAACTCGGCAACCTTGCGCCCATTGCAATCATGCTGCAACATACGCACCGCCAGGGTCTTCACGCCACGCAGAATCAGCCAGCACTCGAACGGCGACAAAATTGCACCCGCCGCTTTTTGCAGGAAGGCGAGCGTTTCATTTTGCTCGGGCTTGGTGCAGACGACCACTCCACCCAGCCCATCACTGTGCCCATTCAGAAATTTTGTGGTCGAGTGCACCACCATGTCCGCACCCAGATTGACCGGCCGCTGAAAGTAAGGCGACATGAAGGTGTTGTCCACCACCACATCGATCCCGCGCTGATGCGCCAGATCGCAGATGGGGCGAATGTCGCACAGTTCCATCAGCGGATTGGTCGGCGTCTCCAGGTAAACGATCCGGGTGTTCTTCTGAAGCGCCCGTTCCACATTCTTCACGTCCGAAGTATCGACATAGCTGAACGTCATCCCGAAATTGGCGAACACCTGGTTAAACAGCCGCGGAGTCCCGCCATACAGATTGTGCCCCGCCACCACATGGTCACCCGACTTGAGCATGCTCACAATCGCATTGATCGCCGCCATCCCGCTGGCAAACACCTTCGAGGAAGTGCCGCCTTCGAGCGCCGCCAGGTTAGTCTCAAGCCGATCGCGCGTGGGATTCGAAACCCGTGCGTACTCATACCCCTTGTGCTTGCCAATTTCTTCCTGAAGATACGTAGAGGTTGCGTAGATCGGCACACTGACCGCGCCGGTGGCAGCATCTGCTTCCTGTCCTACGTGAATGGCAGTCGTGGCGAAACCGCAACGGCTCTTAGTCAAAGAATTCTCCTGCCCAGCCTGTTACTGCCTTATAGCTCGCGGCTCGAAGCTCGTAGCTCAAATCCCACCCTCAAAAATCTTCTTCGACAAATACCGCTCCGCCGAATCCGGAATCAATGTAACAACCCGCTTCCCTCGCCCAAGCCGCTTTGCGATTTTCAAGGCGGCAAACACGTTGGCGCCCGAACTCGAACCTCCAAGGACGCCTTCGCGAGCGGCGAGCTGCTTCACCATGTCGAAAGCCTCGTCGTCGGTGACCATCATGATTCCGTCGCACACCGATGCATCGAAATTCTTTGGAATAAAACTGGCGCCGATCCCTTCCACTTTATGCGGACCCGGCTGACCTCCGCCGAGCACTGAACCTTGCGTCTCGACCGCCACCATGAACACCTTCGGTAATCGTTCCTTCAAAAAGCGCCCAATGCCAGTAAATGTCCCCGCCGTACCCGAGCCAACGGTGACGGCGTCGATCCGTCCTTCCATCTGTTCGAAGATTTCGCGAGCGGTAGTCTGGTAGTGAAAGTCAGGATTGGCAGGATTCTCAAACTGGGCAGTCATGAAAGCGGATGGGTCGCTCGCCACCAGCTGATTGGCGCGCTGAATCGCGCCTTGCATGCCCTCGTCCTCCGGGGTGCGGATCACCTCGGCGCCGAGGGCCCGCATGATCAGAACTTTTTCTTCTGAGAATTTTTCCGGTACGAACATCCGCACTTTGTATCCACGATTCACGCCGATGAGCGCCAACCCGATACCCGTATTTCCGGCAGTCGCCTCGACGATAGTCCCGCCGGGTCGCAACTTCCCTTCCCGCTCGGCCCGCTCGATCAGGCCAATGGCCGCGCGGTCTTTTACGCTGCCGCCCGGATTCAAGTATTCCAATTTGACGAAAATCTCAGCCGATCCCGACGGCACCAGCTTCTTCAACTGCAACATCGGGGTATCGCCTACTAGTTTGGTGATGTCGTCACTGACGCGCAGGCGCGAGTTGGCGGTCGTCGAGGGCACTCTACAGGGTAAGGAAGGAAGACCGCAGCGTCAATGCACCGAAGCAGGAATTTGGAAACACCGCAAGCGCATGGCTTCACAAACTGCGGAAAAAGTCTGATCTTGGGTGGCGCAGCGGTTTACCGCGGCGATAGTGAGTCCGTTTTCACTGCGGGCTTCAGCCCCTGAGGGCAACCGCGCTCCTCATTTCGTGATAGCCGCCGACTGGTTGCCGGCATAGTACCCGCTCTTCGTGCGGACCAGAAGTTTGCCATAGCTGCGCGATTTAGCATCCACTTTCACGGTGCGGTACCCGCCTCGGCTCATGGGTGTGCTGGGCTTATACCCGATGGTGTACTGATTGCGAATATCGTGCGCGACGGAACGGCTGATGGCGTCCACTTCGTCGAGCGTCTTGGGGAAAAAGGCAATCCCTCCCGTCCGGTCGGACATTACTTGCAGAGCGCGTCGGGCGCGTTTGGGATGCTCCTCGTCTCCCAGAATCGCGATCGAATACACCGTAGGTCCATTCTCGGCTTGCAGGCGACGGACAGCTTGTTCCAGCGACTGGGTGCTGGCGGTGTCTTCGCCATCAGTCACGACGAAGATCACCTTTTTCTCCAATTTGCCCCGCTTCAGCCAGTCGGCTGAGGCAACCACCGCATCGTAGAGCGCCGTCCCGCCCCGCGTTTCAATTTTTTCCAGGGCCTCCCTGAGTTTATTGATGTTGGACGTGAAGTCCTGGTCAAGGTAGTACTCATCGTTAAAGTTGACGACGAACACCTCATCGTTGGGATTGCTGGCCCGCACCAGATTCAAGGCAGCGGCATTCACTTTCTGCCGCTTCTCGCGCATGGAACCGGAGTTGTCGACCACAATGCCAATGGACACTGGGATGTCCTCATGGCGGAACGAAGTAATGTTCTGCGGCTGCCCATTCTCGTACACCGTGAAGGCATTCTTCTCGAGGTTGGTAACGAAGTGCTGCTTGTCGTCGAAGACCGTGGCGTGGAGGACAACCTCTTCGACCTGCTTCTTGAAAACAAAAGCTCCGCTGTCGCCCGTATCAGGAGCTTGCCCAGCACTCTGCGGCGCTGTCTGCTCCGTGCCTTGAGGCACAGCCTGGTCAGCTCGAACCGGAGAATCTGCGGGAGCGAGCGCAGGCGCCGCAGCAGGAGCCGTTTGCGTTGGTGCCGGGTTGGCGGAGGGCGCTGGAGGCTGCTGAGTCGGGGGCGCACTTCCAGATTGCGCCAGAAAATGGGGCGTCAAGCCCAAAAACACTACAAGAAGAAGATAGCTATTCCGTCGGCGCATAATAACCCGTTTTCGCGTAAACCCGGAGCGGCGGCAATCCCTTCGGCGGAAGGAGTTTCACTTTTATCTTACGCCATTTGCCGTCTCGCACTGGGTTCTTTGGACGGTATCCGAGCAGGTATTGGTTGCGCAACTCAATACCTATTTTCGTTGAGACGTCCGCGAGGTCATTCGGGTTATCAATCGTAAATGCCCTTCCACCAGTCAGTTCCGAGACATCACTGAGCAGTGTGGGGCCGAGCCGCTCTTCGTCGGTGGGGAACCAGTGGTCGTAGATGCCAATGGCGTAAATAAGGATGTCAGCTTCCTTCACCGTTGACTTGATTTCGCCTTCCGTGTAGCGGCTGTGGTTGTCGCCGCCATCGGAGATGATCAGCATCGCCTTCTTCGGATAACGCGCCTGCCGCATCTTGCTCACGCCCAGATAGATGGCATCCAGCAGCGCCGTACGCCCTTTCGGGACCGTATAAACAAGCTTGCCCTGGATATCCTCCACCGAAGTGGTGAAGTCGGAAATCTCCTCCGGCTTGTCGGCAAAGGTGATCATGAAAAACTCGTCCTGCGGATTGGCTGTCTTGAAGAACTCGATCACGGCTTCGCGGGCGCGCTCGATCTTGCTGCTCATGCTGCCGCTCATGTCGAAGATCACGCCTAACGACACCGGGGCATCCTCGCTCGAGAAGGTCTTGATTTCCTGCCGCTCTTTGCCTTCGAACAGGTTGAAGTTCTCCCGGTCAAGACCCGTCACCAGCCGGTTCATAGGATCAGTAATGGTCACCGGCACAAGCACCATCTCCACATTCACACTGAGGGGCTTGGAGTGGCTCTTGAGGGCAGGATCAATTTCGGGAACTTTGGGCGCAGGCTGCGGACGCGGCTGGATATGTACGTCTTCGGTAGAGTTCTGAGCAAAACTGTGAGGAGCGCTGAAGGTCGTTACAACCAGGACCGCTACCCATACTGACCGAGACGAACACCCTTTTACGTACCGCATAGGCCCCACACACAATAGAGAAGTGCGAGCTGGCGCTGGGAGCGGGATGACCCGCATCCCAAGGGCGGGCTATAAAACCTCTTCTGACCCGGATACTAGCACAATCTTAAAAAGGTGGCCCGAGTTTTTGAGACGCCTCCAAAAAAGCATTCATTCTCCATGAGCGGATCGCCTCCGCCGATGGAAACCGGGTTGTTGAGGTCGTTTGAACCCCCTGTAGCCTCCGCCAGCGATTCCTCAAGCTCCAGGCTGTTGAAAAAATCTGCACCTTTAGGGACGGAGCAGGCCCTTCAGTCCGCGGGTAATTCCTAATCCTTAGTAAAACGCATCTTTCTGCGTCTCGGAACTGTAAGAAATACGAGCAGTCCGAAGACCAACGCAAACTTCCAGCGTTCGCCTTGCTCCAAGCTCTCAGCTCGCAGCCCGCAGCTCGTAGCCGACGCCTGCTACAATCTTGCGCTTACCCATGGCCATCATTTCTCCGTTTCAAGCTTGGCGCTATGCGCCGGACCGGGTTCCCGCCGGTCAGGTCGTGACTCAGCCTTACGACAAAATCACTCCTGAGATGCAAGAACGCTACTACCAGGCCAGTCCATTCAACCTGGTGCGCATCATTCTGGGCCAGCGTAACCCTGCGGATGGTGAACGGGACAACGTCTATACCCGTGCGTCAGCTAGCTTTAGGGAGTGGCGCAGCACCGGCATTCTGCGCCAGGACGCTCAGCCCTCCCTCTACCGCTATCTTCAGAAATTCGCAGTTCCTGGTAGTAAGACGCAGGCCGAGCGCCAAGGTTACATCGCGCTGGGCCACCTTGAGGACTACTCCGCCGGGGTTATCTTCCCGCATGAGTTAACCCACTCCGGTCCCAAGGCCGATCGCCTCGAACTGCTGCGCGCCACCCACACCCATTTCGAGCAGATCTTCATGTTGTATGCCGATTCGGGAGAGATCGAGGCTCAGCTTCAGTCCGCGGCGGCTGCCGACATCGAAGCTACCGACGAGTATGGTGTGCTCCACCGTGTCTGGAAGATCTCCGACCCGGAGCCAATTGCCTCCTTGCAATCAAGGATGCGCGAGCAGAAGCTGATCATTGCCGACGGCCACCATCGCTACGAAACCGCGCTCGCCTACCGGGATGAACGCCGGGCAGCCGCGGGCAACTCCGCGATTGCACCCTACGACTCGATGATGATGACCTTCTTCAACATGAACAGCCCTGGGCTGGTTATTCTGCCGACGCACCGGGTGGTTCACGGATTGCCGTCATTTTCTACGGATCAACTGCTGGTGGGAGCGCGGCAGTTTTTCAAAGTGGAAGAAGTCGATCCCGCACTCGATGCGCCGCGGATCGCTGCCTTACTGCGTGAAGCGGGAAGCGCCTCCACCGCCCTGATCGTAGCCACTGCGGATCGCGCCTTCTTAATGGATTCGCCAAAAGCGATCGGCACCGCCCGTTTTGCCGGCCTTTCCCTGCGCCAGCAGTCGCTCGACGTCGTGCAGTTGCACAAGTGCCTGCTGGAAGGTGCCCTCAACATTTCAGCGGAAGCCATCCGCAAACTGCAGAACATTTCCTATCATCGCGACGCCGCCGACGCGCTGGCGCAAGTCCGCAGCGGCGAAGCACAAGCCGCCTTCCTGATGAACCCAGTTCGCATAAAGCAGGTTCGCGACATCGCATTTGCCGGCGAGGTGCTCCCGCAAAAATCCACCGACTTCTATCCCAAACTCCTCAGCGGCCTGACCATCTACGCGATGGAATAGAAAGTTGCTGCTTCCGACGTCCGCCGAAAATTACTACACTAATTACGAGAAGGGACGTGTCCGGATACGGCTCCGCCTCCGTACCGCCCATCTGATAACTAGAAACGCGACAATGAACGGTGACAGCCAGAACAGCGCGGCTGCGATAAGCGTCTCCCATCCACCGTGTAGTAAAACAGCGAACATTGGGCCATTTTACGCTGCCAGTGGTCGCCGATTCTTGGTGTAATTGCCTGTGGCTGTTGAAAAACTCACTCGCAGAACTTCCGCCGAAAATGCGTCGCGTCAGGATGCCCTATAAACGATTTTCTCCGATCTCCGATACATTTCTGGTCACTCCTTTTGGGTCGGTTTTCAGACAAATCGAGTTTTTCGACAGCCACGCCTAATTACCAAGCAACTCTGTTTAGGCGGTGCGACGAGGAAGGCTTTTCCAACTATTGCAGCTTCGCGTACTCCCCCTTGGCTTGCTTCAGGATGGGGATGTTGGTGTCGGCGTCTTTCCAGAGCGTGAGAAAGTCTTGGTAAGCCATTTTCGCTTTGGTGGTATCGCCCGTAAGCGCATATGCTCGTCCCAACTGAAGGTGTGCCAGCGGCCAAATTAGCTCATGTCTAAGGAGGCCGCGATAATGAATTATCTTTTGAAACTCGGCGGCCGCTGCCGCTCCATTGTGGGCCAGCAGGTAGGCCTGGCCCAGCATGTAAGCCGGGCCCAGACCCCACCATAGTTCGCGAGGGGCAAGGATTTCTAGTAAGGCGAGAGCCTGTGCTGCATTGCCCTTAGTGACTTCCATCTCTGCTCTTAAGTATGTCTGCGTATTCGACGGCTGACTTCTCTCCAGCTCAGCAAGTAGACTCTCAGCGCCAGCGTGATCTCCGACACGCTCCAATGTCAGGGCCGCGACAGAAATGACCGACCCGTCCCGCGAGATGGCCAAAGCTGCAGCCACGTCCCGCTTTGCTGCTTGAGAGTTGCCGAACATCGCCTCACGCGAGGCGGCGATCGCCTGCCAGTGCGCGGCTGTATCTTTGAAGTCGGCACGAATCGCCGATCGTACGGCGCGCCGGGAGAACTCCCGCGCTTTCGCAAGACGCCCGTAATACGCCTCGGTGTCGGATTGCATGTTTAGGAAATAAGCTTCGTCTCCCGGCCTGCCAGCCGCCCACTCTACCTGTTGTTGCATCCCCCGCCGTGTCACCATTCAGAAACGCCAAGTCATATGTAGCGAGATGGAGGAGAGAATGTTCTAATTTGCGTGCTCGCGCTTGTTCAAGAATTTTCTTAGCGTCATCCAGACGGTTTAGGTGACTGTGCATTAATGCCACTTCGCCATAAGTTTCTGCATTGTTCGGGTCCAGACGCAACACGGCTTCAAATTGGGCCAGGGCTTTGTCAAACTGGCCGAGCCGGCGGTAAGCGGCTGCCACGGCTTCATGTGCACCCGCATCTCGCGGATAGGTTTGCGCCCACGCCTCGGCTACCTGAATTGCTTTGTCAACCTCGTCGGTGACAAGAAAGTAATAATCTATCGATAAGCTCCATTTCTCGCGCTCGCTGACCCGATCGCGCAGTTCATAGGCCTTCTTCATGCTCTCTATGCGTAAGCTATCCTCATGGAAGCCGCGGTACACATATCCCATACCTGCGTAGGGCAGTGCGAAATTGGGGTCCAGTTCAACGGCACGCTTGAAGAAGAGGAGCGACTCGGCCGACCCCTTCGCGGAAACTCCCATGCTGTACGCTTTTAACGCTTCCAGTGAGGATGTTGTTGCCTCCACGGGAACATCAAGCTTCTGCACTGTAGCCAGGGACTCGCCCAGTTCGCCGCGCAGCTTGGACGATGCCTCGCCTAGAGCCTCCAGCACCTTCTCCTTGGACACCGCGGTGACCTGCTCCTCCGTCAGCGTTTCACCACTCTGACAATTCACCGTCTTCAACCCCAGCACATATTGGCTGCCCAAACTGCCAATCGATCCCGCAATGTAGGCTCTGCTGCCCGCCCGCTGGCAAAGCTCGCCGACCACCTCGGGCGTGAGTTTCGTGCGGGCCGGACGAGTCATCTGTTGCAAGGTCTTCGCGACTTCGCTGTCAGAAAGCACATTGAGGAAGGGCGACTGCCGCACGGAAATGTTGAGCGCTGTCTTCAGTGTGTCATCGAATACCGCATCGCCCGTGCTGTTAGCGAAATCGGCGATCACGATGGTGTCCTTCTCGGTCAAGCGATTGCTTTGATGATGCGCACGATAATAGAGCCCGCCCGCCACAAGCACGGCGATCAGCAAAACGGGAACCGCATTCTTCCACAGCTTCCCAACCCGAGCCGCACGAGCTTCTGCTGTCGCCACTGGACCAGAGCCTGCTGCCTTACTGTGCCCGCCCTCAGAGTCCCGTTTCAGTCGTTGCAGGTCGGCTCGTATCTCCGCTGCGCTCTGATAACGCAGGTTGCGGTCTTTCTCCAGAGCCTTGTTGATGATGTCTTCCAGTTTGGGAGGCAGGTCGGGATTCAGCCGCACCGCAGGTACTGGGCCACGATTCATGATTCCATCGAAAATCACTGCCGAGTTCTCGCCGCGAAACGGTAGAGTTCCTGTTGCCATTTCATATACCATCGCGCCAAAGGAGAACAAGTCGGTGCGTGCATCCAGTTCCTTACCGCGCACCTGCTCTGGCGACATGTAGGCGACCGTCCCCAACGCCGTCCCCGGACTGGTTAAGTGTTGTTCGTCTATCGACCCGGTCTGTGTGCTGGCCGCTGCTATTTGGCTGGCAGAACTAGTTGGAGTTGCGATCTTCGCCAGACCGAAGTCGAGAATTTTGGCGTGATCGCGCTTGGTGACGAAAATGTTTGCGGGTTTGATGTCGCGGTGGACGATGCCTTGGGAATGAGCGGCGTCGAGCGCGTCGGCGATTTCGATGGCCAGCGAAAGGAGGGTTTCGTTTTCCAAAGGTCGTCCGGTGATTTTGTGCTTCAGGGTTACTCCGTCGAGGTACTCCATCGCGATGAAGCGTTTCCCGTCGTGCTCGCCAATTTCGTGAATGGTGCAGATATTCGGATGGTGAGGGAGGATGCAGCGCGTGCCTCGCGCCGAAAGCGTTCCAACGCCTGTGGATCCCCTGCGACATCCTCGGGAAGGAATTTGAGTGCCCCAAATCGGCCGAGCGAAATGTCCTCGGCCTTGTAGACAACTCCCATGCCGCCGCCACCCAGCTTCTCGATGATGCGATAGTGCGAGATGGTTTGTCCGATCATTGGCGCGAATGTTACGTCTGCGAAACGGGCAAGTCAATGAAAGCGGTCCGTCGTTGGACTCTTTCAGTATCTTGCTCAGCCATGCACAACCAGTGCAGCGCGAGCGGACGGAACCCGGCCCCGAAGGGGCGAAAGAACAGTTGCGGCACTGCCTCCAACCAGTTAGCGTTGATCACAGGTGCTCCCCGCCACGTCGAAGACGCATAAGACAATCGCCGCCGCGCTCGCCGCGCTCGTACTTCTCGGCGCGTCCCCCACCACCGACCAGAAGCGCCTCTCGATCTACTCCTCCGTCGCTACCTGCACGCTGCCCGTTACCGATCGGGCGGGCCGGGAGTACGTCGGCTTGCTGGAAGTCTTGGAGCCTCTCGGTCGCGTCAGCGCCCGCGTGGAAGGCCAGCACTGGAAAATGCGTTTTAACGATAGCGATGGCGACTTCGTGAGCGGAAGGACCCGCGCCAAAGTACGCGGTCGCGATCTTGATCTTGGAGGCCCCTTCCTGGTCGAAAATTCTCGAGGTATGGTCCCGCTGAGTTCGTTGAGCACGCTCTTGCCCCGCTTTCTGGGAAACCCCGTCAACTTGCACGAGGCCGCCCGCCGGCTCTTCATCGGGGACATCGCCACCCAGGTCACGGCCCAACTGGATTCGAGCACCCCGCCGCGCCTGGTGCTGAACTTCACTGCTCCGGTGAATCCGACCATCTCCACGGAACCCGGGAAGCTGCGGATGTTCTTCACCCGTGAGCCTCTAGTGCCGCCGGGCGGCATGTCTCTCACTTTTGACAACAGCACCATCAGCCAGGCCAACTTTTCAGAGAGTAACGGCACCGCTGAATTGACCGTTGCTGCGAGCGCCCCCCTGATGGCCAGCTTCAGCAACAACGGCCGCACCATAACGGTGACGGCGGCGCAATCAACTCCCGCCACCGGGACAACCCCCGTGGTCGGCGAGACGCCACTTACGGAAGGACCGCCACCCACCAGCGCGACCCCATCTGGCGGAGAGACGCCAGTGCCTGCAAGCCCTACCCGTCGCTTTCTCGCAGTCGTAGATCCCGCTCACGGTGGCTCCGAACGCGGCGCCGCCTTAACGGAAACACTGGCAGAAAAAAACGTCACTCTGGGATTCGCGCGCTTGCTACGACATGAACTCGATCGGCAGGGCTTCGCGGTTCTCCTGCTGCGCGACGGAGACGACACCCTGACGCTCGATCAACGCGCTGGAGCCGCAAACTCCGCCCGCCCGGTAATCTACATTAGTCTGCACGCCGCCTCACAGGGAAGCGGCGCACGTGTGTACACCGCAATGCTGCCGCGCGAGGGGCCCGATAAAGGCCCGTTTCATGCCTGGAATGCCGCACAGACTCCCGCCCTGCCCGTCAGCCAGAGTGTAGCGGCTGCGATCGTCAGTGAAATGCAGAAGCGCGAACTTCCGGCGCGCGGATATTCCGCTTCCCTGCGCCCGCTCAACAACCTGCTGGTGCCGGCGCTCGCCGTCGAACTCGCCCCCGGACCGAACGGCGTCGCCGATCTACCGTCCGCCAACTATCAGCAGAAGGTCGCCGCCGCCATCGCCGACGCCATCGCCTCCCAGCGCCAACGCCTGGAGACCCAGCCATGATTCCCCGCCACCTCATCCTCGCTGTGGCCGTAATGCTGGTCATCGTGTTCTCGATGGGAATCTATCTAAGTCATATGCGCCGAAGCGCCAACGAGATGCAGCGCTTGGCCGCCGATACTCGCCCAATCGCCGCTCCCGCCTCAGGCCCAACCGAAACCGTCACCCTCTACGTCGCCGATGACGCCAGCGGCGCCCTCCGTTCTCAATCCGCCCAGATCCCTCTTCCCGGCGGACGCCAGCAACGCGCCGAAGAACTGCTGCGCGCGCTCCTCCGCATTTACCAGCAACCCGATTCTCCGCATCCGCTCGCCCCCGCTGCCGAAATCCGCAGCATCTATCTGATTGACCCGGGCGCGGCCGTGATCGACCTCAACGCCGCCTTCGCCGATCAGCACCGTTCCAGCATTCTCGGCGAGCAACTCACCGTAAACTCGCTGGTTGAAACCCTTGCCGCCAACGTCCCCGGCATTAACCGCGTACGAATTCTAGTGGACGGCAACACCCGCGAAACCCTCGCCGGTCACGCCGATCTCAGTGAGTTCTTCGATGTCAATGCGGTTGCTCAGGCAGTAACGCAGGGGGGCCAATAGGCAGGAGTTGTATCACGTCGTCACGCGGCATTTCGGAGGAGCACTTGGGTAGGCGATGAGAGGCGATAAATGCAGCCGCGAAGCGGCGCAAGATTACAGCCCACGGCGCAAGCCGTGGGTAAATGATGGGAAACGATCCAGCACGAAGGGGCGAAAGAACACTTGTGACGCAGACTCTCATCCTCAGCGGTCACGAACTACTTTGTAGGAATGCCTTCCGGCTAGGCGCGCTTCGCGCTTACGAGGCCCTCGACTGCTTGATCAACTGCAGCCGCGCGCGGTTCTCTTCACGTCTCTGATTTATCGATACAACGGACCGTCCCAGTGCCGCCAGCTGGCCCAGTTCCTTCTGGATATTCTGGAGCCGTTCATGTCTCTGCCCGTGCGCCACCTGGTCCAGCGTTCCATTGCCCTTTTGACGTCGATACTGCTCGTTCAGTTCGTGAATTTGGGCAATTTCCGCCCGTAGGCTCACGATCTTTTGCTGGAGAACTCCGAGATGATCCATGTCGTTAGGATATACCAATCTCCGGCGACCCGGAAAAATAAAGCCGCGCGGAAGATTCTCAACTCACAGACAATTCAGGATTTGGAGACGAGCGGCCGGACCGGCTTCACTTTGGCGTCGCGTAGCTGTTCACTGCTGAAAGTTGACCCGCAAGTGCTGCACCGCCATCCGGTCATGGGAGTCCGGGCAACGTTCGCGTTGTTCATCCGGGACGGATTAAGCGATAACCCCAGTTCCCCGCCACACTGTAGACATAAGCGTTTGGCCAAAATCCCTCTTCTCCAGCTCGCAAATGACCGAGCCGTAAACATCCCCACCCTCGGCGAGATGCCCAGGGTGGGGTCCTGAGTTCAGCTTACAGGAGCTGAACGTTGTCTGCTTGCAAACCTTTCGGGCCTTTGACGACCTCGAACTGCACGGCCTGGCCTTCCTGAAGGCTCTTGAAGCCGGCTGACTGAATCGCGGAGAAGTGGACGAATACGTCCTCTCCATTAGCCCGGCTCACAAACCCGTAACCTTTCGCGTCGTTAAACCACTTCACTGTTCCTTGTTCCATATTGGTAATACCTTGTTTCTTGAGAATTTCCTGCTGAGAAGATTAGCTTTAACTGTGAGGTGGCAACGCAGAGTGTATCGACGGGTCCAGCCCAGATTGGGGCAAATCAAACTTAGCCTGATACTGATGAGATGCCGGCCTCTGGACTACCGACTCATTTATGTTTTGGCCACGTGTAGAGGCGGTCTCTGACCCGCCATGCCGGGTCGAAGACCCGGCGCCACACGACCCACCCTCCTCCCTGACCTTTTGGAATCATCAGGTTACACTGGGACTGTCACCTAGAGGCAATAATATACTTGACTAACCAGAACAAAAGGCGTACAGTTTTGGTATGGAAACGCCAAAGACACTCCAACAGGCCATCCGGTACTTCTCCGATGAGCAGGTCTGCATTGACACGGTTGCCAAACTTCGCTGGCCGAATGGCCCCATGTGTCCCGCTTGCGAAAAGACAGATCACTATTACCTCAAGACTCAGAAGCGTTGGAAGTGCAAAGAGTGCGAGCGGCAGTTCT
>JBKPCG010000038.1:0-17065 GCA_046727255.1 Acidobacteriota bacterium | reverse complement strand
CCGAGCGGGGAACTCTTCTGCACCCTCCGCCCAAACGGGTCGTACTTGAACGTCACCGTCCCCGTGCCTGGCACCACCGCCGACGCCAGCCGGTTCTCGAAGTCCCACGTGTAGCTCTTTCCGCTGGCGTCCGTCAGCGTGTTCCCATTGTTGTCGTAGGTATAGCTGCCGCTCGGAGTCGCGGTCAGCTGGTTCGACGCGTTGTAGCTGTAGGGATTCACGCCCACTGAACTCAGCCTATTCCCCACCGCGTCGTAGCTGTAGCTCTCCGTGGTACTCGCCCCCTGGGCGACTTGGGTCAGCTGATAGATCGGGTCGTAGGTATACCCTTCCGTAACGTTGTTCAGGTAGTTCGTCTTCGAAGTCCGGTTGCCGGCAAAATCGTAGCCGTAGCTAGCCCCGTCGAGCGTGGTCGAGCCTGCCTGGTGCAGCACGCTCAGCAATCGGGACAGCGAGTCGTATTGGCATGCCCGCTGCCTCTAGGATTTGCAACAGCTCACTCGTAATAACCATTTTTCGCCCCTGCGCAAAGCCGGGGAAGAGCTTTGGCAGTACATCGGTTACGAATTTCCTAGCTTCTTTGCGATCCTTGATCTCTTTGTCCGCCCATTTCGCATATCGAACCCCGGCTAGGAATTGAAGGCATTCTTTGTCTAACTTTTTGGTCCAGGCGGGCGGCTGTTTTCGTTTCATGAATTTCTCGCGAGGTGAAACGGACTTCGGTCGTTCAAGTACATAGCATAGCGGCTTGTGGACAAGAATTCTCATACGGGCAAGCGGGGTGAGGTTCGAAACAATTCCGGGCTACCGGTTGACCACTCCGGTCCGGGGCTGAGAGTAGAACCCACAACTCCAGCAACAGCCGACCGAAAGTCGGAGGCTTGCCCACCAGATTTTGCTGAGGTTGATGTTGGGGTTGGGCTTGATCTTGGGTTTGGGGTTGATCTTGGGGTTGGGGCTGATGTCTCTCAGCATAAAAGTGGTCGGGAGTCTGAGGGCGGAGCCCTCAGCGGCGCGAGCGAAGCGAGCGACGTACTGCGGAGCGAAGCGACGCAGCCTTCACTCGTCTTAAATCAGAGTAATCGTTACGAGAACGCGAGCAATGAGTTACGAGCAAGGGGGCGCAATCGATACTGCGGCGCGCGAACGCTTCGAGGGCACTCGCTTGACGGTCAGGCGGAAAGGGCTATTCGTCTCGACTGCAAGACGTGGGACTGCGCGTACTGCGGCCCGCGCAAGGCATGGCGCTACAAACAGGCAATTCGTGTCATCGCAGAGCGTCACTCACTCACACGCTTTCTGACGCTCACGCTCGATCCTTCAAAGATTGAAGGCGACCCAGTTCGATATTTGCGGCGCGTGTTCAACAAATTTCGCGTTTCGCTGCTTCGCAAGTTCGGATGCTCGGTCACGTATATCGCAATCCTTGAGTTTCACAAGAGCGGCATTCCCCATCTGCACGTTCTAATTGATCGCTTCATCTTGCAGCGCTGGATTTCAGAGTCTTGGAGCGCGCTCGGCGGCGGCGGAATCGTTGACATCAGGTTCGTTGACGTTCATCGCATCTCGCACTATCTGGCGAAGTACCTGACAAAAGAATTGCTGATGTCAGCACCATTGCGTTCGCGTCGCGTCACTACATCGCGGTCTATTCACCTGCTCGAAAAGACTGCGAGCGACACAACCTGGGTAATGGACGGCCGCAGCATCTTCCACCTGTTTTCTATCTTCGGAAGCGTTGCTCAGGACGTTCAGGTGGACTGCGACGGTTTTCTTTTCTCTTTTGTACTTCCTTTAGGAATCGATACCCCGCCGTGGCGCAAACAACACTTGTTCATAACGTTAACGTTAGTGAGGAGTAGAAATGGCTTTTTTGCCTTGCTTTCTTTGCGGTAACGAACTCGAACAACGAATGGCAAAAACCGGCAAACCTTATTTTTGCTGCGATGCTTGCGGAACCCAATTCTTCGTTCGGCGCAAGCAAGGCATTGAGAAGCTGGCGTATTTGTTTCGCACGATCCGCGAACACAATCTCGTATTGCGTCACCACGGGCAAAGACTCTTTGAGATCAGCGCGACTCTGAATGAACTCTCTGAGGTTGGTCGCGAGTTCGAGAAGCTCGATGACTCAATCAGTATCTTTTCGAAAAGCAAGAAAGAGAAACGGCGTGCGCTGACGATTCTCAGAAAACACATGCAGAAGCTTCTCAACGATCTAGAGAAGCTCACTCGGTGATATGTGCGCAAGCCTGCCAAATCATCGTGTGAGTTGACGGGCCGAGAAGCTGACACGACTGCGCACGATAGCACGATAAAGAACGCAACAACTCTGGTGGTCATACCCGCAGAGATGAATCAGAAGTCGATTTCGGAACTCATCAGTTTCTTCAAATTGCTCGACAAATGGGACAGAGAGGTGGGTCGTCATGCAAAAATCGTGTAGCAATTGCTCTGAGTCAGCTTGCTTCTCACTAGTAGCAATCATCTCGACTGTCGGCGTGAGCGGTCGTGTTCAGAAGTCTTCGCCCGTAGTTCTGTTCTGCGATGACTGTCTGCGCGAGTTGTGTGAGCGAATGTGTTCAGAGAAGCTGCAAGAAGGCGTTAACAGCGCGTATACATCGCTGCGTGAGCGCCTATGTGAGCGCTCGACAGCTCAATGAGCATTTTCGACTGATCTCAGTGTGTCAGTTTGCAAGCTGCTGATTTGGCAGCGGCAAAACGTCTTGCAACGTGAACGGATCCCGATACCATGGATCGCCACAACTGAGGTGACACATGATCGCAGCGTTCTCGTATACAAGGGTCTCTAGTCGCGAGCAGGAGCGCGAAGGCTACTCTATTCCAGCACAACGTAAGCTCCTGGCTGAATATGCCCGTACTCGCGGCCTTTTCATCAAGCGCGAGTTTGTCGATATTGAATCAGCGAAAAACCCCGGCCGCAAAGAATTTACGAACATGCTGCGTCTGCTCGAAGCGGACCCTGCCTGTCGCATCGTGCTTGTCGAGAAAACGGATCGCCTGTACCGCAATCGAAGTGATGCGCTCGCATTCGAGACGCTGATCGAAAAGCGAGGAATCGAGATTCATCTGGTCAAAGAGGGCCGGATAATCGCAAAAGAATCCCGCTCGCAGGACAAGTTCATGCACGACATCCACGTGGCCGTGGCAAAGCACTACGTCGAGAACCTGAAAGAGGAAGTGAAAAAGGGAATGCGCGAGAAATCAGAAGAAGGTATTTATCCGGGTCGCGCTCCCATCGGCTACCGCAACAACTCGCTGACGCGCTCGATTGACGTAGACCCCGACCGAGCACCGATGGTGAAACGCATCTTCGAATTGTACGCGAGTGGCGAGCACTCACTGATTACGCTCCGCAGGACCGTGCTGAACGAACTTGGCCTTCGGCTCTCTCGTTCCTATTTCGATAAGATTCTGAGGAATCGTTTTTATCTGGGATATTTCCTCTGGCAGGGCGTCGAGTACAAGGGCACACATGAGCCTCTAATGTCCGGCGACTTGTTCAACCGAGTCCAAGATGTAAGCGCGGGACGGAACAAGCCGAAACATCGGAAACACTCTTTTGCGTTTGCGGGATTGCTGAGATGCGCACATGACGGCTGCACCGTCACCGCAGAGTTGCAAAAACAAAAATACGTCTATTACCGGTGTTCGCATGGACGCGGCAAGTGTTCACTCCCTTATATGCGCGAACAAGAGGTCTCGGATCGCCTGGGCGAACTGCTGAAAGACATTTACGTACCAGAAACGGTTGCAAACACCATCGTGGATTCGTTGCAGTCTGACAGCGCCGATATGGAAGCAGAGCGGCGAAAACGGATCGTTGCAATTGAACAGCGACTTGCGGCGCTACGCGCTCGAATGGATCAGATGTATGAAGACAAGCTGGACGGCAAGATCGATGAGGAGTTCTGAACGCGCAAAACGAACGACTGGCGGGAGCAAGAGCGCAAGCTGGAAGCCGACCTGTCGTGTCTACGAGTGCAGGTTCCAGCGGAAAACGCGCTGACCGTCAAAAGGATTTTTGAACTCGCGAACAAGGCGCATTTTCTGTACCTTACGAGGAATTCGACGGATCGCGGTCAATTGCTGAAATCAGTGCTTTTGAACTGCGATACGGACGGCGTAAGTTTCGCCCCTACATACAGAAAGCCGTTCGATCTGATCCTCGAACGTGCGAAAAGAAGATTGGTCGGGGAGAGAGGATTTGAACCTCCGACCCCCTGGTCCCGAAGATTGGTTTCACGAAGAATCAACACTTTAGCGCAGTTTGGATTGGTTCACATTCGCGAGTGAAAATGAAGGTTTCAGCGCTTCACCCCAACTTGAAACTTAACCCCTCCAAACCGCCAGTGGGCACAATTTTGGGCACAGCAAAAGCGCCGTCTCAAACGGCTGCGGAAAACTATCCGTGGGGAAGTCTGACAAGCATGTTGAGCATCAATCCTGAGGTGCGCAGATGCCAAGCTCTCCTTGCAGTCGCTTGAGGCTGCTATTGAGCTCTTCGTCGCTCATATCGCGTAACACGCGCCTCCGGGCTTCCTCCAGCCTCTCGGCGAGCGTCTCTAGGTCGGTGTCTACATCGAACTCCACTGGCTGAAGCGGCTTGCCTTCAACGCGGTTAGCCAGTTCCGTAATAGCTCGCACGTCGCCTCTTCGCGCCTGATAGAGAAGCGCCTCGGCAATCACGGTCGCCCACATCCTACCTCCCGCATCAGGTGCCTCGTCCAACAGGAGCCGCTCAAGTTCATCGGTAATCGGTTTTTTCTTTGGACGACCGCCGGGGTTACCGCTCACGCCCTTGGGCCAAGGCTTCAAGTTTTGGAGATGTCCGGCCACTGTTTCTCCGCTGTTCTGAGAGGGATTTTACCGCTAAACAGCTCCGCCCGACCGGGTAGTTGACCAAGGTTTTCATACTTCGTGGATGGCCAATCGGTTCCGCGAGCACTGGCGGGCGCTGGCAGAATTGGCAGGCGTCGTGCCGGGGGGGTACCGAATCGTCCAAATGCACTACCAGCCGGTAAATGAGTGTAATGGCGATTTTTTCGCCAATTGGCTTTCCCGGCAACCAAAGAGCTAGACTCACCGAATGGAACGAGCGCCCGACACGCCCCATTCCAAGCACCCGCATGTGTATCCGATTGTGCGGATCGACACACCGATTGACCAGACCGATCCGACGAGCAGGATTACAGTGGTGAAGGTCTTGACCTCGCAAGTAGCGGCGGAGGCCGAAGTGTCACGATTGAATCAGATCAACGCCGACAAGAGTTGCGTCTACTTCTACTGCACCAGCAGACTGATCGAGCAGAGCATGGAATCGTCGAAGTTGGGTCGCGGTAGGGACGACCATTGCTGATCGCCCCCCGCACGGATCCGCACGAGCGCTCGTTAGCGCATGCGGCTCTTATCGCGGATGAATAGCGGCCAAGCGTGCAGCTTGTCCGCACACTCGCCCACCCGTGGAAAACGCGCAGACCCGCTCAGTGTCGGGTGCGTGCCAGATGGAAGAGTGTTCTCCGTGATCAGCAGCCTTCCCTCCTCACTCTCCGCCAACGGTTTCCCGTCTTTGTTCGAATGACTCATCGGTAGTATGCCGCGGTCCGACTCCTCGGGGACGTGCATGCGGGCCGTATGGCCTGAGCCTTCTCCCGCCGTCCTCCTGCCGAGTTGGGCAGCAGGCATCTCCGAGGTCTCCCGGTTCTCGTGTATGAAGTTTCTAGGCGTGCCCTGGGGTCTTCGACTACGCCGGACTGACCAGAGACTCGCATGATCGCCTCTGTTCATATTGCCTGCCGCGATTACAAGCGCGTCGGCGTCCGGATTGCATCTTTTCGGAGCTCGATTGCCCAGCCCACCTATACCCCTGTTTACGCTTCGCTGTGCACCTCGCGGTACCCAACGCAAAACTTGGGGCCGAGTGGATTGCTAGTCCTTTCTCGTAGGGTTTCTTCCACCCCTGCTTCCTACCGGTTTATCCCGGCGCACTGAAATGGCGATATTTCGTCAGCAGCATGCGGATGGCTTTTCGGGCAAGTCCTTTTGTAACGTTTCTATGGTTTGGATGTCCAGAATAGGTAGGATTGCTGTCAAGAAAGATTTCAGTCACTGACCCCGAAAGGCAGCGTCTCGAGTGTACACCTTGTTCCAAACAGTTGAGAACTCCGCTCCGTGATTGAAGCCCGAGATGCATCAATTCCGCACGCGTGCCTTCTCTGATCCTATCGTCGAAGCAGGCACCGTTGTTACTGAACGGCAAAGGCCGTTCCACCATCTGACCAGTTGGGCGTGTTGTTCGTGACTCACCCAGATCACGTTCTCTCCCAACTTTGGATCACCGCCGAACACTGTCGGCGTAACATACCACTTGATTTTCCCTGTAAAGCGGTCATCTGGCATCAGCCTCGACCCGGCTGACGGTAGAGCGTATGGCGAAAGATGCGCAGCAACGATCGGTACACTGGCAACGCTGTAGATGCGTCCCCCAGAGTCCTGCAGAATAAAATAATTCCAGCCACGCAAGCCGATAATCCGGTAGTTCGGTAAAAATTGCGAGATCGCATAGCGTTCGGATGCCGCGGCAACCTCCGCGCCATCGAACAGTATGAGATGCTCGTCACCGTACCAGCCTTCCGTCATATGCGTTGTCATCTTCGAGCTTAAAGACAGTCGCACGCGGGCCGGTAGATCACTCAAGTATCCTGTGAAATGGGCACTGTCCGGATGGACGCTGCCCGGAAGGTCGCTGACCGTAAGGCCGTGTTCGTCCCCGGAACGCCGTGGCTACTCTGGGTGTTCGTGGGCCGCGCTAGCCCCGACCATGCTTCCGCCCCGGTAAGGTGTCCGAAGGCTACAGGAAAATTACCTTAGCAACCCTGTTGCACCTGAGGAACCGTTTTATTCCAAATGCTACACAGACTGAAGGCGCAATTGGCAGTATTAAGCCTAAGGTTAACTACTGGAGAAATTCGATCCCTATGCCGGTTGGGTCATTGGTGATCAGGACATGCCGACCGCGTTCGTGGACCAAGCGCAAGCATTCTCGAAAGGTATCCGCTGCAGCCGACTTGTCAAACACGTCTGTCTCGCGTCCCATCGCGGCCAGGGCTTCAATCATGCGCTGTTTGAGGCTTTCTAGATCAAAGTCAATCATCTGACCTTTCCAGAGGAGAAACGCCTCACGAGCCCTGACTTTGGGCAGGAAAGCAACCGTGGGGGTATTCCCCTCGTGCTGCTTGCAGTCCAAAGCATGATCCCGTGTTCTCCACGCTGCAACTCACGGAAGTTTCAATAAAGGAAGTACTGAAGTACTCGCTTCGGAGTTTGGCCGCTAAGTTATGAAATAGAAGCCTGAGAAACTTTCAGCCCAGTGCCCTCGACATGACCGGGCGCGGGGTCGTGTGCCCAACGGGTGCGGGCTAACGACAGACACGATGGCGTGACTAAAACATTCCTGGCGTGCTTCCAAGCACAACAAGGCGGTCCGACCCAACGGGCAATGTCCTCCTGATGCTGTCCTTCCGTCACGCAAGCGTCCATTCCTCTGGAGGGTATACTTGACGGCAGTTTACGTCTCCTCGGCCAAGCTATGGAATGTCCTTTTTGCCAACGCCAAACTGGCGCGTACGCGAAGCAATGCAGGCACTGCGGAATGCCGATTCTGCCCGGCCAGTACCTACTGGAGGAGTCTGGAATAGTCGAGCCTACCTCTTCGGCTCGCTTCGGAAACACCGGCAAATGTGCGGCTGGGACTGAGGGGCGATACCGTTACGCCAGGTTGGGCGACCGCTTTATCGCGTTCCTTCTCGACACCACTTTCCTGTTCGGCCTTTTTGCTATCGTGGATTCCTATGCATTTATGCGCTGGGGCTCGGTTGAGGGCGCCGAACTACGGCTCACTACCGCGTCCCTGTTAATCGCGATCACACTGAACGCTGCCCTGCTTTTTCTCTATGGTTTTCTGCTGGAGGCGGCATGGGGCGCGACGCTCGGCAAGGCCATGGTCGGGATTAAGGTTGAAGGAAGGGCGCGGCCCCGCTCCTTCTCGGCTTGTGCTGTGCGGAATTTGTTGAGGATCATAGACGGGCTGGGCTTCTATCTGATGGGCACGGTGGTGGCTGGTTGCTCAGCTCGTCGCCAGCGCGTCGGGGATATCTACGCTCGAACGGTGGTCATTGAAGAAAGCTTCGGAAGCGGCGTCCGGGCAGCAGCGATAGTGATATGGATTGCCAGCCTGGCCGGAGCAGGATGGGCAGTGCCCCGTATTTGCTCGGTCGACCAATCAGTACGCCCGCTTTACCTGAGCCAAGTGATCGTCCAGGTGGGCAGAAGCGAAACCTCGGCTTACTTTCAGGCCGGCAGTCTCACTGTAAACGTTCAGCTCGCCTCGAAGTTCCCCGGTTCATAGGACTCTCGGACTCTATAGGCACTAGCAGCCACATATGAGCCGACATCATTCCTCCAGAGAAGCTCCGTTCCTGCGTCGAAGCTCAGGGTGTTCGCCTTGGGTGGAAGAACAAAGGCAACGATAGTTGGTGCGGACCGCTGCCACCTGCCCCTCTTTGCTGCTTCTCCCTTACTACCATTTCTGCCTCATGCTGGCTTTCCTCGCAAGTAAATGGCTTTGCACGAAGGTATCGGTCGGGCATGGCCTGCGGGTCACAACCAGGGATGGGAATGATCGTTGGGGTTACCGGCACCGGGGTACTCTTGTTGCCGCCAACCGTCTGCTCAACACTACGTGAAGTCTGAAACTACTATCCAAGGCTGCATGGGACATACAGATATGAGAAACACGGTGCATTGGTCGATTGTGATTGGTCTTGCCCTGGCATTATCGTTTGCCGCTCGGGGATTACATGCCGCCCCGGGGCCCGGAGGCAACAAGACTGAGGGGAAGGTTACTGATCCGACTGCTGACCAACAACAGATGAGAGGCCTCGACGAACAAGTTCAGGAGGTCAAATCAGATGTCCTTAGCATTGGGGCGGAGCTGAGCCAACTAGAGGAGAAACTGCTGTATCCGTCAGGGACACAACTCGCGATCTTCATCGCGCTAGCTAAGGGCGACCAGATGCGCCTCGACGCTGTGCAGCTCCAGATCGACGGTCAACTCGTTGCGCACTATATCTACAGCTCCAAAGAGCTCGAAGCCCTGCGCAAGGGTGGCGTGCAACGGATCTACGTCGGCAATGTGACGACGGGGGATCACCAGCTCAACGTGTTCGTCGACGGCAAGCTTAAGGCCGGCACGGACTTCAGCCGCACGGAACACTTTACGTTTCACAAGGAAGCAAAGCCAAAGTTGGTGGAATTGACAGTAGCCGGATCGGACTCCGGCAAGACCCCGATCAAGCTTGGAGAATGGTAATCGATGCGAGCGACACGCAGACTAATCGGACTCTGCCTAATCCTGGGACTCGCCGCCCGTCCGGCCTTGGGTGACGACTTAAGGGACCTCTTTTTCGGCGAGGCGCTCTATAACGCCCACCAAGGAAAGTATTTCGAAGCAATCCAGCGGCTCGATACCGAACTTGCCCAGTACCATCGTCTGGATGAACCCGAACTCGATACGCTTCACTATCACGTCAACGAGGCCGAATTTTCAGTCGGCGATTTCGAGCTCGACTACCGCATGCATTACCGCGCAGGACGCGCCATCAAGAGGGTGCTCGAAGGCTCCGTCGATGACGCCGTACGAAATGAAGCCGCGTTCAGGCTCGCCCGCATTCACTTCCAGAAGGACCAGCTCGACGATGCGCTGCAAGTGCTAGGGCGGATCCGGGGTGGCGTGCCCGAACAGATAAGGGACGATGTCGAGTTTTTGCGCGCGAACATCTACATGGCGACGGGCCGCCCAAGCGAGGCCGTCGAAGTGCTCAGTCATCTGCAGAACGATAAGAGTCTGGCCGGGTTTGTCGCCTACAACCTCGGTATCGCTTTGTCGCAGGCCGGTCGCCAAAAGGAAGCGATTGAACAACTGGACAAGGCCGGGCAGCTCGCGGCGGACGATCCCGCCAGCCTCTCGATACGCGACAAGTCTAACTTAGTGCTTGGCAGTCTCCTGTTCGAATCGGGCAACTTTGAGCAGGCAAAACAGTCACTGGATCGCGTACGCCTCGAGGGACCGTTCTCGAATCAGGCTCTGCTGCGGGCAGGTTGGGCCGAGGCCTCGGCCCAGAACTATGACCGTGCGCTCGTTCCATGGAACATCTTGGCGAATCGCGAACCGACGGATGTCGCAGTCCAGGAAGCCATGCTTGCCGCGCCACATGCGTATGCCAGACTGAAGCTGTACGGCCGGTCCGCGCTCATGTACGGTCGCGCACTCGAGCTGTTCAGCAACCAAATCGAAAGGGTGGACGCGTCGATCGATAGCGTCAAGCAAGGGCGGTTCCTCAAGGCGCTGATCCGCGAGGAGAGCCGCGAGGACCAAACCTGGGTCATCCGCCTGCGCAGCCTGCCCGGTGCACCGGAAACGTACTACTTGATAGAATTGATGGCATCTCACGATTTCCAGACCGCGTTGCACAATTACCTCGACCTCGAGGATCTGCGATCGAAGCTCATGGCCTGGCAAACCAGCCTCGACGCCTACGACGATATCATCCGGCTGCGCAAACAGAACTATGAACCGCTCCTGCCAGCCGTCGATACACAGTTCCAGGAACTGGATTCGCGAATGCGCCTGCGACTCGAGCAGCGTAAGCACCTTGCCGAGCGCCTGCAGACGATGCTGACCGCACCGCGGCCGGATTACCTGGCAACCGCAGACGAGCGGATCGCCGGTGAGCGCATTGCACTCATCGAAAAGCAGCTCGGCAACTCTGACAGCCCGGAATTGCTCGCGCTTCGGCAGCGTGCCGCACGCCTACGGGGTGTGCTCACGTGGCGGCTCGAAACCGAATACCAGGAGCGGCTGACCGCAGCCTATAAGCACCTCAACGAATTGAATACGCAGATTGACGCCCTCACTCGGCAGTACGAAGACTTCGTTAGGACGAGGCAGGCGGCGACGCACAGCTATGTCGGATATGACGCCCAGATTGCACAGCTTCGCGTGCGCGCCCGCCGCGCACTGGAGCGTGTGGACACTTTGATGGCCCAGCAGGGACACACGATCGAAACCGTCGCCATCAACCAGCTCGAGGCCCGCCGGGAACGCCTGGTGGCCCAGCAGACCCAGGCGCGCTACGGCGTCGCCGACAGCTACGATCGAGCTGCGCGCGTCCAGTCCGGCGCGGAGGGACACTGATGCCTCGCCTTAAGATTTCGATCGTGCTTCTGTCAGCTCTTCTCGTCGGCTGCGCCGCGCATCACAAGCCGACGCGGGCGACGCTGGCAGACTTGCATAACATGCGCCCGGACGTGCAAGAGGTGAAGGTCGATCAGGGCCTCGATCAAGCCATGCAGAGCTACCGGCGCTTCCTCGAGGAGACACCGGAGACGTCGATGACTCCGGAGGCGATGCGACGTCTTGCGGACCTGCAAATAGAGAAGCAGTTCGGCATCCACACGGGGGACCTCAAGCCGCGGGAAATTCCCGCCCCGAAAGCCGCTGAGGCACCTGCAAGCACCTCAGCCCAAACGCCCGGTCCGGCAGCCGCAGTTGTCGGCGCCGCGCTTGGGGAATCCGATCGGGAATTCGAGCGGCGCACAACCGCAGAAAGTCCGATCCTCGCAAGCGGTGACGCCGGCACTTCCCTGGCGGGGGTGGTGAGTGCTGATGCAGCTCCCAAGGGTCCCTTGGAGGCAATCGCTCTCTATAAGCGGCTGCTCACCGAGTACCCCAGTTACAAGAACAGCGACCAGGTTCTCTATCAGATGGCACGGGCCTACGACGAACTCGGCCGCACTGACGACGCCATGGAAACCATGGAGCAGTTGATCCGCGCGAATCCGCATTCCGAGCACAACGACGAGGTGCAGTTCCGGCGGGGTGAGTACTTCTTTACGCGCAGAAGATTTCGCGACGCCGAGAACGCCTATTCGGCGATCGTCAGCCAGGGTGTCAAGTCTTACTACTATGAGCTCGCTCTCTACAAGCTCGGGTGGACGTTCTACAAGCAGGAGCTCTACGACGAAGCCCTGCACCGGTACATGGCGTTACTTGACTATAAGGTCTCGACTGGGTACGACTTCGATCAGAAGCACGAGAAGGAGGAGGAACGCCGCGTCGCCGATACTTTTCGAGCCGACAGCTTAAGCTTCACCAATCTCGGTGGGCCAGATGCTGTCCATGAGTACTTCTCGAGGTTCGGGAATCGATCCTACGAGGATCGCGTTTACAGCAATCTTGGCGAGCACTACCTTGCCAAGCTGCGTTACGATGACGCGGCAAAGACGTACAAGGCTTTCATAGCGCTCTATCCTTTCCATCGTGCTGCGCCGCGCTTCAGCATGCGCGTGGTGGAGACTTTCGCCAAGGGCGGATTCCCCAAGCTCGTGCTGGAGTCAAAGCGGGAGTTCGCGTCCAAGTATGGACTGCAGGCCGAATATTGGCGACACAACAAGCCCGAAGACTCGCCGGAGGCTCTCGCCTACCTGAAGACGAACCTGAAGGACCTCGCAACGCATTATCACGCTGAGTATCAGAGCACGCAGGATGCAGACCAGAAACTTGCGAATTATCACGAGGCTCTCCGCTGGTACGGCGACTACCTCAAGTCATTCCCGACGGATGCCGAGGCGCCTGCGATCAACTACCGGGTCGCGGACCTTCTCTTCGAGAATAAGGATTTCGGCGAGGCGGCCAAACAGTATGAGCGCACGGCTTATGGATACCCCACGCACTCCCAGTCGGCAGCCGCTGGCTACGCCGCTGTCTATGCCTACCGCCAACAACTGAAGGACGCGGGCAAGGAACAACAGGATGCCGTCAAGCGCGCCACGATCGCAAGTTCGCTCAAATTTGCCGACACATTCCCGGATCACGCACAGGCCGCGGCGGTTTTGGGAGCGGCTGCCGATGACTTGTACGAGATGAAGGACTATCACGCCGCCATCGACTCCGCCCAGCGCGTCGTTGACAAATATCCCAACGCCGAGCTGCCCATCCGGCACTCCGCGTGGATTGTCGTTGCGCACGGCTCGTTCGAACTTGCCGAGTACCCGCAGGCCGAACACGCCTACACCCAGGTGCTGACGCTCACGCCGGAGGGCGACGAGTCGCGAGCCGCGTTCGTTGATAACCTCGCCGCCTCTATCTACAAGCAGGGTGAGCTTGCGAGAGACGCGAAGGATTATCGCGCAGCCGCCGACCACTTCCTGAGGATTCGGGTGGCAGCGCCTACGTCCACCATCCTTGCAACGGCCGAGTACGACGCAGGCGCCGCGCTGATCGCGCTGCAGGACTGGAAGTCGGCCGCGGAAGTGCTCGAAGCGTTTCGCAGCGCCTACCCAAAGCACAAAATGCACGGCGAAGCCACCAATTTGATCGCGCGCGCCTACCGGGAAAGTGGACAGTTGTCGCGCGCCGCTGGCGAATACGACCGACTCGCATCCGAGTCCCAGGATCCGGCATTACGCGGCGAGGCGTTGCTCGCGGCCGGCAACCTCTACCAGCAGTCCAATACAAACGACAAGGCGTTGGATGCGTACCGACGCTACCTCAACGAGTTTCCACGCCCAGTGGAGGCGGCCCTCGAGACCCGCTTCAAGATCTCCGAGATATTCAAGACGACGCATGACGAGTCTCTCTATCAGAAAGAATTGGCCGAAATCGTACGCATCGACGCGGCCGCAGGTCCGGAAAGGACCAGCCGGACCCGGACGCTCGCGGCGCGTTCGGCGCTGGTCCTAGCGGAACAGGTCTACCAGGATTTCGTGGCCGTGAAGTTGCGGCAACCGTTCGAGACCAGCCTGAAGGAGAAACAGCAGCGCATGGATGCCACGATCGATGCCATGAACCGGCTGGTGGAGTACGAAATCGCCGACGTGACAGCGGCCGTGACGTATTACATGGCGGAGACCTACTTCGATTTCAGTCGCTCGCTGAAGGAGTCGGAGCGCCCGACCGACCTGCGGGCCGCGGACCTGGAAAAGTACGAGACGGACCTCGATGAGACAGCATTTCCGTTCGAGGAGAAAGCCATCAAGGTACACGAGAAGAACATGGAATTGCTGCACGCCGGCGTCCTCGACGAATGGACTGAGAAGAGTCTCAGCAGGCTCACCGAGCTGATGCCCGGCCGCTACGCGAAAAACGAAGTGAGCAGCGGCTTTCCCGGCGGGATCGACAGTTATGTGTACCGTGCGCCGGTGTCGCAGGTCTCCGTGCCGGCATCGGGTAACGCCCAAACGACGACAGGCAAGCCGGACCAGACGACGCAACACCCGGTACCGACAGCTATGAACGACGGAGGGGTGACACATGCGAGCCTGCAATAAGACCCGACGCATAAAAGCGATTTATCGCGGAATACCGTGGCTGGCCCTGTTCCTCACCTTCGGCTGCGCACCTGCTGCCCGCCACAAGGTGAACCCTTCGACAATGACTATGCCGTTGTTGGCACCGTCGGCCCCGCCGGTTAAAGTCGAGCAGGATGCAGGCGGGTTCACGATCACGCAGAGCGTACCCGTTACGGACGCAGTGCGCTCCGACTACGAGGCGGCGGTTCGCATGCTGGAGGAAGCGCAGTATGAACGCGGCATCGCTTTGCTGCTCAAGGTAACCGAACAGGCGCCCGCATCAACCGCAGCGCACATTGATCTCGGGATCGCATACGCGCGCACCGGCGACCTGGACCACGCCGAGGCTAGCCTCAAAAGGGCCCTGGAATTGAATCCAAACCACCCCGCCGCCTACAACGAGCTCGGCCTAGTGCAGCGTCGCAAAGGAGAGTTCGCGAAGTCGCGAGCCAGTTATGAGGCGGCCCTGGCCAAGTTCCCCGACTTTCACTATGCCCACAAGAATCTCGCGGTTCTCTGCGATCTATATCTTGGGGATTACAAGTGCGCACTGGAGCATTACGAAGCGTATAGCCGGCTCGTTCCAAACGACACCGAAGTCGCCAAGTGGATTGCCGACCTCCGCAACCGCGAGAGCCGGAAGGAGAAACCATGAGCCGAAACTTGGTATTCGTGCTGCTGCTGGCAACAGGCGTCGCGCTGGCCGATAAAAAGTCCGAGGTCAAACACGCCACCGGTGCCGCTGAGGCGCGGAAACAGACGGCAGCAGTGCGTGGACAGACGGAAGAAGCGCAAGCAAAGACTAAGGCAGGGCAGGCAAACACGGAAGAAGCGCGGGCACCGATGGACGGGACCCAAAGAACAAGTGAAACGCCAGAGGCACAGGGCCAGAGTGAAGCGGCACAGGCACAGACGGACAAAGACGCGAAGTTGATCTCCGTCCCAGGAGGAAAGGCGCTGGGTATGTCCGTTCTAGGCAATCAGGAAGCGCCCACGTCACTGGTCATCGTTCCCTGGAAGAGCTCGGGAGTCGGCCGCTCGCCCGGCATCTCGCCGATGCTCGACGATTCCAGGCAGCCTGTAGATAAGGAAGTGTTCATGCGGGCGCTGCGCTACTACGAGATCAGGTCGGAAACGAAGCCATGAAACGCCGCGTCGCGCGTGGCTGGAAGGAATCGAGAAATTAGGTCTTCGTCGTGAGAGGCCATTCATGTGGGCCGGTGGTCTGCGCATAAGCACTCCTAAAATGGGTCCTGGGGCGTTCCTGTTCGCCATGTCCCCGGCTGCGCTGAAGCGTCCACGGGACAGGAGAGCTTCATTCCCACCGTACTCATTCCCACCGTACTTAATAATAATAAGGTTGGAATCTGCCAAACCAAGGACCTGGGCAGCGTTCTGAGCGGGTATTGCTTCCATGCAGTCCGCCGAGAGCGGCTTCCGTGCCGGAGAGCAGAAGCCGAAATTTCGGTGATGATGAATGGCTCCTTGTTCACATAGGTTGTGGTGCTGAAACCATCCTGGGCATCGCCACAGCATCAGCCAAGCTGTTGTCATTTCTGTAGAGAAGCTCCGTTCCTGCCCTGGAAGCTCACAGTTGTTCTCCTCCATATAAGACCGACGATGGTGGAGATTCTGTTCCCCTAGTTACTTCTGCTCGCTGCTTTCCCCCTACCACAGGTCGTGCTTCATGCCTTGCATCCGCGCAAGTCCGTGGCCTCGCACGAAGGTATCAGTTGGGCATGGCCCTGCTGGTCACAACGAGCGACGAAAATCAGTGGTGAGTTACCAGCACCCGTGTGCTCTTGTTGTCGCGCGTCATCTGCTCAACACTACGTGAAGTCTGAAACTGCCGTACAAGGCTGCGTGGGAATACAGAGATGAAAAAGACATTTCATTTGTCCGTTGTGATTGGCGTGGTTCTGGCAGAGACGGAAGCCGCACAGGGACAGACCGAAGAAGCGCAGGCACAGACGGAAATTGATCTTCGTCCCCGAAGAGCGCGGTTCGGCATCTCCTCCCTGGGCAACTAGCTCGGCCTCGGCAGCGCCCTCGTCACCTCGATGATGCTCGACGACTCGAGGGTACCAATTCACAAGGAAGTATTGATGCGGATGCTCAGTTATTACGAAATCGGGTCGGAAACATTGCGACACGACGATGTACTGACCAAAACGAACGCGGCGCAGCTCGCTACTGCGACGCACTGGAGGAAGCAATGACGTTTACGGAGCTATTGAGAAACGTCGGCCTATTCGGGGCCGCCGTGATGTGTGGTCTTGTCGCGCTGTCCGTCTTTTCTGTGGCAGTGATCGTGGACAAGCACCGGCGTTTCCGCTTGGCGGCGCGCCAGTCGCAGGCTTTCAAGCCCATATTCACGAAATTTCTCCACGGGGGAGAGGTACAGGAACTGATCGACGCCGTGCGGCAGCACGAGAATTCTCATGTTGCGCAGGTGGTCTCAGCGGGCATTCTCGAATACGACGGCGTGCGACAAGCGGGCGGCGATCCAGTCGCCTCACTCGAGCTCGTCACGAGTGCACTCAGAGACTCGATTTCCGAGACGCTGATCCAGTTGAAGCGGGGTCTCGGGTTCCTGGCCACGATCGGCTCGACAGCCCCGTTCATCGGCCTCTTTGGC
>JBKPCG010000037.1:0-30006 GCA_046727255.1 Acidobacteriota bacterium | reverse complement strand
TCAGCTCCCCGTGGCGGCGGAGGTGGTGGCGGGCAGCACTCCTCCGGAGGCGACAACGGGCCTCATCGCGGACGATAAGAATTTTGAACTACTTCCGGGCGGCCCCCCAAGCCGCCCCCTTTTTTGTCTTCTCTTTTTGTCTCTCTGAATCGTCGTTTGCGAGAGGCGCGCCAACCCTCGCCTGCTCCGACAAGAGTAGATTTTGTGGCGCTGAATCCGTGTCGATTCCATCGTTCGTACTGCTGACGGCAGACGGGGAATAACCGACTGCGGCAGTGATAAACTTCTTCGCTTATGTTGGAAGTCAGGGCCCTCAAGAAGGCCTACGGGAAAATTGTCGCCGTTGACGGCGTCAGCTTGCGTGCGGGTTCCGCGGAAACCATCGGTCTGCTCGGACCGAATGGCGCCGGGAAAACTACCACCGTTTCGATGATCGCAGGACTGTTCCCTCCGGACTCTGGGGAAGTGCTGATCGATGGCAGTCCTCTGCGTGGCGATACCGATCCCGTCAAGCGCAAGATCGGGCTGGTTCCACAGAACATCGCGCTCTATGACGAATTGACCGCGCTCGACAACCTTACTTTTCTGGGAGCGCTTTATGACCTACATGGTACGGTCCTGAAGCGCGCAATTGCGGAAGCGCTTGATCTGGTCGGCTTGGCTGATCGGGCGAAAGACAAGGTAGGTACGTTCAGTGGCGGGATGAAACGCCGGCTGAACCTCGCTGCCGCGCTGCTGCACGACCCGCAGATCCTGCTGCTGGATGAGCCGACCGTTGGGGTGGACCCCCAGAGCCGCAACGCCATCTTCGATAACCTCGAAACCCTCAAGAAGCGCGGCAAGACGCTGGTCTATACCACCCACTACATGGAGGAAGCTGAGCGCCTTTGCGATCGGATCATTATCATTGACCACGGAAAGGTCATTGCCAATGACACCTTGCATGGCCTCCATTGGATGTTGCCCGTCACGAACATTCTTGCCATCGAACTGGAAAATACAAACGGATTCAAGCCGGAAGCGCTGTTGGCGCTGCCGGAAGTTGTGTCCGCGGACGTGCGAGAAGGCGTTCTCAGAGTGGGCGTCCACAGCCTCACCACCGGGGCCGTCGTGATCCTCCGATGGCTTGCCGAGAACGGCCACGCTTACCAGCATGTAGCCAGTGAGCGACCCGACCTTGAAACGGTTTTTCTCACGCTGACCGGAAGGAGCCTGCGCGACTCATGATCCCATTCCTGGCCCTGGTGCGAAAAGATCTCCGCCTGTTTTTCAACGACCGTCGTGCGGTCATCGTAGGCCTGCTCGTCCCGATTGTGTGTGGCTCATTTTTTGGCTACCTCTTCGGAGGGCAGGGCGGCAAAACTGAAATCAGTCGCATGCAGGTACTCGCGATTGATCAGGACGGGAGCGCGATTTCCCGGGCCATTATCGAGCAACTGAGCAACGACAAGAATTTGGACGTGAAGCCCTCCACCCTTGACGAAGCGCGTGAGCAAGTACGGAAGGGGAAGGTCACCGCGGCCATCGTAATCCCCAAAGATTTTGGCACGGACGCCGGGCACGCCTTTTTCGGCGGCGGCAAAAAGCCTGAGATCTCACTGCTGTACGATCCCTCGCACGGCATGGAATTGGGGATGGTGCAGGGAATCCTCAGCGGTGCCGTGATGCAAGCGGTGAGCAAGGAAATGTTTTCAGGCCCGACGGGACGCCAGACGGTAAGAGAATCCCTTGCGCAAATTCAACGGAACAGCCAAATGGCGCCGGCAGAAAAAAAGACTCTGACCGATCTGTTGAGCAGTGTCGATAAACTGAATGAACAGCAGGCCCAGCAACCAGCGTCCGGACAAGGAGGCTCTTCGGGAGGCCTGACCATCCCTTTCCAGACTCGAGAAGAAGCAATCACTTCAGCCACGGGCGTTGAATACAACGGCTATGCCCACTCCTTCGGAGGAATGGGAATACAGTTCATTCTCTTTATGGGACTCGACGTAGGAGTCCGATTATTGCTGCTGCGCCAAAGCGGGCTCTGGCAGCGGCTTCGCGCGGCTCCGCTGTCGCGCAGCATACTGTTGGGAAGCCGAGCCGTCAGCGCCGCTCTGATATCGGCCTTCATTCTCTTCGTCCTCTTTACTTTCGCGCGGGTGGTTTTCGGCGTGCACATTCGAGGAAGCTTTCTGGGCTTCCTGGGAGTTTGCGCTGCCTTCTCACTGATGACCGCTGCCTTCGGCTTGATGATTGCTGCGCTCGGAAAAACAGTGGAGGCCACCCGCGGCTACGCCGTAATGGCAACTCTACTCATGGTGATGCTCGGTGGCGCGTGGGTACCGACCTTCGTGTTCCCGCAGTGGCTGCAGAAAGTTACGGTGGTCATTCCCACGCGCTGGGCGATGGATGGTCTGGACGGAATGACCTGGCGCGGCCTCGGTCTTTCCGAGGCCTTTGGGCCGATAGCGGTACTGCTTCTGTTCACTCTTCTCTTCGGAGCCCTGGCTGTGATGTCCTTTCGGTGGGAGACCGAAAGCTAGCCGGATCAACCCAAGGGTTGTGCTGCCGTCCCCGTGTTCCTCCGTGGTTGCGGTGTTTTGCCTGCACAATACGAGACTTGACCACGAAACAGTTCCATTGCTAGGAGGTATGATGATGCCGCTGCCTGGGGTCAACATGATCAACCGAAAACGTTCCCTGCTAGTTCTCCCCCTGCTGTACCTGCTTGCATCCTGGCAGAGTGCCGTTGCTCAGGAGCAAAAGCCCGCTTCCGGACTCGCGCCCATCCGCCAATACATCGCCAGTGGGTGGGACACTCTCACTCGCTCCATGACGGACTGTGCTTCTGTCGCCGATCCCAAGATCAAGGTTCACCCCGTGCTCTATCTGCCGGCCGGATTCCCCGTCCCACCGGCGGTCGAGAAGCTGCGTGCCGACTGCAACGTTGAGATCCAGCATCTCCCCAAGCCGATCAAGCAACTCGGCGAGATCGACACCAACGCGATCCACCCCCACGGGCTGCTTTATCTCGAAAAGAAGTACGTTGTACCGGGCGGGCGCTTCAACGAGATGTATGGCTGGGACAGCTACTTCATCATTCTGGGTCTGCTGCGCGACGGTCGCATCGATCTGGCGCGTGGGATGGTCGAGAACTTCTTCTTCGAGATCGAGAACTATGGCGCTCTGCTGAATGCCAACCGAACGTATTACCTGACCCGTTCTCAACCGCCATTTTTAAGTTCGATGGTCCTCGCCGTCTACGAAGCGGGGAAGCAAGCAGGGCATGCCGACACTGCGTGGCTGGCGCGAACGTATCCATTTTTGTTGAAGGACTATTCCATGTGGACGCGCGACCCTCAACTCGCCGGTTCCACCGACCTCGCGCGCTATTACGATTTTGGCGATGGGCCGCCGGCGGAGGGCTTGCAGGACGAAGGCGGCTTCTATCGCGACGTAGTGACCTACTTCATGCTTCATCCTGACCAGGCCGACCACTATCTGGTTGAACAGAAGGAAGGTCAAGCCGCCGCTGGAGAAGGATCGAGCTACTCCATCAAAGCGTGCGACGTGGCGACGACCATGGGGCGCCCCGAGTGTGGGACGCAACACATCGTTCGTCTGAGTGCGGACTACTACAAGGGCGACCGCTCCATGCGCGAATCGGGCTTCGATATTTCGTTTCGCTTCGGAGCCTACGGCTCAGCCACGCATCACTACGCTCCCGTGTGCCTCAATAGCCTGCTCTACAAAACCGAAAAAGATATGGACCAGATCAGCGTCTTGATCAGCAAGGGGGCCGAAGCGAAAGTCTGGAGGACGCGCGCGGCAACCCGACAGAGCCGCATGCAGCAATATCTGTGGGACAGCGAACACGGGTTCTTCTTTGACTATGACTTCACTAACAGTAAGAAGTCTACTTATCGCTATCTGACGACTTACTATCCGCTGTGGGCGGGCCTGGCTACGCCGGAGCAGGCTGCCGCCGTAGTAAAGAATTTGGCGGTCTTCGAGCAACCGGGCGGTCTCGTGATGAGCCCCGAAAATTCCGGTGTGCAATGGGACTATCCTTATGGTTGGGCGCCCGTGGAATTACTTGCCATCCAGGGACTGCGCCGCTACGGCTACAACACCGAAGCGGACCGCCTGTCTTATAAATTCCTCTCGACTGTGATTGAAAATTTTCAACGCGACGGGACCATCCGCGAAAAATACAACGTGGTGACCCGTTCCTCGGAGTCGCAGGTGGCAGCGGGATATCAGACCAACGTGATTGGCTTCGGTTGGACTAACGCTGCCTTCCTCGAATTGCTGCATGCCCTGCCGAAAGAGGCAGTGGAGAAGCTGGAGAAGGAAGCTTCGGGTGCGCAGGCGGCGCAGAACTAGTATTTTGGCGGCAGAGTGAAATATTGCTGCTAGTCGATCCTGGCCATCTCGTCTCTGATCCCGCCCGCTCCCGGCGACGGCATCGCTCCAACCCGGCTCGCGACCCAGGCTCCCACCCGGTTCGCGGTTTCATTCATCTCGGGAAGGGAAGATCCGCGTAGGTATTCATGCACCAATCCTGCCGTGAAGGCGTCTCCAGCGCCGATCGCATCCGCCACCCGGATGCGGTAGCCGGGATGTTCATTCAGCCCCTGCTGGCTGACCAGCAGGCTCCCTCGGCAGCCGCGAGTGACGCAGATCAATTTCAGATGGTGTAACTCCAGCAGCGAGTCCGCCGAAGCGATTTCGTCGCGATGCTGGAGGCCGAATAGTTGCATGATTCTCGGCAATTCCTCGTGATTAAGCTTCACGATGTCCGCAGCTTTCATCGAGCCCGATAGAACTTCCTGGGAAAAGAACGCCTGTCGCAGATTGACGTCGAACACTCGCACCGCTTCCTTCCGCGCGGCTCCCAGAAACTGACGGATGGTAGCTCGGCTGGCCAGAGCTCGCTGTGCGAGCGATCCAAAACAGATCGCATCCACCTGTTCCGCCAGTTCTTGCCAGGGGGGAGTCCATTCCAGAAAATCCCAGGCCACGCCCTCGGCAATCTCAAACTTTGGTTGTCCAGCATGATCAACGTCGACCTGAACGGTTCCGGTGGGATGACCGGTATCGCTCTGGACGAACCATGTCGTCACTCCCAACGCCGCCAGTTGCCGCAGAGCCTCATTGCCTAGCGACTCACTGCCGACACGGCTGGCCACAATCCCCTCGTCGCCCAGCAACGTGGAGATGTACGCGAAATTCGCCGGTGCACCGCCTAACTGCTTTCCGTCAGGCAGCATGTCCCAGAGAATCTCGCCCAGCCCGACGACCTTGTAGCGTTGCTTTGCCATTATCTGGGGTTTGTCATCACTCAAGAATGCTCGCTAAAAGAATTGTCATCCCGAGCGGAGCGAGGGATCTGCAGTCCACCCGCAGCGGCAGTTTCACGGTCGCGAATCCTGCTTCGTGCGCAACTCCTCTGCGAGCTTCAACTCCGTCTCGGCCTCTTCTTTTCTGCCCATATCGCGGTATGTTTGGCCGAGCAAATGATGCGTCATCGGATTATTCGGATCCATCGCCGCCGCCCGCCGCAGCGCCCGTACCGCCAGTTCGAACTCGCCTTTCTTCTCGAGGACTTTTCCCATCAGGATGTACGGCCCGGTCGAAGTCGCATCCAGCCAGATCGAGCGCTGCAGCAGGCGTTCCGCGTCATCGTATTTTTGAACACGCGAGTACGCATCCGCGAGCTTGTAAAAAGTAGCTGCATTCGCCGGATTCACGCTGAGTTCTTTTTGGAATTGCTCGATCGCTTCCGGCACTCGCGACTTGTAAAGAAAGAGCTCGCCCAGGAGCATGTGCGCCCCCGGCAGCTTCGGATCGAGGGTCGTCGCCTTCTGCGCGTACTCTTCCGCCACTGGATCAAACTCCTGCCGCAGCAGCATGCGCGCTGTAAAGAGATATCCGGCCGCCGAATCCGGAGGCACATCGAACATGCGCGCAAAAGCCGCGCGCGCTTTCGGGTAGTTCTTGGTCTGGATATAACACATCCCGAGAATGTAGGCCGCGTCCACATTGGCACGCGGGAACCAAGACTGAACCTTTTCGAGATAGGGAACCGCGTCAGCCGGGTGCCCGGCGAGGTAGTAAGAGAGACCAAGGAGCTGGATCGACTCGTTGTCCAAGGGATCTTCTGCCAACGCCGCCTTGAAGTAGTCGACCGCTTTAAGATAGTCGCTTTTCTTGTAATAAGCCGTGCCCAGTTCGCGGGAAAGCCCTCTGAGCGCAGGCTGCAACGTTGCCAGACTTTTCAGTTGAGAGATGGCCTCGTCGAACTTTCCTTGTCCCAGTAGAGTCTGCGCGTGCACAAGCCCTGATTGTGTAGTCGTCGCGATTGCCGACGGTGCTGGCGGCGCAGCGGGAGTAACATTCGAATCGGCGGGCACTTGTCCGAAACAACCCGTGGCGACCGCCAATGAGAGCATCTGTTTGAGACGACGCGCCACGGAATCGCCTTGTTTGAACATGCAATCGAAAAGCTACAAGCCGATTAGAACACAAAAAAGAGGGAGTCTCGAAAGACTCCCTCGCGGAGATGCGTTAGCTCGGGGTTAGAAGTCGAAGCGCAGAGCAAACTGGATCTGGCGCATTGGGGAACCGAACTGAAGGCCGGTGATCTTGCCATCGTTCTGTCCCGTACCGTCGATCGTGGTATTGGGATTTGCATAAACGGGGTGATTGAAGAGGTTGAAGATGTCGGTTCGGAATTGCATATTGAACCGTTCGTACACCGGAAACTTCTTGACAATAGACAAGTCGGAGGTGAAAGCCCGCGGTCCCCAGAACGAATTGCGACCGATGTTGCCCAAGTGTCCTTTTGTCGGATCGGCAAATGGGCCGGGAGGATTCGCCGGGTCCGTGATGTCCGGAACCGGTGTGTAAAACGTCAGATTGTGATGAGCCGGATCGATGCTACCAGACACGCCGGTATGGAATGAACCGGTACCTTTATTTGGACGGCAGACACCCACGTCTTGTTCACCTCCGCACTTTGAGAAGCCCGCTGTCCAAGGCAGGCCGCTCGCCCACGTAGTGTTGCTGCTTAGTTGCCATCCTCCGACTACATAATCCGCTACGCGGCCGGCATCCCCCATATACTTCTTGCCTTTTCCGAAGGGCAGTTCGTAAACCGGACTGAAGACCCAAACGTGGTTGCGATTCCAGTTCGTGGGGCCCCATGCAATCGAGTGATCGATCGCATAGTAGTTGCTGTCGTAGGAACTGGAATGGGAGTAGGTGTAATGGGAGATGAACTGCAGTCCCTGGGTGAACCGCTTTTCCACCTTCACTTCGAATGCATTGTAGGTGCTGGCGGCATCGTTCCCGTAGTAGTTGCCCAAATCGAAGGCGATTCCCGTGCACACGGACGGATCACCTACTTTCGTTGCCAAAATCGGCTTGCACAGAGGTCTACGCAGATTGTCGTCATAGGGCTTCCCGGTCCCTATATCGATGGCACCATAGAGTGCCATTGACTTAGGATTGACGTCGTAGTTCGGTCCGTCGCCAGCAAATCCATGGGTTCCCTTGCTTCCCACATAGGCAACCTCCAAGGAGATGCTATTCGTGATCTGGCGTTGAACGGTGGCGTTGTAAGCATCTACACGCGGCAAAACCTGGCTTGGCGGACGAATATGTACACCCGAGATCGCTCCACCCAGCGAACTGAACGGGAGTACTCCATTGGATGGGATGTCCGGAAAGGCGTTGGCGGGATCGATGGGGGCACATGAATTCGGGCCAAGATCCAGAGAGAAGAGCGGGATCTTATCACCACTTGCACCCAGGGGAATTCCGCACTGGCCGGAAAAGTTACTGGCATTGAAGTTTTGCTTGAGCAACACCGGCAGGTTTTGTGTAACCGTGTGCCCGAAATTGGAACCGAACACGCCGATGTCGTAGCTGCGACCGTATCCCATTCGAATCACGGTCTTTGGTGTGATTTGGTATGCCACGCCGATACGAGGAGCGAACGCCTTCCAATCATTGTCAACGTTGCCGTTAGAGCCAATCCCGCCAAAACCGGCAACGCGGATCGCGCCGGTTCCGCCAAGATCGGTGATATTGGCAAATCCGCCGCCGCCCTTCGCATTGACAGTTTCGGGGAAGTAGATTTCCCAACGCAGACCGTAGTTGAGGGTCAATTTGGGAGTTATGCGCCACGTATCCTGACCGTAGAAGAACATGCGCTTCTGGCGCTCTGCCGGGGGAGCAACAGTTGGGTTATTGACGTAACGAGCAAAGGAAGTGACATCGCCAAGCAGAAACGTAGCCAGATCGAGCCCTCCGACACCGCCTTGGGCCGTTGCTTGGGGGCTAAAGTTAAATTCTCCGGTACGGTTGTTGTCGCTCGGGATTCGCAGGTTCAGCGCGTAGCGAATGTCAGCGCCAAACTTAAAGATGTGGTTGCCTTTCGTCTTGGTCCAGTTGTTCACGAATTGGACCTGCTGCTCGCTTTCGGTCAGAGGGCAATTGCATCGGGCGACACCAAGACCATCGCCAAAACTCGATACTACGCAACCAGCCCCGCCATTGTTGGGAGCGCAACCTGCGCCACTGAGCGTCCCTGGAGAACCGGCCAGCGCAAAGTAACCCAAACCCCCGGTTTTTGGATCGTCCGTATTGGCGCCGGGGATCCCGAAGTCTGTCATAGGAGTGCCACCGTCGGGCTTCTGAGTAACCGGATTGTACTTGAACCAGCCGAAACGGACGTCCGTCAGCAACGAACTGCTGATCGATTTGGTGACACCGACCGACAAACTGTAGTTGTGGACGATGGAACTGCCGGCCAAACCTGGAGCCGAGTCTCCTCCTCCATCCCCCGGTCCCTGCATCTGTCCAAGCAGACCTTTACCTGAGAGTTTGAAGTAGTCGAGGCTGAACCGCCCGAACAAGTTGATACTCGAAGTCATGGCGTAATCGATGCGGGTATCGAAGCTGTTCTGGGTTAAGGGACCGGAACCGGAACCGACAAAATTATTCGTGACACTATCCGATTGCGGAGCAGGAAGGGCCTGCAGTATGTTCACCGCTGCAGGGGAAAGCCGGTTGTTGGGGATCAGGTTGCCGTTGAATTGAGTGCGACCGGCACCAGTTGCATCTCCAGTGGCCGGGTCGTAAATCAATCCGCCACCCGTAGCAACATCTACGTAGTCGCTAAGATCGCAGAAGGTGGTATCAGGGTTAGGTCCATTGGGCCCCGTGCAAGTATCCCGCACCGTCTGCGTCGGCATGGTAAAACGGCCACTCAAACCTTTGGTCTGACGGGTGCCCTGATAATCGCCGAAATAGAACAACTTATTCTTAATGATCGCGCCGCCCAGCGTCCCGCCAAACTGCTGATAGCGCGCGTGGGGAAAAGCCGCCCCGGGATCCTGGGTGAACGGATCGCGTGCTTTCAGTGCATCCGTGTTGCGGATATAGAATCCGCTGCCGTGAATCTCGTTGCTGCCAGACTTGGTTTGCGCCGTAACGACGCTGCCGACAGCCTTGCCAAACTCAGCATCGTAGTTCTGTAATGCGACTTTGGCTTCTGTCACCGCGTCCAAATTGGGGTTTACTACAATGATCCCGAGGATTGGATCCTGGTTGTCGGTTCCGTCGAGTTCAAACGCGGTGCCACTGAAATGCTGGCCCTGCGTGACAATCTGCTGGCCTTGCTGAGGATTTTCTGTGGCGGCATGAGCCCATCCCATCTTCTGCGAACCAGGCGCCATAAGCTGTAAGTTCGTGAAGTTGCGTCCGATGTTGGGTATGCCTTCCACCTGTCTCTGATTGAACTCCAGTGCGACGTCGGCTCGGTCGGTCTTCAGTTGCGGAGCCTCGGCGGTGACTTCGACTGTTTCGCTGGTACCACCTACCTGGAATGCCATATCCACGCGAGCACTAGCATCGGCCGAGACGGAAACGTCTTTGATCTCGCTCGCTTTAAAGCCTGCACCCTCGGCGCGCACGGTGTACACATCCGGGATCAAGTGCGTGACAGAATAGTTTCCGTCCGCATTGCTGGTCGTCGTATCCGACGTGCCCTTGCGCTGGTTGGTCACGGTCACTTTCGCATTCGCGACCGCCGCGCCCTGTGGATCAGTTACTGTGCCAATAATGCTACCGTAGACCGCCTGCCCCCACACGGGTTGCGGCGTCAATGTCATCAGGGAAATGGAAATCACAACTACCGCGGCGATGGAAATTTGTTTCGCCATTTCTGCTTGCCTCCGCATGTGCTCTCGTTTCAACTGTGCCGGACTATGGAACTGGTTTCGCGGGCTCGCAGGAAGCTTCAGAAAAGGGAAAAACACTGCGGCCCTTCCCCGAAACTGGGGCGAACTCCACTTGGCGCTTAAACTAATTTTTCAGAAATCCCACACACTGCCTGCGCCCGCAAAAATATAGCGAGCAACTTGCGTTGTCAAGATGTAAATGCAGTCTAATCAGGAATATGAAAGCGTGTAGGTTCGCGTATTGCGGGAATACAATTTCTTGTATTGTCTTAGGCCTTCGTGGCAACCGAACAGCGGGCGCCAGAAGAATCGCGAATCGATGTTGATCACTTCATTCCGGGTCAGCTTTGAAGCTTGGATCCAGTTCCGAAGCCCTTTGGAATTGACTCTTTGCCTCGTCCACCAAACCTTTTCTCTGCAGCGCCTGAGCGAGATAGAAGTGTGCGGGCGCGTAGGTGGCGGACTGTTCGATGGCCGACCGGAACTGGGAGATCGCTCCGTCGAGGTCACCGGCGTTGAGCAGGCGGCGTCCAGAATTGGTCGAGAAGGTTGCTGCCTGCAGAGCATTCGCGCTCTTGGCAATCTCTGCTCCCAGCTTGCTTTCGGCAGCTGCGCCTTCGATGTCTCCGAGTTGGCGCAAAACGCCTGCCAATGTCGTATGCGCGCCCGCAAAATCCGGTTGCAGATGGATGGCTTCCCGCAGAGCATTTGCCGAGTCACGCAACTCGCCCTGCTGTTTGAGAACTGTGCCCAACGTGTAATACGCTTCGGCGTAATCGGGACGGATCCTGGTTGCGGCGCGCAATTCCTCGACAGCCCGGGCAAATTCTCCTTGCTGCCAAAGCGTCACGCCCAGCGTGTAGTGCGCGTCGGCTTGAGCGGGATCGAACTGCGCCGCCTTCTGAAATTCAGCGATCGCGGCCGGCAGCTGGTCCTTGAGTTTAAGCGCCAAGCCGAGGTTGTAGTGCAGGGTTGCATCGTCAGGCTCTGCGAGCAGGGCCGCCCGGAATTCACTGATCGCCGCGTCGAAATCGGCCCGCTGCAGATACGCGATGCCGAGGTTCCCGCGATAGCCGCTGTCGTCCGGCTGGAGCCGCAGGGCTGACTGAAATTCGACGACCGCACTCGGAGCCTCCCCCGCCTGTATGAGGGCAAGACCCAGATTGTTATGAGCGTCGGCATTCTCCGGCTGGCTGGCTACGACTTGGCGAAACGCCGCAACGGCTCCGACTGCATCACCCTTTCGCTGGAGCACGAGGCCCAACTGCGTTTGCGCGTCGCTGAAGTTAGCCTGAAGCTGGATCGCTGCCTGCAACTCGCGAATAGCACCGTTGGAATCGCCCGTCTCGGCGAGAACGCGCCCCAGATAGTAGTGCGCCTGCGCGTTGTCGGGCACCAGTTCGACGGCTCCCCGCAGCAATTGTTGAGCTTCTTCAAGCGAGCGCTGCTTCCAGCGGATTACACCCAGATGAATCTTTGCGGCAGCAAAAGTCGGCTGCAGGCGCAGGGCTTCAGTAAATTGAGCGGACGCTTCTTCCAGTTGCGAATTCTGAACCAAGAGCACACCCAATTCATCGTGCAAGTCGGGCCGAGTCGGCTCGAGTTGTGTTGCGCGGCTCAATTCTACGGTCGCCCCCGGAAGATCCTGCTGGAAACTCAACATTCGTCCCAGCGTTCGATGGGCTTCAGCGTTATCCGGCCCCAGCTTCACCGCGGCGCGAGCCTCGTTGACGGCACCTTCGGCGTCCCGTTTGGCTGCAAGTGCGTTTGCAAGATTGATGTGCGCCTGCACGAAATCCGGCTTCAGCTTTACGGCCACTTTCAGTTCCGCGACCGCCTCATCCAGCTGGCCGGATGTCATCAGCACCCAGCCCAGGGAGTTGTGTCCTTCGGGAGCATTCGGTGCGAGTCGCACCACTTTTTCGAAGGCGGCGCGCGCGGCTGCGAGATCCCCTTGCTGCAGTAAACGGACGCCTTGCTTATAGAGCGCATCCACCGCTGGCTTGTCCGCCGCTTTCTGTGACAGCGCGGGCTGGGCGAAAGCCATGAGGAGAAAGACGATCTCAGGGATTCGAATTCGATGGAGCGCCACAAAATTCAAGAAAGTGCTCGCAGTCAGACTCAACCGAAACGCTTGGGAAATCTTACTATGTTGTCGTCGCCGGTCGCCCACGGTCCAATTAACAGGACCCGCCTTGACCCCTCCCGCGATGCGCCCTAGTATGCATTTTGGGTCATGAGTCTGGCGCGGTATCTTCAACTTCGTATATTCCGGTCGCGGTGGGTATTTTCCGTTGTCCTCGTCGCATTGTGCTGCCGGACCGTCATGACGCAGACTCAGCCCAAACCTCCCCAGAACGCGATCGCCTACTTCACCGATGTCGCCCAAAAAGCGGGCCTCACCGCCCCGATCGTGTTCGGCGGTAAGGACACAAAGAAGTACATCATCGAAACTACCGGTACCGGCGCCGCTATCTTCGACTATGACAACGACGGCTGGCCCGACATTTTTCTGGTCAATGGCACCACACTGGAAGGTTTTTCCGCTGGCCAGGCTCCGACCAATCATCTTTACCGCAACAACCACGACGGCACGTTCACCGACGTGACCGTCAAGGCGGGATTGAATGCGACCGGGTGGGGGCAGGGCGTCTGCGTCGGCGACTACGACAATGATGGATGGGAGGATCTCTACGTCACCTACTACGGAAAGAACCGCCTCTTTCACAATCAAAGCGGCGTCTTCACAGAAATCGCCGAAAAGGCAGGCGTAGCAGGCTCCGGCAAAGCGTGGGGTACAGGATGCGCCTGGGTGGACTATGACCGGGACGGCCACCTCGACTTGATGATTGCAAATTACGTCGACTTCGATCTTGCAACGGCTCCCACTCCCGGCGAGCGTCCTTCCTGTGTGTGGAAGGGAGTGCCGGTGATGTGCGGTCCGCGCGGACTTGCGGGCGCGAAGAACATTCTTTACCACAGCCGCGGGGACGGCACTTTCGAAGATGTCACTACCAGAGCTCACATTGATCAGACCGATGGCCACTACGCCTTCAGCGTCTCCACGCTTGACTATAACGACGATGGCTGGCCCGACATCTACGTCGCCTGCGACAGCACTCCGAGCATTCTCTACCGCAATAACCGCGACGGGACATTCACCGACGTCGCCGTGGTATCGGGCGCGGCTTTCAACGAAGACGGACGTGAGCAGGCCGGCATGGGTGCCACCATCGGCGACTATAACGGCGACGGCCGTCCCGACATTTTCAAAACGAATTTCTCGGACGACACTTCCACTCTCTACCGCAACAACGGCGATGGCACTTTTGATGACGTGACCTCCGCCGCCGGGCTCGGCCTCTACACGAAATATCTCGGTTGGGGGACGATGTTTCTAGACTTCGACAACGACGGTTGGCCCGACCTTTTACTAGTGAATGGACATGTGTACCCGGAAGTGGATAAAAACAATCTGGGCAGCAACTACGAAGAACCGCGCATTCTCTACCACAACCTCGGCAAGGGTACATTTGCGGACATCTCGGCGAGCGCCGGGCCTGGCATCAACATGCACGCTTCATCGCGCGGTCTCGCGGTCGGCGATCTGTGGAACGATGGCCGCATCTCGGCAGTGATCACGAACCTGAATGCTGCGCCTAGCCTGTTGGTGAACCAGGTCCGCAACTCCAATCACTGGATTGCCATTCGCACGGTGGGAACGAAATCGAACCGCGACGGCATCGGCGCGCGCATCTCGGTCAAAGCAGGCGCTCGCACCTGGGTGGACGAAGTGCGGAGCGGATCCAGTTATAACTCGAGCAGCGATATGCGCGTCCACTTCGGCCTCGGCTCGGCGACAAAAGTGGATTCGGTGCAGATTCGCTGGCCCAGCGGACTGCTGGAACGTTTTGATAACCTGCCCGCCGACTCGATCCAAACACTGAAGGAAGCATCGGGCACTGCTGTCACGTCTGATACAAAGAAGGCTTCGTGAAGTCCTCTGCGACTCTCCTCTGTCTACTCTGTGGTTAAACATTTTGCTCTTTTGACATACTGTACTGAAATCTCGGGAATTCTCACTTCACCCTTGATGACTGCTCGTCCGGACAATCCCTTCGCCCTCTTTGACGTAGATCACCTGATTAGGCTTGACGTCCTTGATCGTGTCCACTTGTCCGCTCGGCCAGTGAATCTCCAGTGATTCGACCTTTTCTGCTTTGCCAAGACCAAAATGAACGCGTAGGTCGTTCTGCGAAAAGTAACCTCCTCCGCTGCGCACTTCGTCAATTTGCTGATGTGGCTTTGCTTCTCCTGGTACGCGGGTCACGCACTTCAATCGCGCGCCAATCCCGCTGCGATTCGATTTCGTCCCGATGGTCCGCACCTTGATCCAAGTGTTCCCGCTCTGCGAGTCGCAGCGCACCAGTTGCGGATAGTCATTGACCGGGTTGACCACCATATCGAGGTCGCCGTCATTGTCGAAGTCCCCGAAAACGCAGCCGCGCGCCGCAATTGGCTCGGAAATCCCCGGCCCCGCCTGCATCGAGACATCTTCAAACCGCCCGTTGCGCAAATTGCGATACAGGAGCTTGCGCTGCGGGTATCCCGCTTCGGTCTTCAGTTGCTCAACCTCCGGATACACGTGACCATTACAGATCAGAATGTCGGGCCAGCCATCGTTATCGAAATCGAAAAACCCGCAGCCCCAGCCCAAGTACTGAGTGTGAGCGCCCAGTCCGGCCGTGAAGGTCGCGTCTTCGAAACTGGCATCTCCCAGGTTGTGATAGAGCGACGGTGTGTCGCCGGCGAAGTTCGTTTTCACCAGGTCGAGGTTGCCATCCAGATCGTAGTCCGCCGCCGAAATCCCCATACCCGCTTGCGGTTTGCCGTCTGGACTCAGTGCACAACCCGCTTCGAGTGCGATGTCTACGAATTTTCCATTCTTCTGGTTCTGATAGAGTGCGCTCGCAGTAGAATCGTTGGCGACGTAAATGTCCGGCCAACCGTCGTTGTCGAGATCGGCGGTAAGCACACCCAGACCATAAGTCCCGTTCGCTTTGAGAATCCCCGCGCTTTCGGAGACGTCCGTGAAAGTCCCGTCGCCGTTGTTGTGATAGAGAATGTTCTTCCCGCCCTTCAACCCAGGCGGGCCGCATGCGACCATCACGCCCTTGTAGAGACACGGCCCAGATTCGGGCAGAGGCGCGGTCTTCAGGTCCATGTCAATGTAATTTGCGACGAACAGATCGAGCCGTCCGTCGCGGTCATAGTCCACGAACGCGCAGCCTGTATTCCAGCGATTCTCTTTGCCCGCGACCCCCGCCTTTTCGCTGACATCCGAAAAGGTGCCATCGCCATTGTTGTGATAAAGCACGTTCTTTCCAAAGTAGGTAACGAACAAATCTTCGTAGCCGTCGTTGTCATAGTCGCCGATGCAGACGCCCTGGCCCCAGCCCGAGCGCGCGACGCCTGCTTTTAGCGTGACGTCTGTAAAAGTGCCGTCGCGATTGTTCTTGAACAGGTGTGAGACAGGTTCTTGTCCGGCGGGGAATCCCTCCAGCCGCGTACCGTTCACTAGAAAGATGTCGAGCCATCCATCATTGTCATAGTCGTAGAAAGCGACACCGCAGCCGGTTGTCTCCAGAAGATATTTGTTCTTGTGCTCGCCGCCGTAAATCGTCCTGGTATTCAGTCCCGCCGCGCGCCCGACGTCAACGAAATTGACGCCGAGAGGGGTGCCCAGTTTCAGCGGCTCGACTTCAATTGGCTTCGCAGGAGTAGATTGCGACCATAGAGGACGAGCCAACCCCAGAACGCTTTCCAGGGAGAGGACTAGCGCCGACCGGCTGAGCGATTTCAGGAGTTCGCGGCGTGAAGAGGACAAGAGGGAATACCTGGGGATCGGCCTGGTGCTGGACTGTACCCTTGAATTCTTATATTTTGTGCCGGAAGACTTTGCAAGCCGCGCTGTTGTCTGTATTCAGTCTGGTGATTCAAATGAAGGCTCGATCCGTCCACGTGCCATTCAGCCGATGAAAAACTTTCACGATGTTCCTGCTCATATTGCCACCGCAGTTTGCACGGTTCTTTTGTGCCTTCTGCTCCTCTCGGCCGTTGCCGCTGCTGCCGAACAGCCACCGCCATCTCTCGAACTCTCCCGACCAGTGCGTTCCTGGGAATTTCTCCCCATAGTTGGCACGCACGCCGGTCTGCTCGGTAACGAAAGTGGACAGATGGAAGCCTGGGTTTATCCGCTGAAGATCTTCCGGAGCTTTCATCTCATATTTCACGTGGACGGCCGCACCCTGGCCGCCGAAAGCCTGGCTCGTACGCTTATCGTCCACCCGGAATCCGCCACCCTCGTCTACGCGGGCGACAATTTTTCTGTGCGCGAAACACTCTTCGTCCCCGTACGCGAGCCCGGCGCCGTCATTCTGTTGGACGTCGAAACCGAACAGCCGCTCGAGATCGAAGCCTCCTTCGTCGCTGACTTTCAGCTCGAATGGCCCGCAGCTGTAGGTGGAACATTTCATTTCTGGGACGACCCGCAGCACGCCTTCGTGTTCGGCGAAGAGCAGAAAAAGTTTTCCGCGATAGTAGGCTCGCCCTCAGCGTCCAGTCCGCAGGTTTCCTATCAGACAAACTATTCTTCGTCCGACGAGAATTCCATGCGTCTGGGCGTAACCACCAAGGGAAGAGCCAGCAAGTTAGTTATTATCGCCGGATCGATCCAGGGATTGGCCGAAGCCCAGGCCAGCTACCAGCGCCTTACATCGTCATATCCCGATCTGATGCGAGAATCCACGCAGTACTACCGCGACTATCTCAGCCGCACCGTCAACCTGACTCTCCCCGATGCGCAACTTCAGCAGGCCTACGACTGGTCGCGCATCAGCACTGTGCAGGGACTGGTCACGAATGCCACACTCGGCACTGGCTTGGTCGCCGGATACAGGACGTCAGGCACCAGCCAGCGTCCCGGCTTCGCCTGGTTCTTTGGACGCGATTCCTTGTGGACTTCTTTCGTCCTTAACTCGATCGGCGATTTTGCCACCACTCGCATGGCCCTCGAATTCATTTCAAAGTTCCAGCGCGACGACGGCAAAATCCCGCACGAGATTTCCCAGGGCGCAAGCTTCGTCAACTGGTTCAAGGACTATCCCTACGGCTACGCCTCGGCCGATGCCACGCCGCTCTACATCATCGCCGCCAACGATTACGTTTCTCGCAGCGGCGACCTGGACTTTGCGCGTCAGAAATGGGATAGCCTCTGGAAGGCCTACCAATTCATGCGGTCCACTTACGACGTGCAGAGCTTTCCGCAGAACTTCGGTTTCGGCCACGGCTGGGTCGAAGGCGGTCCGCTTCTTCCTGTGAAGACCGAGTTCTACCAGAGCGGCCTTGGACTCGAGGCCCTGCGCGCTCTAGCTAATCTCGCGAGACTGATCGGCAAGGATGACGTCAGTAAAGACCTGCAAGTTGCTTTCGATCGCCAGAGACCGGCCTTCAATCAGACTTTCTGGTCTCCGGAAAAGAAAGCGTTCGCCTTCGCGCTCGATCAGCAGAATCGCCGAGTGGACGAACTCTCCGTGCTGACCACTGTTCCCATGTGGTTCGGCGTCACCGACGAAGACAAGTCTCAGTCCACCATTCAACAACTTGCCGATGCCGATCACCAGACGGATTGGGGCATGCGTATCATTTCCAATCGCTCCCCCATCTACAACGGCAGCGGATACCACTTTGGTTCGGTGTGGCCACTCTTTACCGGATGGGCCTCGGTTGGCGAATACCGTTACCACCAGGCGCTTCCCGCTTACGCCAATCTTCGGTCCAACGCCCTGCTTGCGCTTGATGGATCGCTCGGCCACGTCACGGAAGTTCTTTCGGGCGACTACTACCAGCAGATCTCTACCAGTTCGCCGCATCAGATCTGGTCAGCGGCGATGGTCATCAGCCCAATTTTGCGCGGGATGTTCGGCCTCAACACCGATGTGCAGACCCACACCGTGACTTTCGCGCCACACGTTCCAGCCGACTGGAGAGCGTTTTCGATCGACAACCTGCGCGTGGGTGGGCCAGTTCTCGCCCTGAGCTACAAGAGAAGTCCCGGACTAATAACGCTGGAAGTGAAACGCGCCGGTTCCGGCGAATGCGAGTTCGAGTTCTCCCCCGCACTCAGCATGCGGACCGATGTGGTTTCGGCTGAGCTGAACGGCCACGGTCTTCCATTTCACATAACAGGCAATCGCAGCGATCGGCATGTCGACTTGAAACTCCCGCTGACCCAAGCCACCAGCACCGTGCGCGTTCGTCTGAAGAATGATTTCGGCGTCAGCTTCTCGAACGTCCTGCCGGCGCTCGGCAGCGCGAGCGAGGGCTTGCGCGTGTTTTCAGAGATGTGGAATTCCAGCCACACGCAGTTAACATTGTCCCTTTCGGGATTGGCTGGAAAGAGATATGAGCTGTCCGTCTGGAATCCAGCACAGATCGCTTCCATGAAAGGTGGCAAGCTCGGCGAAGTCCGTGGGGATCAGGCCACCCTGGCCATCGAATTTCCGCCGCAGAATCCGGAATCGTATGTCCACCAGGATGTTGTTCTGAATTTTGCCGGATCGAAATAGCACGTAAACAGCTGCTAGTCTTTGGAAGGAGAAACTTTGTGTCTAAGCGATTCTATCCAATTCTTTCGATCCTGCTGGCAATGGCCTATTCTCTCCCAGTCGCCGCCCAGACGAAATCCGTTGACCCCGAGGGCCACAAGTGGTGGCAGCATGCCGTGTTCTACGAGATCTATCCGCGCAGCTTCGCGGACAGCAATAACGACGGCATCGGCGATCTCAAGGGCATAACGTCCAAAATGGCTTACCTGCACGACCTCGGAGTGAATGCCATCTGGATCAGCCCATGTTTCCCTTCGCCGCAAGTGGATTTTGGATACGACGTCTCTGACTACAAGAACATTGATCCGATGTATGGAACCCTCGCCGATTTCGACGGTATGGTCGCAGAGGGCAAGAAGCATGGCGTCCGCATCATTCTGGATTTCGTCGTGAATCACACTTCCGACCAGCATCCGTGGTTTATCGACTCCAAATCGTCGAAGGGCGCCGAGCATCGTGACTGGTTCATGTGGCGCGATGGCAAGGGGCCGGGCCAGCCGCCCAACAATTGGATCTCTACTTTCGGCGGCTCCGCTTGGAAATTGGATCCCGCCACCAACCAGTACTACTACCACTACTTCTACGCCGAGCAGCCGGATCTCAACTGGCGCAATCCTGCGGTTGAGAAGGCCATGCTCGACACCACGCGTTGGTGGTACAAACGCGGCGTCTCTGGCTTTCGTCTCGACGCGGTTGACACGCTTTTCGAAGATCCGAAGCTGACCGACAACCCAGTCCTGCCCGGCACCAACAAACAGGGCGATCCCAATACTGACGAGATACACAACAAGAAGCTTCCCGAAGTTCACGATGTGCTGAAAAAGCTTCGCAAAGTAGCTGACGAGTCCGATGCCGTCTTGATCGGCGAAACCTGGACGTCGAATATCGATGAGCTCAAGGAGTACTACGGTTCCCACGACAACGAATTGCAGATGCCGATGGACTTCATGTTCACTACGGTCGACAAGCTCTCTCCTCCCGAGTTTCGTCGACAGATTGCGCAAGTCGATGCGGCAGGCGGCTGGCCGGTTTTCGTAATCAGCAACCACGACAAGGTCCGCTCCTACAACCGCTACGGTGACGGCAAGAACAACGACGCCATCGCGAAGCTGATGGGCGCTTTTTACTTGACTCTTCGCGGGACGCCCATCATGTACTACGGCGAAGAGCTTGGCATGGAGAACAACGATCCCAAGCGCAAGGAAGAAGTGAAAGATCCGATCGGCCGCACCGGATGGCCGCAAGAAATCGGACGGGACGGCGAACGCACGCCCATGCAGTGGAACACAGATACCAACGCCGGATTCAGCCAGAAAGATCCATGGCTGCCGGTTTCGCCCAGCTACAAGTCCCACAACGCAGCCACTGAATCGAAAGATCCCAATTCAGTGTTAAACATGTACAAGAAAGTTCTCGCGCTGCGGCACACAAATGAAGCGCTCGTCGAGGGAAGCTATACCGCGCTCAACGAAGATGACACAAACGTCATGGCCTATCTTCGCAGTTACAAGGGGAAGGCAGTCCTGGTGGCGCTCAATATGTCCGCTTCGCCAAGTAAAGCAACCTTCAACCTGGCCGACAAGGGATTTGCTTCCTCCAATCTGAAGAGACTGGTGGCGACGCCACAATCATCGGCAAAAGGAATGGAGGTAACTCTGGAACCATTCGGAGTCTTCATTGCCGAGGTGAGTAAGTAGACTTATTGTTAGCGTCGGCATCCCGGCGGCCGTTGTGGGGAGCTCGCCCCTGCAAGCGAGGCCAGGATGGCCTTGCGACGGCCGGCAAGATGCCAGCGCTACATGGCGAGAGGCGCTTTTCCTCACGCCTCCGTTAGCTTTTTCTGCATTTCTTCGAGCGACACGCCTTTGGTTTCCGGATATGCCAACAGCACCACCACGAACTGCAACACCATCATGGCGGCAAAGAACACGAAGGCGATGGGCTTCGACTTTGCGGCCAGCACCGGGAAGATTCCCGAGATCAACGCATTCATGATCCAGTGCGTCGAACTGCCCAGGCTCTGCCCCTTGGCCCGCACGCGATTGGGAAACACCTCGCTGATATACACCCAGATCACCGCTCCTTGTGAGAACGCAAAGAACGCGATGTAGGCTATCAGCAACCAGATCAGCAACTCGTGCCGCTGGTTGGTCGCAAAGAGAGTCGCCACGCCGGCGAGGCAGAGTGCGGTCCCGACCGCGCCCGTCAGTAACAGTTTCTTGCGCCCCAGTTTGTCGATTACCGACATGGCTAGCATGGTAAAGATCAAATTAGTGAATCCCACCGCTACCGCCTGCAGATCGCCCGAAACCTTGCTGAAGCCGGCATAGGCGAAGATGTCATTCAGGTAATAGAGAATCGCGTTGATCCCGGCCAGTTGGTTGAACATTCCGATGCTGATCGCAAGAAAAATCGGCAGCCGGTACTTGCGCTGAAAAAGCGGCTCGTCGCCGAGTCCGTGCTCGGCATCAATCGATGCCACGATGTCGCGCAATTCCTCTTCGTAATTGGGTTCGCCGGTCAGACGCAATACATCGCGCGCTTCGGCGATTCGTTGCTTTTTGACCAGCCACCGCGGGCTCCGCGGAATTGTGAACAGCATCATGAAAAACAAGGCTGCCGGAACGGCCGAGATACCCAGCTTCCAGCGCCACTCCGTATCGATGCCAAACTCCTGCAGTCCGATCAGGTAATTGGAAAAAATATGCCAGTAGAATGCCCGCAACCACGTTGAATTGAAAAAGGCCCACCAACCGTCCGCGCCAGCTCGCGGGTGCGATTTCCGCGATGTACATGGGCCCCAGCACCGACGACCCGCCAATGGCGAGCCCGCCCAGAAAACGAAAGAACAGCAACGCATACCAGTTCCAGGCGAACGCGCAGCCGAGCGCGGTAAGCAGGTAAAGCACTGCCATGATGCGGAGGCTGTCCCGGCGGCCGTAGCGGTCGCCTGGTTTTCCAGCTGTCATGGAGCCGAGCACTGTTCGCACAGTGCGCTTGCCACGGTGAACCCAAGCCAGCCCTCCGAAAGGTGGTAGACCTCTCGCAAGGAGTGGGTGGTTCCCGAGATGACGATCGTGTCGAAACCAAACAGCAGACCGCCGAGAGCCGCTACTACAGCGCTCTTCAGAAGGTAGGCATTGATCTTCATGTCTGGGGCCGCCTCGCCGTTAACATCTTCCCACTCGCGCCCTGCGAGCCGGCACGAGCAGGCCGGATATACCGGGGCGACAGGTTTGGGAAGCAGAGTCCGGTTGCATTGCGAAAGCAACCTTGTGCCTTGCCGTCTCCCGCACTGCCTCTGGTGTAAAGTAGGCCGATGGAGAAGCGAATGAGGGTCTCTTCGAGTATCACGGTGACGATCCTACTGGCCGTTTTTCTGTCCGCCCGCGCCTTGGGCCAGGCCCCGCCCGACTCGCCGGCTGCGAAAAGTCTGGAGGCGTATCGACTTTCGAAAGCTGCGGAACTACGCGATGATTTTGGCGAACTCGCCCGTTATCGCGACGCGAACGCTACCCTGAAGCCACCCGCCGCCGGAGAACGGCGCGTGGTTTTTTTCGGCGACTCCATCACCGACATTTGGCCAATCCCGAAGTACTTTCCGGGCAAGCCCTATGTGAACCGCGGCATCGGCGGGCAAACCACCCCTCAGATGCTCATCCGTTTCCGCCAGGACGTCATCAATCTTCAGCCGGCGGCCGTCGTCATCCTCGCCGGCACTAATGACATCGCAGGCAATACCGGTCCCATGTCCCTCGAAGACATGGAGGCCAACTACGGCTCCATGGCGGAACTGGCGAGCGCCCACCACATCCGCGTGATCTTTTCATCCGTGCTGCCGGTACACAACTACACGCCGCAGTCGATCAATCTCTTTGCCCAGCGCTCACCCGAGAAGATTCGCGAGCTGAATCGCTGGATGCGGGAATACTGCACCTCGAATGATTGCGTGTACCTGGACTACTTCAGCGCCATGGTCGATACTCACGGACTCCTGAAGAAGGAGCTGGCGGAGGATGGACTGCATCCCAACCCCGACGGATACGCTGTCATGGCGCCGCTGGCCGAAGCCGCCATCCAGAAAGCTATGAGCGCACCCTAAACAAAATTCAGTTTCTAATGCCGCAAGTCGGCTCGGAGGATTATTATGGGCGGCGCAGCTTAACGACTCTCAAGAGAGGATGCCCCGGTTGGCGGCTGGGGCTGGACTGAGGCCCCCCACAGGATGAACCCCATCGCGACCGTTACCCATCGCAATCTGGCAACGATTGATCTGGTAATCATTGGTGTCTATTTCCTGCTGGTCTTTTGCATCGGCTTTTATTTCGCCCGCAAAGAGCGCACCTCGACCGATTACTTCCTTGCCAGCCGCGATATCGGATGGTTCTTCATCGGCGCTTCCTTATTCGTATCGAACATCTCGACCGAACACTTCATCGGACTGTCCGGCACCGGCGCATCGTCTGGCTTGGCCGTCGGCCACTTCGAGTGGCTGGCCTGTCTGATCCTGCTCATCCTGGGATGGGTGTTCGTCCCGTTCTACCTGCGCTCGAATGTGTTTACGATGCCCGAATTTCTCGAGCGCCGTTTTAACCGCCAGTGCGCCGTGTATCTGGCCGGCATTTCGATCATTGCCTATATCTTCACCAAAATTTCGGTGCAACTTTACGCCGCAAGCGTAGTCCTGGAACGAGTCGCCGGATGGTCGCTGTGGAAGACCGCGATCATTCTGGTCATCGCGACCGGCATTTACACCATTGCCGGTGGGCTGGCCGCCGTCATCTATACCGACACTGTTCAGACGCTAATCCTGATCGCCGGCGCGTGCGCACTGACGTTCATCGGACTGCATCGCGTCGGCGGACTCGAACACCTCCGGACGATGGTTCCCGCGAGTTACTTCCACATGATCAAGCCGGCGTCCGATCCCAATTTTCCCTGGACCGGCATCTTTTTCGGTGCGCCCATTCTTGGCATCTGGTACTGGTGTACGGATCAGGTGATCGTGCAGCGTGTGCTTTCCGCGCGCGATGAAGGGCACGCAAAAGCCGGCACCATTTTCGCCGGTTTCCTCAAGATCCTGCCGGTCTTCATGCTCGTCCTGCCTGGCATCATCGCCTTCGCTTTGTTTCCCGAGCAAGTCGTGAAACCTGATTTTGCCTACCCGACGCTGGTCCTCAATCTTTTGCCCGTCGGCCTCGTCGGTCTGGTCATGGCAGCGCTGCTGGCAGCCGTCATGGGAGCGATGAGTTCCGTCTTCAACTCTGCCTCGACGCTGGTTACGCTAGATTTCTACAAGAAGCTCCGTCCCGAAGCCTCGGAAAAACAGTTGGTCAACTTCGGACGAATCGCCACTGGCTTCATGGTTCTGCTTGGCCTGTTATGGGTGCCCTTCATCCACCTGATCAGCAGCCAACTTTATATCTACCTGCAAAGCGTGCAGGCCTACATCAGCCCGCCGATCGCCTCCTGCTTCGTGCTTGGCATTCTCTGGACCCGCCTCAATGGCACCGGTGCAATCTCGTCGCTGTGGACCGGATTCGTGCTGGGAGCCTTTCGCTTCGTGGCCGAATTGATGGCTGCGCAGGGAACTGAGCTGACCGGGGTCACTGCATGGCTGGTGAAGATGAATTTTCTGCATTACGCCATCTTCATGTTCGTGGTGTGCTCTCTCGTGCTCGTGGCCGTCAGCCTGATGACTCCCGCCCCCGACCGCCGCAAACTCGCCGGCCTCACGTTCGCCACCGTGGACGAAAAGATGGACACCATCCTGCTGCACGGTATCGAACGTAAACCCGCGAAGGAGACGCCGACTGAGCGCATGCTGAACATCGTCTTCAGTTTGGCGCTGCTGGCTACGGTAGTGGGATTGTGGATCTACTTCCGATAACGCCGGATTACTTCGGCGCGTCCCACTACCTAAACGCCCTCCCGATTCGGCATGCCATGAAGATCTACGAAGGTTTTCGTTGACACTACGAACATCTTCGTAGTAGGGTACCCACATGAAACAACCGTCCCCCCAAAAGCCCACCGCCTCGGAGCTGGAAATCCTGCGTGTGCTCTGGACACGCGGCCCTTCCACGGTGCGCGAAGTGCACGACGCGCTGGGCGAGAAGAAGGCGATCGGATACACCAGCGTGCTGAAGTTTCTCCAGATTATGACGGCGAAAGGGACGGTGCGGCGAAACGAAATGCAGCGTGCGCACGTCTATGAAGCATGTCTGCCCGCCGAGCAGACCAAGCGGCAACTGGCGAGCGATATGTTACAGCGGGTCTTCGAAGGGTCGGCGAGCCAGCTCATGATGCACGCGCTCGCGGGCACCAAGACCTCGCGCGAAGAAATGGAAGAACTGCGCCGCTTGCTGAATGAACACGAAAGGAACCGCCGATGACGATTTCAAACTGGCTTACTCCGGATGTAATGCGGTCCGCGGGTTGGGCGTTGTTGCATTTTCTGTGGCAGGGAACAGCGTTGGCGGCGCTGGCCACGGTTGCGATGGCGCCCTTCCGCAAGGCGTCGGCCCGCTACCTGGTAGCGGTCGGCGTGCTGCTGATGATGCTCGCCGTGCCGCTGGCTACTTTCTTTTGTTACCGGAATACCTATGCCGTTTCCTCCCAGACAGAGTCGGTTCCGGCCTCGCCATTTCTGAAAGTAGCGCAGTGGAGGCCTCCTGCGCCGGCAGCATCCATGATGCCCCACCGGACGGCCCCGGACCTCTTCCCAATCGTGGTGCAGTTGTGGCTGGCAGGGGTTGCGATCTTCAGTTTGCGAAGTGCTGGTGGATTTCTTCTGCTTGAGCGGATGCGCCGCCGGCAATCGCTTCCAGTGGACCGCAAGCTTCGGGAAGTTTGCATGGCCTTGCAGCAGAGACTCGGCCTTGCCCGGGTCATCCGCTACGCTCAGTGCCAGTGGCTGGACGCTCCGGCGGTCATCGGCTGGTTCCGTCCAATCGTATTCTTGCCGCTCACGGCGCTTACCGGCCTGTCCGAGTTGCAATTGCAGGTTGTCATCGCCCACGAATTGGCCCACATTAAGCGCCTGGATTCTTTTGTCAACGCCTTTCAGGTGGTCGTTGAGACTCTGCTGTTCTATCACCCGGCAGTGTGGTGGCTTAATAAAAGGATCAGGCTCGAACGCGAGAATTGCTGCGACGATACCGCCATTGCGCTTTGCGGAAATCCAGTCGAATACGCGCGCGCCCTCACCCTCATGGAACAATGGCGGGAAGCCCCGGCTTTAGCGATGGCAGCAAATCGTGGCCCGCTGTCAGCACGTATCACCCGGTTGCTTGGGATCAGCAATCTGCGTTCCGGCATTCGCGGCATCGGGCTGACTGCGAGCGTTCTCTGTTTGACCGTAGCGCTGGTCGCTGGGAATGCCATTTTCGGCATCGCGCACAAAGCGAGTGCTCAGACTCCCGCGACACCGGCCGTTCCACCGACGCCCGTGAAACCGGCTTCGCCCGCCCAGCCCACCGTCCCAAGCAGGCCAGCCAGCAAACCTTCTCCGGCACGCCCGCCGCAGGAACCCGCAGAACCGGTCCTCGCCGGCTCGTACATCGAAGGCCTGAAAGCAGTAGGACTCGGCGACGTCACCGTGGACGAACTGATCGCCCTGAAGGTGCAGGGCGTAACGCCGGAGTATGTGCGCGGAATTCAGGAGCAGGGATTCCATCCGGCAATCAACGAGATTATCGCGATGAAGGTTCAGGGCGTGACGCCCGAATATGTGAGCGACTTGCGCTCGACCGGCGTGAAGGTCTCCGATGCCGAGATCATCGCCATGAAGGTGCAGGGCGTAAATGCCGATTATGCTCGTGGAATACAAGCCGCCGGTCTTCACCCGGATGCGAACGAACTCATTGCAATGAAAGTCCAAGGCGTTACACCGGAATACGTGCACGCGCTGAAGGAGCAAGGTATCCAAACGAGCACCGACGAGATTATCGGCATGCGAGTGCAGGGCGTGACTCCCGACTACGTTCGCGAAATTCGCGCTCTTGGCTTCAAGCCGACTGCCGACGAAGTTATCAGCATGCGAGTCCAGGGTGTAACTCCGGAGTACATCAAGGCCCTGCAGTCCGCAGGGTTCAAGTTCGACATCGAGGAACTTGTGGGCGCCAAGGTGCAGGGCATTACTCCTGAGTTCATCGAAAAGGCCAAGAAGCATGGCTTCCAGAATTTGACCCTGGACAATCTGATCCAGCTGAGACATATCGGAGTGCTCGACAAAGAAGGGGAAATCTAGGGGAGGACAATCATGAGACTTTGGCGAACTCTGGCATTCCTGGTATTTGGATTGTGCATCATCATTGGCATCGTCGTGACGAGTGCGAAGGGCGCGAACATCCCGCGTAGCGGCGACTGGACCTTGCGCAAGTCCGACGAGGCGGGGAAGGTCGAATTTGCGCTGCTCGAAAACCACCATGGTGGAAACTCTCGACACGAATCGGACTGGCCGGCGAATGCCTTCCAGGGCGTGGACTTTTCGAAGCCCGGCCGCCAGGACGTCCACTTCACCATCACTCGCGATGCCGGGAAAATCGATTGTGAGGGCTATCTCAAGGACGGTGAGGGCGCTGGCATCTTCCACTTTGAACCGAATCCCGACTATGCCCGCCAGATGCAGTCCATCGGTTTTCCCGTAGACGACGAGAAGCAATACAGCATGGCTGTGCAGGACGTAAGCCTGGAATTCGCGCGTCAGATGAAGAGCGAGCACCTCACGGATCTCGACACTGACAAACTGATCGCTTTCCGGATATTTGACGTCAATCCGGCCTTTATCGCGGAACTACGCGCGGCGGGACTGAATATTTCCGATAGTGACAAGCTGGTGGCTTTCCGTATCCACGGCGTGACACCACAGATGATTCGCACCCTCCGCCAGTCTGGGTACTCGCCGGATGAAGACACGTTGATTGCCATGAGAATCCACGGCGCAACTCCGGAATGGGTGGAGGAATTAAGGAAGCATGGATATGACCATGTCGAACTCGAAAAGCTGATTGCCTTCCGAATTCACGGCGTTTCGCCCGAGTTCATCGGCAAACTGCAAGGCCTGGGATACCAGCATCCCGAACCGGACGAACTGATCGCCATGCGCATCCACAACGTGACGCCGGAGTACATCGCACAGATGCGTTCGCGCGGCATGCAGCACCTGACCATCGACGATCTGGTTAGCATGCGCATTCACGGGATTGACTGAATCGGGCCAAGTTTGCGAACTTAGCGGTGTACTTCGCTCCTTTACGTTCAAGGGCTTCTGATCGCAAAGGTCGCAAAGTAAGCGCAAAGATCGCGAAGGTACATTTGCCACTGAGTTCCCCCGATTGCCTTCCACCCGGCCCGGGATTACCATTTCTAAGGTTGACCCTGCCTCTTCAAACATTTTCGAGAGACCGAAGCACAAGGAGGTTCTATGGCAATCGCAGTTTATCCCATCAATATTGATTCGCGCGTCAGCGACTTCATCGCCAAGCCGCGCCAGATGCTGATCGACGGCAAGTGGGTGAATGCCGTGTCCGGCAAAACTTTCCCAACCTACAACCCCGCCACCGGAGAAGTCCTGGCTCAGGTCGCCGAAGGGGACAAACAGGACGTGGACATCGCCGTGAAAGCGGCACGCAAAGCGTTCGAAAGCGGCCCCTGGTCGCGGATGAGCGCAACCCAACGCGGGAAGCTGATCTGGAAGCTGGGCGACCTGCTGGAAGCGAACGTGGAACAGTTCGCGATGCTCGAAACCCTGGACAATGGTAAGCCGCTCGCCGTCGCGCGCGCCGCCGACGTCCCTCTGGCCGCCGATTTGTTCCGCTACATGGCCGGATGGGCAAACAAGCTCGAAGGAACGACCATCCCGCTCTCGGTGCCTTACACGCCCAAAGCGAAGTATCTGGCCTACACGCTGCGCGAACCAGTGGGCGTGATAGCGCAGATTATTCCATGGAATTTCCCGCTGCTGATGGCGGCCTGGAAGCTTGGCCCGGCGTTGGCGGCGGGAAACACCGTCATCCTGAAGCCGGCCGAGCAGACTCCTCTCACCGCGCTCCTGCTAGGCGAACTGATTATGGAGGCGGGCTTCCCCGAAGGCGTGGTCAATATTATCCCCGGATACGGCGAAACCGCCGGGGCAGCACTGGCCGCGCACGACGGTGTGGACAAAGTCGCTTTTACAGGGTCTACCGAAGTCGGCAAGCTTATCGTGCATGCTGCGACCGGCAATCTCAAGAAAGTTTCGCTGGAACTAGGCGGCAAGTCGCCGAACGTCGTCTTCAAGGATGCTGACCTGGATACGGCCATTGCCGGCTCCGCCAGCGCTATCTTCTTCAATCACGGACAATGCTGCTGCGCCGGATCGCGTCTCTTCGTGGAGCGTCCTGCCTTCGATCAGGTGGTCGAAGGAGTCGCTGCGCAGGCTAAGAAGATCAAGGTGGGCTCGGGACTCGATCCTGAAACCAGCATGGGTCCGCTGGTGTCCGAAGAGCAGCTCCGCCGGGTTTGCAACTACCTGGAGATTGGAGTGTCGGAGGGCGCCCGCGCCGTGGCCGGTGGCAAGAAGCTTGGCGACAAAGGATACTTCGTCGAGCCAACCGTTCTGATCGACACCAAGGACGACATGAAAGTCGTCCAGGAAGAAATCTTCGGGCCGGTCGTCGCCGCTATTCCGTTCGACGATCCCGAAGAACTTACCCAGCGCGCCAACGACAGCGTGTACGGACTGGCGGCTGGCATCTGGACGAAGGACATCTCCAAAGCCCACCGGACCGCAGCGGCGCTGCGTGCCGGCACGGTTTGGATCAACTGCTATAACATCTTCGACGCCGCCCTCCCGTTCGGCGGCTACAAACAGTCGGGCTGGGGCCGCGAGATGGGCAAGGATGTGCTCGAGCTCTACACCCAGACTAAAGCGGTGTGCACGCGGATTTAGACAGCCCTGGGTGCAATATTCGAGGGCGGCTTCCGCAGTCTGTTACGAAACGGGCGGCCCTAGGTAATAAGAAGCGATGTTCGGGAGTTCCCGACATCGCTTTTTTGCTTTTCAGGTTCTAGCGAACGGATGCGGTCTCGTTAGGGCACCAGCGCGGCTCGCAGGCGGGTTCCGC
>JBKPCG010000036.1:0-9130 GCA_046727255.1 Acidobacteriota bacterium | reverse complement strand
CCATGGATGGCTTTGTCGATCGACTCCATGTGCTTCGTTTCCTCCGCACATGCGATCCTAGCTACAGGAGTCTGACTCTTATCCTGGTGGGCTTAACCTCCCACTGAGCACCTCAGCCTTCTTCTGGACATACGATTGGGCGTCCCGCTCCCCTTTGCAGGGGAGTTCGCAGTAGTAATCATGATCGAAGGTGTGACCGAAGAGATGGATGGGTCGGACCGAGTTTCCTGACCTGAAACGATTACGAGCGGGCCTTGGTTGCTATGGCAGAACCTTCAACGAGAGCGAAATGGCGCGCTCTTCGGAGTGCACGGGTTAGTGCGCTCAAAAAGTACTTGACGGGAACGACATTGTCAGAGATGGGGATTTTGCGCCAACTGTGGACCACACAATAGAAGCTGTGACCGACCCTACTTCTGACCCACCAAAGACGCCGGTCGCTGCCAGAAATCGGGCTTCGCTGATTCTGCCGAAGGCAAAGGATTAGCGGCAAGGCCAATCAATCCAGCGACGAGGAAAACTGTGTGAACAACACCGGCCCTCAACCGTTTAGCGATCGGGTTCATTCGAATTTCTCTCTCGCGATCGGATTCAGAGGGAGCAATCTCATTAGCTCGAACAATCTCGATACGTTGTTCATCGCCTACAGGTAGGACTTCCTCCGATGTTCCAAATCCACGAGCATGAGCGGCTTTCGAAACCGCGCATCTCATCACCTCGCTCGGTCTCCATCGGCTGCAAACGGGTGGTTGCCCGCAGGAGCAATACAGTATGTATTCTTCCGAAGATCCAGCGGCAGTACGCAGGAGATGAGAGCCGTTGCAGTACGGACTGAAAGCAATCAGGTATCGAGTGAGGCATTTCGGACATTCCACACAATGGCGAAGAAAGGAAGACATATACCCTGTGCGTCAATTCGTCCTGGTTGACTTGGCGTGTCCTTTCAGCTTTGGCGACTGCCATCTTTCGCGATTGTCGTTGTGGCGCTACGGAATTAATTCCGAAGCAAAGCCCAGCCTCCGCTCAATCTGCTGGCGGACGTTTTCGGGCAAACCTACCTGTGTGGTTGCCCGGACGCTCGAGGACACAGCAACCGCGGGAGGAACCGGAGTAGCGATGAAGCCAGGAGACTCGCCCGTACTCGGATCAAGCGCTTCCCCAACAATATGACCTTCCTGATCAATGTCGCCCGCCAAGAGCAGAAAGGGCGAACCTGGCACGGTCAGAAAATTCATGTCGGTCAATTTGTTGTTCTCCCACAGAACCGCGCGGAAGAGGTGCGGCCCTCCTCGAGACAGACCTACGATCTGACCCTTTTCATTAATGCCGTTGGCGGTGCTGCGGAGATCGCCCGGAATCTTGCCCAGGGACTTCATACCGGCTGGTTTGGTCCAGATGAATGCTTCATAAACTCTTGCAGTGCCAGGGGCCGTGTTGGCGAAGCCGACAATCGTCCCTTGATTATTGATTGCCGTGGGCGTGTTCCAGGCATCGCCTCCGATGTTCCCAAGATCCATCGGAACGCCGTTCTCCCAAAGCACCGCGTGTTTGGCGCTAACACTTCCGACCGCTATACCACAATCACCGGAAATGCCGACCACCTGACCGAGGTCATTGATTGCGGTGGCGGCGCTGGTGCTGTCGCCCGGCAGCGGTGGGAGTTCCTGCATAGTGCCGTTCGGCTGCCAGATCACCGCCCTGAACTGCAGGATTTGGAAAGCAGGGTCGCACGTCGGATCGTGGACACCATTCTCTGCCCACCCGACCATTTGACCACGGTTGTTGACGCCGGTAGCGTAGCTGCTGTAGCCGCCAGGGAATGGTGGCAGCGCTGTCATTTGCCCGTTCTGCCAACGGAAACCTTGGCAGATGCGTCCCGTAGGACTCCCCGTGCCGACGAAGGGCCAACACGAGAAATTTTCTCCAAGAGGATCGGGGTCGGGTAATTCGGAGATACCCACGATCACGCCATTGTTATTCTTGACTGGCCAGGCCACAGCGCTGTTCGGTCCTCCTGAGAGCGAGCCCAGAGGAATGGTTGCTCCGTTTACCCAAAGAGTAGCGACCGAGGTCAAGTCTCCCGGCAGGTTGTCCACACCCGTGATCCAACCTCGATCGTTGATGCCGTTGGCTGAGCCTGCCGTGCCGCCGAGTTCCCCCAGTTCGACTACGCTGTAATTGGATTGCGCAGCGAGACGAACTGGCACAGCCAGCGCCGCAAACAAGATCACGGTCGTGTAAGTCAATACTCTGGATTTCATGGAATTTCCTTCGAGGTCTTGGGCGCGGGCGAACGACTCCCGGCTGCACTTGTTGATGTTCGGGAGTTAGCGCGACGATTTCGATAGAAAAGCTGGCGGAAATTAGCCGGTGCACTCATGCAAATCAAAATAGATCGGTTGCCAAGAGAAGGTTGGACGTTTGCGGACATTGCTCCCCGACAAGCTGGACGTTGGCGGACCTCACAGTCGACGATGCATCCCCCTGGTATCCGATTACGTGCGAAAGGAACTGCGCGGGAAGTTGGAATTGAAAGCGCTCTACGGACCTGAAAAAGGAGCACAGACGTGGTTTAGGGAGCCTAGTCCGAAAACGTCTACTTTGCTCCGCTGTAGCGACTATCATAATTTGCGAAGCACATGAATCTGGATTGGCAGGTATGTTCGCGAGCCAGACTGTCGCGGGATGCGCGCTTCGATGGCAAGTTCTTTATCGGCGTGCTCACCAGCAGAGTTTATTGTCGGTCGATTTGTCCTGCTCCTACGGCGAAAGAAGAGAATGTCCGTTATTACCCGAGCGCTGCTGCCGCCGCTGAAGCGGGTTTTCGTCCCTGTTTGCGTTGCCGGCCGGAATGCTCCCCCGGAACTCCGGCTTGGTTAGGAACTTCAAGCACAGTTTCGCGAGCTTTGAGGCTGATCGATGAGAGCGCCCTTGAGGATGGAGGTGTGGAAGCTCTTGCAGAGCGGCTGGGAGTTGGCTCGCGCCATCTTCGCCGCCTCTTCCTTCGGCACCTAGGTGCGACCCCTAGCGCAGTGGCTCAAACCCGCCGGTTGGACTTTGCGAAAAAGCTCATCGACGAAACGAGACTGCCGATGACTCAAGTTGCACTCGCTTCGGGATTCGGTTGCGTACGACGATTCAACGCGGGCGTTCGCAAGGTCTACCATCGGACCCCGACGCAAATCCGTCGGCTGGCACGGCAGGCAAGCCTCCAGCCGGAAAATCAGTACCTCTTCCGCCTTCGTTTCCGCCCGCCCTATAACTGGAACGGTATGCTGGCGTTTCTGGCGCCTCGTGCTACACCGGGCGTGGAAGTAGTGGAACTCGGCAGTTATCGTCGTTCGATTTCCTTGCACGGCAACCACGGCTGTATTGAGGTCGCCCTCGATGAAGAAAACGACGCACTCACCGTGCGTGTTCAATTTGGCGATCCACGTTCGCTTTTTCTTATTACCGAGCGAATTCGCGCCATGTTTGATCTAAATGCAGACTGGGCGGATATCGTACAGAGTCTGAGGACCGAGCCGGTGTTGGCGAAGCGGGTTAAAGCCGAGCCCGGTTTACGAGTCCCAGGCTGCTGGAACGGTTTCGAACTGGCCACGCGGGCGATCCTCGGCCAACAGGTCAACGTCAAAGGCGCGACCACTTTTGCCGGTAGGATGGTAAGAACCTTTGGGCAGCCGTTTCACGGAGCAACTGGACTCACACATCTTTTTCCCACACCAGAGGTTCTCGCCAAGGCCAAGCTCGCCAGCATAGGCCTGCCCCGGGCGCGAGCTGAGACTATTCAGGCCCTCGCTCGCGCGGTTTGCGATGGGCGGATTAGTTTCGAAGGCATCGTGGACTCCGCCGATTTTTTGACTCGGCTATGTGAAATTCCCGGTATTGGAAAATGGACGGCACAGTACGTCGCGATGCGGGCCCTTGGGGAACCCGATGCGTTTCCGTGCGGCGATCTCGGTCTTCTGCACGCCCTGAACTTAGGAAGTCCGCGTGAGCTTGAACAATGCGGTGAAGCTTGGCGGCCTTGGCGGGCCTATGCAGCGATGTATCTCTGGAGCATTCCCAGCAAGTCCAAAGCTCACAGAACCGGACCTCTTTCACCCAGGCTCCCAAACACGTCGATCAGAAGAAACGCTTCTCGGCAAGCCATCTCAGCAGCTGTGTGACGGCAAACCGGAACTAATCCGGCTTGAAGGAGAACTGGGTTTTATAAGTGCCGGATGGGATAGTTGATGCTATATAAAAAGGCGCCCCTTTCGGAGTAGGTTGTGAGTGATCGCCTCACTACCGCCAGGAAAGGAGCACCTTGTGGACAACAGGAAGTATATCGGAATGGATGTTCACAAAGGAGCCATAGCGATAGCGGTTCTGAACGCTGCCGGGAAGCTGGTGATGGAATCGATCATTGAGACGAAAGCGAACAGATTCTGGAGTTCCTGAAAGGATTGCGCGGGGAACTGCACCTTACCTTTGAAGAAGGAACCTGGGCCAGTTGGTTGTACGACCTACTGCAGCCACACGTGAAGAGGATGGTAGTGGGCAACCCACGAAGGAACGCGCTGCTGAAAGAAGGGAGTAAGAGTGACCGAGTCGATGCGCGGAAGCTAGCTGAGTTGCTGTACACGAAAATGTTGCGACCGGTCTACCACCGAGAGAACGGTATGCGAGCTGTGCAGGAGCTGGCGCGCAGCTATGTGACCATCAGCAAAGATCAGGCACGGGTGATGACCCGGGTGAAGGCGTTGTATCGCAGCTGGGGGATTACCTGCTCTGGAAAACAGATCTACACCGTCCGCCACCGGGCGAGCTGGCTAGGGAAAATCCAGGAACCTAGTGTGCGGCGTCGGGCGGAGTTCTACTATCAGCAACTGGATGGATTGCGGTCAGTACGCCGGCAAGTGCGCCGCGAGTTGTTGGTGGAGAGTGGGAAACACAAGGCAAATAAACTGCTCTGCCCAATTCCGTCTATTGGTCCGATCCGGGCGGCGCTCTTGCTTGCACTGGTGCAGACTCCCCCACCGGTTTCGCACCAAGCGACAGTTGTGGACTTACCGCGGTTTCGGCATCGAGACCCACGACAGTGGCGAATACCGCTACGTCGCCGGACAACTGGAGCGTTCCAAGAAGCCGCAGCAGGTGCGTGGGCTGAACCGAAACTACAATCACGATCTCAAAAATCTGTTTAAGAGTGCAGCTACCAACGCGGTGACCAAGTCTGGCCCCTTGCAGGAGTTTTACCTGGCTCTGGTAAAACGAGGAATCAGGCCGGAGATGGCCCGTCTCACCGTGGCGCGCAAGATCGCCGCCATCACGTTAGCGATTTGGAAGAAAGGAGCTTCGACGCCGAACTTCTGAAACAACAAACAGCTTGAGCGTCTCTGCGAAAACGTACCATCCATCCCTGGAATTGATCTCTGGCGGTGGTCAGTCGGATTCTTGAGACGCGCGGATTCGAGAGTGAGTCTCAACTGTTTACGTAGACCCAGTGTGCCTCGGCACCAAGTCTCCGAGTTGATCCTAGTCCCTCTCGGACAATCCGAAAAAGCGATGGACCTTGAGTCCCCGATAGAATCATGGTTGGCATCTGACAACCGTTGTGCTGTTTGTTTCAGAACGGACTGGCTTCGTCGTTAATCTGCGATGAGACCGCCAGAGAAATTCCGAACCGCCACACGCTTTTGTGCGGCCCACCAGCGCTACGAGGGACGGAAACCAGAGCCTCGTGCTTACGTACAGGGGCTGGATGTCAGGACGATATCCGGTCGTCGGAGAGATATTTTCCTTGACATTCTTTTTATAGAACGTTAACAGGCGTTAACACTCGTTGACCGGCGGTCATTGAGTCTAATCGCGATTAACGCCAACTGGGAATCGACAATGTCCGATGTCGGTGAGCAATACGCCGTGGTCGTTGTCCTCGCATCAGGCACTCACTCCCTAGCTAGAGGAAGCCTGTTTTGCTCGTTGACTCTAAGGCAGTCATGCCTATTCTGAGTGAACCGGTCGCGCAAGCATATCTGTAGGACAGAAGTTCTCCCCTCTATGCAAGAAGTTCCGGTAACGCCGTGATGTTACCCTTCGCATCTTGCACAAAATGCGATACGGCACGGTTCTTGCTCTAATATGACAAACTCGACAAAAATTAACTTGGAGGAATGATGCCAAGCGTACGCATCGACAACCTAGGTGAGATGGCAATCGTTGAATGCGCGGGCCGATTTGTCCGCAATAATGCTGCTTTCAAATTACGGGACGCCGTTACGTCCCAGACAGACGCTCGCGTTGTAGTTTTGGACCTCACGGAAATGCATGCAATAGGCGGTGGCGGTCTGGGGATGCTATTGCTCTTGCAGAGATGGGCTCAAGATCACGGTATTCGATTCAAGCTATTCAACCCCTCCGGGCCTGTGCTCGACAAGCTGAAGCACGTGGACTTTGAGATTGCCACTCTTGAACAGAAATGAGTCTCCTGACCTGCTACGACAAATCCATGCAACGTTTGCCTTAATCGAGTCGCGCTGTCGCAAGACGCTCGAAAATACGTACAAGCCAACTACAACTTCAGAACGAACCCAGAGGTCTCCACGGGTGTCTAAAAATAGGGTGCACGTCAACACAGATCATGGGTGAGATTGACCGCCGCTGGCCCGCAAACTATCCAGCACCTTGTTCAAGGTCAAGATAGCTCCATGGAACTGCCGATCTCTGTTGCGGCAGTAATGACACCTGATAATGACCATTTGCTCATCGGCATTGGACTAGCGTGTTGGGCTCGGCGGGATTTCCATGATATTTTCAGTTCACGAGTTCACTCTCGTTAGAAAACACCCGTTCGGCTCTGGCCGAGAATATTTAACGACGCTCATTAGTTGCGCGAGGCCGGATGAGAATGACCTCAAGACTACTCAAGCGAATCTTTCGATGGCTCTGCCCGCATAGGTTGTCATGGCCCCATAGCGGTACTCATGGTCAGGACTATCAGGTATGCCTCCTTTGTGGAACCGCCTATGAATATGACTGGACCACCATGCGCCGGACTGGGCGCTTGATTGCGCCTGCGGAGGCGATCGGCCAACGGCAACCACCGGAGAGTACCCAGCCGGGATTTTGACGTCGCAAGAGTTGATCCCGGGCACGCATTGGAAGCCAACGAGAAGTTGGTCAGAGGACCGTATTGTAAAAAACTCGATCGATGAGAAATGAGGGTGGGTGTTTTTATCGGTGTCCGGGGTTGACACTGCGCGGGGTCTTGCGGCACAAGCAGTCGGACGTGGAATCGCTGGAATAAGTCGTAGTTGGCATTAACAGGCGTTTACACGCAATATAAAAGGCGCCCACTTTTGCGATAGGTTGTGATTGTTTCACATCGCCAACCTAGCGAAAGGGAGCGCCTATGAGTCAAGAAAAGTATATCGGCATGGACGTCCATCGGGCCACCATCTCCGTTGCGGTGATGGATGGTGATGGCAAGCTGATCATGGAATGTCTGCTGGAAACTAAGGCAGCCACGATTCTTAGAGTTCATCCAGGGATTGCGTGGAACTCTGTCCCTGACCTTCGAGGAAGGGGACATCGGCTGCCTGGTTACATGACCTTCTGAGACCGCACGTCAGCCGGCTAGTAGTATGCGATCCGCGAAAGGCGGCTCTGTTGAAGCAGGGCAACAAGAGTGACCGGATCGACGCGCGCAAGCTGGCGCAGCTATTACGCACCAACCAGCTCGGACCGGTCTATCACCTCACTCGCACGATGAGCCGGATCAAATCGCTGTATCGCAGTTGGGCCATTCCTTGTCCTGGCACCACGGTCTATGCTCCCCATCATCGCCTCGAGTGGCTGGGAAAGATCCGAGAGGCCGGCGTGCACCGTCGGGCCGAACACCTCTACCAACAACCGGACAGGCTGCAGCATTTGCGACAACAAGCGCGGCGCGATCTGTTGGCGGAGAGTCGGAAACACGCCATCCCCGCCAAGCTCCGGCAAATTCCATCGTTCGGGACCATTCGCGCGGCGCTGGCGGTAGCGCTGATCCAGACGCCGCATCGTTTTCGCACCAAGCGACAGCTAGGGGCTTATAGCGGACTGGCGCTGGAAACCCGCACCAGCGGGGAATACTGCTAGCTGCGAGGCCAACTGCGGCGCTCCCAAAAACAGATCTCCATTCGGGGCCTCAACACCGTATTAGTGGAGATAAAGTGCTGGGCAGAGGCACGCGCCGAGCGGTCAACCGCGCCGCTACCGCACTGCGACAGGCTGCCAACACCCTCATGCGAAGCCGCAGCTACCTTGGTGCTCAGTACCGTCGTTTGCGTACCAAGCTAGGAGCTCCAAAGGCCATCACCGCCATGGCTCATCGACTCGCCCGACTTGTCTATCGCATGCTGAAGTACGGTCAAGCATACGTGGACAAAGGGACTGAGTACTATGACGAAAGATTCCGCCAACAACAAATCCACTTGCTCCGAAAAAGAGCTGCCAAACTTGGACTCCAGGTCGCGGAGATTCACGCTTGAAAGAGTTTTTGGAGAGGGGATGTCAAGAACATTTTTCTCCCTACGCCGGGGGCGCGGATTTTCTCCGCGACATCCAGCCCCTGTCACTATAGAAGACGCTGGTCTGGTGTCGGGCCCTGGGGTTGGTTCTGCGTTGTTCCATCTCAGCAGCTGCATCTTCCTTAGTAGCGAGGACGCCGATCGGTTTCTGAAACCTGCAAAGCGCTGCGGTTGTACGGTGCAATTCCAATCCAAACATTCCCAGTCGTTCCTGTAAGTTCTCCAAGAATCGATCCGCGTCCGCCTGATGTTGGAATCCCAAGATGATATCGTCCGCATAGCGGATGACCACCACCTCGCCGTGTGCCCACTTCTTGCGCCACACGTTCACCCAGAGGTCGAACGGGTTGGTAGAGACGAGTCTGGATGACGGTAGCCCGGGCGGAGCCTTGCGGTCGTAAGCGCTTCCGCGCCGACGCCTCACCGAGTAGGCATGGCCTCTTGATCCCGTCTCCCCAAGCAGAACCCGGCGTGCAGTTTCCCCGCACCGGGCTCCCCAGATGACATTGACTAAAGTCAGCATGGTTCAGACCATCGGGTGTAGGTTTTGAGCAAACGGCAGTTTGAACCACGGT
>JBKPCG010000035.1:0-10620 GCA_046727255.1 Acidobacteriota bacterium | reverse complement strand
TATTTATTGCCTTTGGCAGAGCGACTGCTGTGGTTCTGTTCGGCACTTTCGTCCTTTCCGGGACAAGTTCCCACCCAAGAAGTGAATTCGGCCGCCGAGGGAAATGTGCCGACCTTCACCCCCACTTCTGCGATCACCTGCCGCGCCGAATCCACTCCCAGACCGGGCACTTCCGCCAGTCGGATCACCGCCTCTTGATGCGGCTTCCTCGCCTGCGCGATCATGCCGTTGAGTTTGGCCATCTGCGTATCGATCAACTGCAGCCACTCCAGTTGGAGCGCGAGCATTTCCCGCTGTGTCGGCTGCGGTCTTCCCGTCAACGCATCGACCAGTTGCTCCTCGCTGCACTGTAATCGCTGGTCTCCCAACTCCGCCAATGTCTTGGGGTCGGTCTCTCCTTCGGCCAAAGCCCGCAGAATGCGAAGCCCGCTGGCGCCCAACAGATTGCTGACCACAATGGACCGCTTGATAGCTCACATTGCACAGTGCAACGATATCGACATCATTAATCGTGTAGATAGCCGTCTGTTGTCGGTACGAGCCCTGGAGAAATGTAATAGGCCACAACTCGGCGGCGGGTCCATTTCGGTCTTCGATCAGTCTCCGGATAGTGGTGTGCTGGTTAGACGCCGCTTGCTCGAAGGAAGGCCCTGGATTCAGGCGACCAAAAAACGATTGAAAATGCTTCGACAGTGAATGAACGGCCATGTGGCTTGGGCATCCCGGGGGAAACCATTGATCGAGTTTAGGAATCCTCAGCGTGTTCCTGCTAGCGCGTTCTTTGTCTTTTTCTTGCTCTTCTTGCAAAGGTCTTCGAGCACGTATTTCAGGGATGCGCACTCCTGAATCACGCCCTCGAGTTTAGGGATGGTCGCCCTCAACTCATTTTCCTCAACCACCCCGTCCGCCAGGGTTTCTGCGACGCTCTCCAGCGCTTCTCCCACCTCCCTGATAAGGTTGGATATTGCCACCAATTGTTTTTCCAGCGTCACATGAGGATCCGGCAGCTTGAATGCCACGCGGCCAGCTTGGCTCTCGAGAAAATCGAGGACTTCGCAATTGTTGAGGAGAACGCATAGCCGTGGCAGCAGATGCGCGGGCAGCGGGCGCTCTCCTCGAAGCCAGTACATGAGAGAGCGATAGTTAGTCCCCAGTTGTTGCGCGAGTAATCGTTTGTCGTAATCGGTTTTCGCTTCAACGACGCGGTTCAATATGGACGCAATGTCGTTGGCAGGCGCGGAGTTTATCAAAGAAGAGCCTCTTGTGTTCAAAAACACAGGTCAAATTGAACAGACAAAGTGTTCATTTTAGCTGAATTGCACCGCGCTCGAGACCACAGTAGAGTTACTGCCGCAGCGGTGGATCGACAAAATGCTTACTGGACAGGATGTACCGAAAGTCGGGGCCTGGGGCAAGGCTAGCGGAACTCTATGAAAACAATTGACAAACAGCGTGTCCGGTCGTAGCTTTCAAGGTCACCTTCTTCCTTCTCCAGTGGTTAATTTCAACGGACACGCAGGATTGCGTTCCCGGAGGCAGAATGTCCAAGAAGTGGTACAACTACATTGTTTCCGTAGACGATGCGGGCGGCGCCGAGGAAGGCCGGTCGAATGTGCCGAACGCTCCCGGCGCTGCCAAGAGCGCGTCGCAGAGCGTGGCGGAAATCGCGTTCAGCATTGCTGCGGAGCCGAAATTTACTACTCCCATCTCCGATCCCACGTCGTTCGATGAGATCTACAAAGCCGCGGAAATTCCGACCCCGCCGCAGGGCTATTCGATCCTCAAGATTTCCCAGATGCTGGAGAGCGAGCATATTCGCAATCTGGCTTCGGACGTGAAACGGTCTTCGGTATTGGTTGGACTCGATGCTGCCGGCGTGGATATCAAGGAGATCATCCAGGACGCGATCCGGCGAGACCGCGCGCTGGACGCTTATGAGCGGGTGCAGCAGCGCGCAGCCGAAGAACTGGAAGCGCGCAAAAATAAAGAGAACAGCGACATTCAGGCGCAGATCGATCAATACGTCACCGGGCAGCGAGCAAAGATTCAGAGCAATAACGAAGAGGTTGCGCGGGAGAAGCAACGTTTTACCGGCTGGCGGCTGAAGAAACAGCAGGAAGAAAAGAAGATCGCCGACGCGGTCGGATATTTTGTTACCGAAAATCCCATTACGACGGGCGATGTAAATGCGCCGCCGCCCACATCGAAGACAGGGCAGCGTTCCTAAACAGGAGGAGTTATGTGGCAACGATTGACGCGAGTGGTGCGGTCCTTCGTCGGTTTCTTCATCTCGGTGGCGGAAGACCCGGAGATGATTCTGCAGCAGAATATCCGCGACATGAATGATCAGGTGCCGCGCATGAATGAAAGCATCGCGATGGTCAAGGCCAACGTGACGCTATTGGAAAGAGAAGAGGCCAAGTACAAGACCGATATGGCCAACCTGACGGCCAAGGTGAAAGCCGCGATTCAAGCCAATCGCGACGACATCGCCGGAGCCTATGCGACTCAACTGGAGCAGACGAAGAGCGCTCTGGCCAGAAATCAGGGACAACTGACAACCGCCCGCGCCGCCTTCGACAAAGCCATGGCCGTGAAGCAGGCCTTCATGCGCGAGAAAGACCGCAAGACGCAAGAGGCATTGGGCGCAATCGCCGACTACCGCCGTTCTCAATGGCAGAAGAAGGTTGCCGATGCGATGGAGCAATTTGAAGTCGCGGGGATCAGCCAGACGCATGACGAAATGGTCCGCAAGATTGAAGAGACGACGGCCGTCAACGAAGCTCGCATGGATATGGCGATGAGCAACGTCGACCAGCAGAAGATCAAGATCGATGACGAGGCGGAGAAACTCCAGGCCAGTGAACTGGTGAAGCAATTCAAGATCGAAATGGGCCTGGCATCACCACAAGCGGCGTCGCCGGGGAGTGCGGAAAAAACCATCGCTGCACGGGATCAACAGAGGACTTCTTAGGAACACGATTTGATTGAGCGCAAACGACGCGCTTCGACACGAAGACAGACGTATACCGATGCGAAAAAGCCGGGGAGGACAATGGTATGGCGGTGAAGATTGAGAGAGGTGGATGGGTTCTTATTTTCCTGGTTGGCGTGGCCCTGGTCGGCTACAGCCTGAATCGATACGGAGTCGTGGATTTCAGCAAATGGACCGGGGGTGGCAAGAGCGCGTCCGGTAATGGCACGACGCTGGATGCTACCAAACCGCTTGTGCTGCCCGCATCTTCGACAAGCCGCGATGCTGAGGTTAAGGTGCGTGTCAATGTGTGGGTTGGATGCGTCGGCGGATTGGTGGCGAACGGCGGCCTCGACACGCAGCCCGACTCTATCTACGGCAAGAAGGGACTTAAGGTTTCGTTCAAGATCATCGACGATTGGACCGAAGGTGCGTCCGCGCTCGCGACCGACAACGTCGATGTGATGCTGACCACCGCCGACGTCTACGCCAAGGACTATGCGCAGTTCAAAGAAAAGGGATTCGGATCGCACGCGTTTTTGATGGTGGACTGGTCGCGCGGCGCGGACGGCGTCATCGGCAAGCAGGGAATCAACAGCATCGAAGATCTGGCCGGCAAGAAAGTGGCGTTTGCTCCTTACACTCCATCGCACTTCCTGCTCTGGAATGGACTCAAGACTTCTGGTTTAGGCACTGAGCAGCGCAACGAAATCTTTAACCAGGCCGTTCACACGAAGGACGGCATCGAGCCGGCAACTCTTTTCGCCCAGGGAAAAGTCGATGCCGCCGTGGCGTGGGATCCCGATATGAGCGACGCGGTCGGAAAGCGGCCGGGGTCGAAGAAGATCTACGACACTAAGATCGCGAACCGGCTTATCGCCGACATTCTGGTGGTCAGCGACAGCTTCTCGGCTCAGCATCCGCAAACTCTGCTGAAGTTCGCGCAGGGCTGGCTGGAAGGCGTCGAGTTCATCAAGTCACAACCGGAGCGGGCGTACAACCTGATCGGGACGGTGAAGGATTTCAATATCCCGTCTGATTTGGCAAAGACCATGCTCGGCGGCGTAAAGCTGGCGGATTACGCCGACAACCGTTCCTTCATGGGCACCGCCGGATTGAACGCCGACTATAACAACATCCTCGGTATGGCCCAGGATATGTATCGCGAGCTACGGATCATTAAGCACACCTTCAATCCGGAAGACAGCCTGGATCGTCGTTACGTGGAGAAGCTGGCCGACAGCTTTTCGATGGCTTCGAGCGAAGCTCCGATCGAGTACAAAGAGCCCGCCAAAGGCGCAACGCCCATTGCGACGCAACACCGGTCGATTTATTTCGATCCGAACTCATCCAGCATGAGTCTTGATTCCCGCGCCATCGTGGATGAACTCGCGGCCACCATGCGCGCGTACGAGAATACGATCGTTGATATCGACGGCAACACCGACTCGACGGGCGCCCGTGCCTACAACATTCAGCTTTCCCACGCGCGTGCCGATGAGGTCAAGAAGTATCTGATGCAAAAATATGGTTTCCCCTCCCAGCGATTACGGACGGCGGGCTACGGTCCGGACAAACCAATCGACAGCAACAGCACGCCGGAAGGACGCGAGAAGAATCGGCGTACGGACATTAAGGTTTACGCGAACCCGTCGAGTTAATAAGGAGTGAAAGAAACTCCGTTTCGAGTGGCTTCGGGAAGGGCACGGCTTCAGCCGTGCCACCTCGACGCATTAACGATACGGGCTTTAGCCCCTGAGATTGCAGCGAAAGGCCACGATGAGCGACTGGTTCAGCATTCGCAAAGAAGTGGCGCCCTGGGTCCGATGGGCCGCCCCGTTCTTCACCTGGGGCGTCATCGTATTGCTCTGGATCGCCATGCCGTACTGGCAAGGGCCGCATTTTTCACTCCTGCCCCGGCCCCTCGGAGTGATTCGATCCCTTGGCATGCTGTGGTCGGAATACGATCTGCTCGGAAACGTATTCATGAGCTGGTGGCGGATTGCCCAGGCATTTTTCTGGTGCGCGGTGGTCGCCATTCCACTGGGCATTCTGATGTCCAGCTACCGCTGGCTGTTCGAACTTATTAACCCGGTCGCCGCACCTATGCGCGCCATGCCGCTCACGGCGTTTCTTCCCGCGTTCATCGCTCTGTTTGGCATCGACGAAACCGAGAAAATTGCATTCCTCTGGTTCGGAATGTTCTTTTACTTGTTGGCAGTCGTGGTCGAAGAGGTCAATCGGGTCGACAACGCCCTGCTCGAAACCGCATACACGCTCGGAGCCAAACAGCGGCAAGCTTTGTGGCTGGTGTTTCGCGCGTCGTTTCCCGCGATTTTCTCGTCCTTTCGAATCCTCTACGACATCGGCTGGACCTACGTGATCCTGGCCGAGATGTTGAATGCCCGTAAAGGGGTCGGCTACATGGTCGAGGCCGCCCGCAAAGTGCTGGACTTCGATCGCGTGTATGCGGGAATTATCGCCATCGGCATCGCCGCCTTCCTGTTTCGCTTTCTGCTGACGTTTCTGGAACGAATCCTCTTCCCCTGGCGCAAGGCGAGCACCGCGCTTGCCGGAGGAGGGGCTGGTGTTCCGAGCGCGACCGCGCACCTGAAAGCGGCCAAACGCCGGGCTTAACCATATGGAACCTAAGAAGGCGAAAATCACGGTGCGCAATGTGAGCCGCACGTTCATCTCGGCGGAGGGCGGGAAGGTTGATGCCCTCGAGAATGTCAATTTCGAGATTGCGGACGCGTACTCACGCGAGGGGCGCGACGTGGGCGAGTTCCGCGTTCTGCTCGGGCCCTCCGGATGCGGTAAGTCGACTCTCCTTCGCCTGATCGCAGGATTGGATCACGCCGACGCCGGCGAGGTTCTGGTGAATGACCAACCGGTGCACGGTCCGGGCAAAGACCGCGGCATGGTATTTCAGAAATACACTTCGTTCCCCTGGCTGACGGTCGCTGGTAACATAGCCTACGGGATGAAGATTAACGGCGTCCCAGAAGCCAAGCGCAAGGAGACGGTCGGGCAGTTGGTGCAGGATGTCGGACTCAGCGGTTTTGAGAACGCCTACCCCGATACGCTCTCCGGGGGCATGCAGCAGCGGGTTGCTATCGCGCGTACCCTGGCGCTTCGTCCGGCGGTCATCCTGATGGACGAGCCTTTTGGCGCGCTCGACGCGCAAACGCGTAGTGAGATGCAGCAGCTACTTCTGAAAGTGTGGGACGAAAGTGCCAGCACGATCGTATTTGTCACGCACGACGTTGAGGAAGCGGTTTACCTGGCCGACAGGATCTTTGTGATGAGCGCGCATCCGGGAACGATTATCGAGGACGTTCAGGTGCCATTCGAGCGCCCTCGCGAGTTGGCGCTGAAAGAGCGCAATGAGTTTCACGATCTGCAGAACTACGTTCTCGGCCGGTTGCGCCGCGCTCCTGGGAACGGACAGGTGCGGGTGAGTGTCTAAATGGGTCCTCCCGACTTGCAGGATCAGCCTCGTCCTCAAACTCCGCAACAAGACATCGATTACGTAAAAGCGGCCTTCCATTCGCAATACAACTGGATTGCAATGGTGGGTGCGGGCGCTTTTGCTCTACTCAGCGGCACCTTTCTTCCGATCATTCTTGGGGCGGGGCTGGAGATGATTTACCTGGCCATCGTTCCGCAGAGTTCCCGCTTTCGGCGGCTGATACGATCCTTGAAATTCGCCGAGGAACAACGAAAACACCAGGCGAAACTGGACGAGATGCTGAAGAACCTGCCCGCCGAAATGCAGAGCCGCTACGTCCACGCGGCGCAGGTTTGCGCTTCGATCCGCGCCAATTTTGCTCAGTTGTCGAGCGCATCCCAGATCTTTCTACAGCAGATTGATACCAGTCTTCAGGGATTGCTGACCGGCTACGCCCGTTTGCTGCTGGCAGCGGCTCAGCAGCAGCAGTACGTGAAGAGCACCGAGCAGGATGGAATCAAGCGCGAAATTGCCGGCCTCCAGAAGGCGCTAAGCAGCGATCCGCCGAAAGTACAGGACATCAACCAGAAGCGCATCGAGATTCTGACCAAGCGGCTGGAGAAGTTCAATACAATTTCAGAAAACCGCAAAGTGGTCGACGCGCAGTGTTCCGCGGTTGAGGATGTGCTGATGCTTGTGCGCGATCAATCGGTGACCATGCGGGATCCACAGCAGGTTACCGAGCGTCTCGACAGCCTTGTGCATGACGTCGAGCAGACGGAGCAGACCGTGCAGCAAGTGGAAGCGATCTTTAGCGGCATGTCGCCGGACATGGACGGATTAATGTCGCTGGACGATTCGTCGAACTCGTCGGGACCGAGTCGTGTCCGAATGTCAAACTAAATGGCCTCGAATACAACAACGAGTACGACAGCCTCGGGAAAGTATCTCGATGCTCTCCCTGCGTGGGCGCGCGAACTTTCCGAAAAATACTACTCGCGCTCTTTCGCCCTGTTTGTCCTCTACGGAAACGTGCGCGACCTCGTGCCGCTGCGTGGTCCGGACACAACAAACTTTGTTCCGCTGGACGAATTCCTCTCCGGAGCGCTTTTTGGCCAGCGCGATATCGTTCTGCACTACGACCGCGGAGGGCTCAATTTCGGCTCAGGCGACAGCCAGGCCGACTTCCGCCGCGCGCTCGAAGGCTACGATAGTTTTCACGGCACCAGTTACTCGCAAGGGGGACTGCCGCGCAATCCAGACGCGGTCCTGAACGTCCTCGACAATTATCTGCGGCTCCGTATCGCTGATGGCAAGAAGATCGGGCTGGTGATTGATTTTGCCGAGACCATCGCCCCGGCGGGCGATATGTCCAGCATGTCCGCGGACGATCGCAATGCCCTGGTTATCCTGAAGCGCTGGGCGCGAAATGCCGCTTTTCTTAATGCCGACGTAACGATCTGCCTCGTGTCAGAAAACCAGATCGAATTGAATCAGGGCATCGTGCAAAACCCGGGCGTCTCTTCGATCGGTATCCCTTTGCCCGATTATGCCGAGCGGGTGGAATTCATCCGCGCGCAATTCAAGAATCACGAACTGCCGACGGGCTCCGAAGTGAGCGACGAGACCTTGGCCAAACTGGGCGCTGGTTTGAAGCGAGTTCAGATGCAGAGCCTGATTTCCCATGCCGTGCAGAACCGGCAACCACTCACGCTCAAGTTTCTCTCGGAACGGAAAAGAGATCTGATTGAATCCGAGTCCGGCGGCCTGCTGGAGTTCGTGCAGAGCCGGTTTGATCTGTCTTTTGTGGCTGGCAACGATCAGGCAAAGCGAAAGCTGCAGGATGCCGCCAAGGCAATTCACGCCGGGAACACCGATGTTCTGCCTATGGGCTACGTCATCTGTGGGCCGGTGGGTACGGGGAAAACTTTCATTACGACCTGCTTTGCCGGCGAAGTTGGGATCCCGGCTGTCACGCTGAAGAATTTTCGCAGCATGTGGCAGGGGGTCACGGAAGGAAATTTGGAGAGGGTCTTGACCCTGCTGAAGGCGATGAGCCCGATTGCCGTCATCGTAGATGAGGCCGACGCCCAACTGGGCGACCGCTCCAGTTCCGGCGATAGCGGAGTGGGCAATCGAGTGTTTGCCCAGATTGCGCAGTTCATGGGTAACACCGAGTACCGAGGCAAAGTGATTTGGTTTCTCCTTACTTGTCGCCCTGATCTATTACCCGTAGACCTGAAACGGCAGGGCCGAGCGGAAGAACACATCGCTTTGTTTTATCCCGACACGCAAGAAGAACGCCTCGCCCTTTTGCGCGCCATGCTGCGGAAGGTCGGCATGAAGCCTTTCCCGGAAGACACAGAAAAGTTTTTTCTGGATCGCGCAGGAACCCTGTCGGGAGCCGATATCGAGGCAGTCCTGGTGCGTAGTCGCATGCGAAGCAGCCTGCAGAACAAAGCCGCCGTCGATACAGAAGACCTGAAGGCTGCGCTGGAGGATTTCATCCCGCCCTACTACCCGACTGAGATCGATCTCCAGAATCTGGTTGCCGTCATGGAATGCACCAGCAAGAGCCTGCTGCCGAAACAGTACCGGGACATGGACCGCAGTGAACTGATCCGACGCACCAACGAACTGTTGGCGTTATCGCGACAGATTGCGGACTAGAATTTCGAAGGACGGGGACTCGCATCCAGCGAGTCCATTCAGATTACAACTCCATCCAGATTACAACTCCATCCATGCGGAAGGCTCTACGCGTCGGGGTGAAGCGGGGAACAGGCCGTGCTTTTATCAGCGGAGCGTTAGCCACCCAAAAGCTGCGGAAATCCCGCTTTTCGCCGGATCGTCTACTCCAAACCGCCCTTCGGCGGCCCCGAATATGTGCTCCAGTATCTGGGCCGCTACACCCATCGCGTGGCCATCTCCAATCATCGATTGGTTTCCTTTGCCGACGGTCAGGTCACCTTTCGGTGGCGCGACTCCGCGCACAACAATGAGCAAAAACTGATGACCCTATCGCGCGATGAGTTCTTGCGCCGCTTCCTCCTCCATCTGCTCCCCAAGGGCTTCGTGCGCATCCGCCACTTCGGCTTCCTCGCCAACCGGCGGCGCGCCACCCTGCTGCCACTATGCTTCGCAGCGCTGGGCACAGTTCCATCGCAGGTCGAACTAGAAACCTCCGTCCAGGAATCGGACTCTCTTTGGCGTTGCCCCAAAGTGCGGCGGACCGATGGCGGTCATCGAACGACTCACCGCTGCTCAAATCCAACTCCGTTCTCCACCACTGTTGATCACGACTGCAGCATGAAACGGCCCGCCCACAACTCGAAAATTCCGCACGGTTCACCGCCCGCCGTCCCCGTCCGCCCTACTCCTGACCCGATCCCCAATCCGCGTCCGTTCTTACATCGTCTTCGACCATCGATTCTCACCCCTACACGCTCGTGCACCTCCTCCTCCACTTCTGTGCCGACTCCCGTCAACTTCGACACCTCTCCCTCGCTCTATTCAATGTGCATAAGGCCCGCGTCCGCCGCACCAGCGGCTTCCTTCTGACGGCTTTTTCGAACGCGCGCCCCAACCTTCTGTTACCCCTCCTCCGGACTTCTACACCCCTCTCTCGCCCCATTCAATTTGCATAAGGCCCGCGTCCCCCGCCCCAGCGGCTTCCTTCTGACGGCTTTTTCGAACGCGACGCCCCACACCTTCCTTCAGTCTCAAGCACTCATCCCGGCGTCGCGTCCGAAAAAGCACTAGCGTCATCCGGACACAAAACGCTCCAGGGAGGGGCTTAAGCGCCCATTCTGGCCTTCGCCAGCGGCATTGAGTTCTTTAGAGTTCCAGCAAATGTAGCTGCCTACTTAGAGCCACCGGAAGGTGCAGGGGCGAACCACGTCGCCCCTGCATTGACTCTCATTGGCCTCCACTCTGACCAATTCTCAGCGCACTCATTTGAAGCGAGTCGCGACGGTGGTGCCGCAGCCCGTCACAATCAGGTTGCCGTTGGTGTCGAAGATTTGGAGCGCAACTGTATCGGTGAAATCGTCCGTGTCGTCACCGATTTGGATGGCCCGCGTGAGTCTGTGTGTCTGTATCCAGTCTCCGGCGGGGCTAAAAACGAAGGCCTCGGACACCGCGCTGTAAGTGTGGTGGCCCGTGTGCCGCCAGACCCCCAGGGGGGGAGTGCTTA
>JBKPCG010000034.1:0-75241 GCA_046727255.1 Acidobacteriota bacterium | reverse complement strand
ATGGTGGAGGCGGCGGGAGTCGAACCCGCGTCCGAAAACGTTACTGGTCAAGAGACTACATGCTTATTCGCGTTCATGCCCCAGGCATTACCCTGGGACGTTCGCGGCGTCCGCTCAGAACGGACAAGAAACGGCCACCGCTAGCCTGATGATCTCGTCCTCCCCACTCAGACGTGGCGGAAAAGACCAGCCCGCTGTGCGACGTCCGTCGGAGGCCCACGGGCAAAACCTCCTGGGACGGCTGCCTAAACTAGTTAGGCTGCGTATGCCATCTGTTGATTGGCAATTATCATTTTGCACGCGATTACGGGTGTGTGCACCCCGGCATGCCTCTTGGCCGTAAGCATCTCCGTCGAAACCGTGACGCCCCCAACTCGGTGGGAATGGCCCATCAAAGAACTACTTCTATTCTCGGGAGTCGGGGCAGGGAAGTCAAATGTGCTGCTGGCTGCTAGCTCCTGGCCTCTAGCTCTCGTCTCTCACGAAAAGCGCCGGGCTGCGCCGACTCGCCCATTAACTACTTGGTATCGGGGGTACCCTCCCCGCTGATCTTTTGAAATCATAGATTTAGCGCGAGAAGGTCGCTGAAATCTTTGATGTCAAAGAACTTACGGGCAAAATCTAGATTGCAAATGACTTAGGCCGCACCGGGGACCGGACCGCTGTACTTAAAGCTATAGACAGACTAACGATTATATCTACAAGCGAGAAAGTTGTCAAGGTTCAGGCCTATCGTTGAGATTCCCCACTAACGGAAGTCAGGGTGCTGACGCGCCGCTTCAGCCTTCAAAATGAAACTCCCGTCAGTGACTACCTCGTCGTCTGCCTTCAATCCCTCTAGAACCGGAAAATAGCCATTTGCGGAAAGGCCGAGGCGAACCTGGCGCAGCACAAACCTTCCTTCACTGTCCTTGATCGGAAGGAATACGACTTGTCGGTCGCCAATCGACTGCACAGCAGCTTCGGGCACGACCGGACTTACGGCCCCCTCCGACGTGAAGTCCACATCCACGTACATCTCTATCCGCAAGTTTTCGCCGGGATTGGAGACTTCAATGCGGGCCTGCGCCGTGCGTGTGGCCGTATCGACCTGAGGTTGGATGTACTTCACACGGCCCTTCCATACGCGTCCCGGATAAGCAGGAGCACTCACGCTGGCGGTTGAACCGACGCGGACGGCTGCGAAGTCCTTCTCATTCAAGCTCGCCATCACCCATACGGTCGACAAATCGGCGACTGTAAAGAGCTCCTGCGCCGGATTAACAACCAGTCCAAGGTTCGTGCTGCGTGACAGCACGACACCGCTGATCGGTGCCGGAACTGCAAAGTTCGGGTCAATCTGTTCAGCTTGCTTGAGCGCGGCAATCTGGCGATCGCTTGCACCGAGGAGTTTGAGCCTTTCGAGCGCCGCTCGCACATGTGCCTCATGGGTGGCGTGCGCCGCAACCACTTCTTCCTCCTCCTGCTTGCTGGCGGCACCTAACTGGACTAGGTTCTGTGTACGCACAAGCTTCTTGTGTTCCGCGTCCAGCTCAGCGACTGTCGAAAGATATTGGGTTTCCGCCTCAGCAAGCTCGCTGCTAAAGACAACTGCCAAGGACTGCCCGCGCCGGACGTGATCACCAAGAACCACGGGAACCTGCTTTACGATGCCACCTACAAGCGATGTCACATGCACCTCGCGGTATTCATCTGGCTTGACGATGCCAGGTACGCGAAGCTTGGTTGTGGTCACACCCTTGCCCACTTTGACCGTGCGAATCTGTGCCTTCTTCAAATCGCCCGCTGCCAGATCGACCTGTGGATCCTCCGTTGATCCGGTTGCATCATTCGGGGCTGCGCTCACCGGAGCCATCATCATTCCGCCCATGCTTGATGGAGTGGCTGATGAGCTTGGCTTCGGGCTACGGCCGCGCTGTGTGATGAACCAAAGCACGGCCAACACGACGATCCCTAAGATCGCGCCATAGCTGATAAACCTGGCACGACGCCGCGTCACCGGGGTTTGTTCATTCATATCTGTAGTCGGCATGGCTTCGTCCCCTCATGGCAGGCTTGTGCCTACCGCTTGTTCGAGCGCAACGTGCGCCGCGTACGCGTCAAACAAGACATCGGTATATCCCGTCTCGGTATCAATGTAACGGCGCTGCTCCGCTATGACGTCTAGAAGACGGATGCGTCCATAGCTGTATGTCTGTCGAACCACATCAAGGTTTCGAGACGCCTGGTCACGAACGCCCCTGCGATACACGGCGACCCTGGCTTGCGCACCGTCAAAGCGGACAAAATTCTGTGTGACCTCGTGCCGGAGGACCAGATCGACCGCCGCGATTTGGCTGCGTGCCCGATTGATGGCTGCAGTATCCGCCGCAATTGCGCCCTGGTTGCGGCTGAACACCGGAAGATTGATCTCAAGTCCCAAGACGGCGTAATTGAAGGTCTGCCGGATTGGACGAAGGTTCCCCGCGGAGTCGAATGCCCGCTGTGAAAAACCAGAATCCGGGCGCTCATAGCTTGCAGAAAGGCTCGCATCGGGCTTTGCCTCTGCCTGCTGCTGACGCAGATCAGCAGCAGCCACAGCCTCGTTCGCGCGCTGAAAAGCAAGGTCGGGCCGATGACTAAGTGCCAGTTCCAGAAGTTGCTTTCGGTCGAAGGCGCTGGCAGCTATTTCCAGCGATCCCTTTAGTCGGATCGTTTCCTCCGGTTCAATACCGACCGCTTCCTTTAGTGTAAGCAAGGCGATTTCGGCCTTGGTCTGGTAGTCGATCCTCAGCGCACTAATGCGGTTCAGTTCCACTCGGACTTCTTCAGCATCGAGAGCGGCAGCGGCTCCTTCCCGGACGCGGTTCTCCATAAGCTTGAGAAATTCACGATTGGCCTGCAGAAGCTGTTCGGCAAATTGCAGATTGCGGGCCGCTGCCAGAGCTTCGCCGAAGCGGATTCGCACCTCTCCTGTGAGCAAGCGTTCCCGATTTGCAACACTCTCCTGGGTCGCGTCTCGCTTGCGCTCCGCCACCTCCGTGCGGCGCGCCCGCCGCCCGAAAAGTTCAAGCGGGATCGATCCCCCGATGCTGAAACGATTGTCGTCACCGTTGACTTCCTTTAGCCCCCCGAGAGACAGCGATGGGTTCTTCCGCAGGCCGGCTTGGACTACATCTCCCTTGGCGATTTCGATTTCCTGGCGCTCTGCGGCGAGACTAGGATTCGAAGCCAAAGCGCGCGCAACAAGCTCCGCTTCCGTAACTCCGTTCTGCGAGTCGATAAAATCGCTTGCCGGCGACGTAGCTACTTCCTGAGCCGCGAGCGGCAACCCAGTTGTGAACGCCGCACTAAGCAAGAACAGCAAGCGAATGGATAGCGTTACATTCTTCATGTTCTCTACCTCACATTGCTGTTAAAGGCGGTGTTGCCTTGTCCGTATGGCCCATTCCAGGAGATGGTGAAGTGCCATGCTCCACTCATGCCGAAATTCGACTTGACGCGGTAGGTACCGGTCTGGCCAGTCGGCGTAATCTCCGACGCACCGGACATGGGCGCCATGCTCGGCATCGTCATGCTGGAACCAAGCTGAACGTCGCCGACATCAACGAGTTGCCCCTTATCGTCTTTGAATTGCAAAACAAAATCGTTCTGTCCTTGTTTGAGTTCTCCTGTGCTGTTCAGGAGCTCGATGGTCAGTTTTCCGACCGAGTGCGTGTCAACTGGCTTCAGATTTGCTGTGTCAGCCTTCCTGCCGCTGCAAGAAATCAAACCGAGGGCAACAACTACTATTATGAAAATCAACCACAACGTCTTCATGCGTATTCTCCTTGAAGTACGTTCCTACGTTCCCTGAACCGTTGCAGCCGCATGGGATCCCTCGGCCAACTGGTGACCGCGCCGGAGGTCGCGCTCCCGTAGCCACAAGAAAATGATTGGCGTGACGATCAGCACATGTGCGAGCGAGCTGAGCATCCCGCCGAGAACTGGAGTCGCGAGTGGGCGTATGACCTCGGAGCCTACGCGAGTGCTCCAGAAAATGGGCAGCAGACCCGCGACGACCGTTGAAACCGTCATCACCTTGGGGCGCAGGCGAAGAAGCGCGCCCTCCATGACCGCTTGGCGCAGGTCGGCAAGAGTCAGCTTTCCTCGTTCATGCCGCTTGCGTGCCACTGCTTCTTCCAGGTAGATCACCATGACCACCGTGGTTTGCACCGCCGTCCCAAAAAGCGCGATGAAGCCAACCCAGACGGCGACAGAAAAGTTGTACCCAAGCAGCCACAGCAAATAGAGTCCACCGGTAAGAGCGAACGGCACGGCCAACAGGACATGTGCAGCTTCACTGAAAGATCGATAGGTCAAAAACAGAAGGATGTAGATGATCCCGATTGCGATGGGCATCACGATTTGAAGCCGCTTCTTCGCACGCGCTTCGTTTTCGAACTGGCCGCTCCAACTGTAGTAGTAGCCCGGCGGCATTTTCACCGCTGCCCGGATAGCTTTTTCCGCATCTGCGATCACACTGCCTGGGTCTCGCCCCCGTGCATTCAAGAGCACGGAGACCTCAAGGAGCCCGTTCTCACTATTGATCATTGCCGGACCGGAGACCTGACGAATGTCCGCCACCTGCCCGAGCGGGATCTGTGCGCCGTTGGACCCAGTCACGAGCACGCTCGCGAGATCTCGCGGATCGCGTCGGAATTCAGGCGCGTAGCGCACGCGCACGGGGAAGCGCCGCCGCCCTTCAATCGTGTTTGTAATATTGTTTTCCCCAATTGCGGTCTCGATCACGTCCTGGATCGCACCGACATCAATACCGTAGCGGGCCGCTGCCTCGCGATTCGGGCGGATATCGAGATACAAGCCGCCCGTCACCTGCTCGGGGTATACGTCGCTGGCTCCGTGCACGGCGCGCACAACGTCGGCGATTTCGCGGGCCTTTTGTTCAAGCATCGTCAGATCGGAGCCGAACACCTTGACCCCAATCTCCGACCGGATGCCGGTGGTGAGCATGTCGATTCGATTGATGATTGGTTGCGTCCAGATGTTGGCAACGCCAGGCAGGGAGACGGCGCGATCCATCTCGCTTTTCAGTTTTGACAGTGTCATACCTGGCCGCCACTGGGCGCTCGGTTTCAAGTGCACAATCGTCTCCGTCATGTTCAGTCCCGCCGGATCGGTCGACGTTTCCGCCCGCGCCACCTTCGCCGCCACATAGGCGACTTCGGGGAAGCGGCTCAGCACTGCATCTTGCCGCTTTGCAAATTCCGTGTTCTGCGCAAGCGAGATGCTCGCATCCGCGATCGGCATGAACATGATGTCGCCCTCGTCGAGGGGCGGCATAAATTCACTGCCGATGCCTGAGGCCAGCACCACGGCACCGGCAAAAAGGGCAAACGCAAAGCCAAGAGTGATTAGGCGGTGCTCGAGCGCCCACGCCAGCGCAGGACGATAAAGACGCTGGAGAAACCGCATCACTGGATTCTGGTCTTCCGAGTGAAACTTGCCCCGAAGCAGCAGCGTGCAAAGGATCGGTATCAACGTGAGAGCAATTGCTGTCGCGCTCGCCATCGCGAAGGTCTTTGCAAATGCCAGCGGCCGGAAGAGCTTGCCCTCCTGCCCGGTAAGCGCGAATACGGGCACGAAGGCGAGGACGATAATAGCCATTGAGAAGAATGTCGGACGGCCAACCAGCTTGGTCGCACGGAGCACTGTCTCCATCACCCGCCCACGGTCCCTTGTGTCCACACCCTCAAGATGCCGGAAAGCATTTTCCGTGACGACGATTCCAGCATCCACTAAGACGCCGATAGCGATTGCTATGCCAGCAAGAGACATTACGTTCGAGGTGACATGCATGTAGTGCATTAGGAGGAACGAACCGAGCACGGCCAGCGGCAGTGGGAGCGTGACAACCAGGATGCTGCGGAAGTGCATAAGGAAGACTACGTGTGCGAGGGTGACAAGAATGATCTCCTCGATGAGTGCATGACGAAGGGTTGCGACAGTGGCCTCAATCAGCTCCGAGCGGTCATAAAACGCAACAATATGCACGCCAGGCGGTAGGCCAGGTTCGATTTGCCTAATCTTTTCCTTTACACGGTCGATCACTTCCTTAGTGTTCTCGCCCACTCGGGCCACTACCACACCGCCAACCGCCTCGGAGCTGTTCTTGACCAGAGAGGCCGTTCGGAAGGCATCACCGATTTGCACCGTGCCCACGTCTTTGACATAGACCGGCGTCCCGTTGTGCGAGTTGACGACAATATTGCGGATATCATCGAGACTTCCAATCAAGCCGAGCCCGCGCACAATCGACCATGAGCCGTTTGCGGAGATCACATTACCGCCCACGTTCGAGTTGCTTGCCCGAACAGCGCGAACCACATCGCCTAGAGGCACTCCATAGCTGCGCAATCGATTAGGATCGATATCGATCTGGTATTGCTGGACCGTACCGCCCACGCTCGCGACTTCAGCCACGCCTGGCACGGAGTTGAGTTGGTAGCGCACGTACCAGTCCTGCAGTGAACGGAGGTCTCTCAGGCTGAGTCCACCGCCTTCCACCGTGTACCAGAACACATGGCCCACGCCCGTCGCATCCGGGCCAAGTGTAGGGACAACGCCCGCAGGAAGCTGTTTAGTCACGAGGTTGAGCCGCTCCAGCACGCGCGTGCGGGCAAAATAGAGATCAACGTCGTCCTCGAAGATGACGAAAATCATGGAGAAACCAAACGCCGACGAAGAACGCACTACCTTCACGCCGGGCAGACCCTGCAGATTCACCGTCAGCGGATACGTGATCTGGTCTTCCACTTCCTGCGGGCTCCGCCCCGACCAGTCGGTGAAGACAATCACTTGGTTGTCACTGAGGTCAGGAATGGCGTCAATTGGGGCGCGCAGCATGGCCCAGAGTCCCCAAGCCGCAATGCCAACCCAAAACGCGACGACGAGGAATCGATTGTGCAACGAAATCTCAATAAGCCGGTCGATCATGCCAGTCTCCTCGAGCGACCGCACTTCGGCCGAATAAACCCGCGTCGAAGCTCCATTCCCCTTGCGAATTCGTAGGTGTAGCTAGCCCGAAGACCGGTCCATGCCCGGATGCAACAGCAAACCAGGGCAGACCCAGAACGAGCAGGAATACTGCACGTCTCATAGTTTCTCCTCCGTAGTGCGCGGATATACACGTGTGCGTTTCCTCCGTGCGCGAGGAAACGAGGCGGAGTCTAGATTCTTAGAATGGAGTTGAGGCCGGGTGGGGCAGGTGGCGGAAGGCCTGGATGGACTTGAACAACTTCACCGTCAGCTGTTGGTTCTGGCTGGAAGCTCTGGCTGAGGTAGAGAACGGCGACGTTCGGATGAACCTGCAGAGTCTGTTGAACTGTTACAACGGGGGTATCGATATTTGGGGTGGTCTTACAGCAGGGATGTTGACTGGGTCCGCGATGGCAATCGCCCGCCATCTTCTTACAGCAGTCCATCTCCGCCTGGGTCATTTGGCGGTTGGGCAAACAGGCGAGCGCAGGCGCGACCGTCCACAAAACTAGCGAACTCACGACCAGAATGGGACGGACCTTCGCCATCCGTCAATGCTACATGCGTATTTTCTCATGTGCAAGACTCGCCGATATTTCTGGACCAGAACCGGCGTTCCCTTTGTTGCTGAGTGGCCGGTCTAGTGGTGCTAAGCTTCGCGCGACAGTCGGACCGGCGTGTCACCGGCTGCTGAGCGGCGCAAGGCCGCACGAGATAGTTCGTGCGCGGCCTCATATGTCGCTGAGTGCCCGCATCGCGCAGCCGTCAATGCAACGCTGGCTTCTTCCCCATGCCCACCGACTGGCGGATGCGGTACGACTCTGCCCTCGGCGAGCGCGATCCCGCCAGGGTGTCGGACGCGTGCGACCTTGCCCGTCGCGCGATTAATGATCGTGTGCTTGAGCTGGCAACAATAGCCGCTACTTGATCCCGAGCGACTGGAACTCGAAGGAGCTCTCCGCGAGATCCTGATGCACGAACTGAGAGTACTGCGCGGCAATAAGGACCAGGCCTGAGTAGAAGGACGAGGGCACACCTCGGCGTGCCTCACCAAACCTGGTAACTGCACGACTTATGGCAGGTCTACGCGGGCGGGGGCGCGCGCCACACGATCTTGAGCGGATTTGTCAAATTCCTGTCAATTAAGGGGCGGTTTCCAGCCAATCGGTGAAATTCGCGGGTTTTTCGCGGTATCATTCCTCTTCGGCATGAGAACTGCGGAGGACAACAGCTTGTTGGCGACTGAGACGGCGGAAGCACCCGCCGGGAACGACCGCGTGCTGGTGATCGAGGACGACCGCGCAGTCCAGAAGGCTCTGCGCAGATTGTTCGAGGGCGAAGGATTCCCGGTGGACGTGGCGGGCAACGGCGCCGAGGGGCTGGAGTTGTTTCGCGCTGCGGCGCCGTCGGTGGTGATACTCGATCTGCGCCTGCCCGGAATGCTGGGACAGGATGTCTGCCGCGAGATCAGCGCGGCTGCGCCCTCGCTGCCGATCATCATTCTTAGCGCACGCACCGATGTGATGGACAAAGTGCTGCTGCTCGAACTGGGCGCGCATGATTATGTAACCAAGCCTTTCAGTCCGAGGGAATTGCTGGCTCGGGTGCGTACTGCGATGCGGCGCTCGAGTCGGACTCCTACCGCGGAAGCCTTCTCGTTCGGAGAAGTGAGAGTCGATTTCTTGAAAATGGAGCTGCACCGCAACGGCGCGCTCGTCCAGTTGACCGCGCAGGAATTCAAAGTGCTGAAGTTCATGATCCAGAATTCGGAACGCGTGCTTTCGCGCGAGGAGTTGCTGAATCACGTTTGGGGGTATAGGAATTATCCGAGCACGCGGACCGTGGATAATCACATCCTGAAGCTGCGCCAGAAGCTGGAACGGGATCCTGCCAATCCGGTGCACTTCCGCACCGTGCACAGCGCCGGTTACAAGTTCGTGCCCTAGCGATGTTGAGTCGCATCGCGCAGGGAAGGAGCACCATGGGTGGACTTCGGCTGCGGACCAAGTTCCTGCTTTCCATGGTCGCGGTTACCGCTGCGCTAACCTTCACAACTCTGTTCTTGGTACGGCACACTGTGCAACGGCAGGTGCGGCTGGAAATCCAGCGCGATCTGCAGAATTCAGTTTCCGCCTTCCGCAATTTCCAAAAACAACGTGAGGTGACGCTCGAGCGCTCCGCGGCGCTGCTGGCCGACTTGCCGAATGTCCGCGCGCTGATGACTACACGCGACGCGGCGACCATTCAGGATGCGTCGCACGATCTGTGGAACCTGGCGGGTAGCGACCTGCTTCTGCTCGCCGATCCGTCCGGGAAAGTGATGGCCTTGCAGGCTAGTCCGCCGGAGATTACCGTGCCGCGCGCGCAGGAGTTCTTTCCCAAAGTTGTCTCGCGCGCGGAGACTCGGCACTGGTGGTATGTCGAGGGACATCTCTATGAGGTATTTCTCCAGGACATTTACTTTGGGCCCGCTAGCGGTCAACAGGTGCTGGGATATCTGGTGCTCGGATATGAAATCGACGACCGTGTAGTGCGCGAGTTGAGCCAGGTTTCCGCCAGCGAAGTGGCATTCGGGTACGGGGACGCAATTGTCCGGAGCACGTTGAAGCCGTCGCAGGAAGAGGAGCTGCTGCGGACGGGGCAGAAGGCGTGGGGAGACGCGGGTACGCCGGATCAGCTCCGGCTCGGCGACGAACGCTTTCTTGCCACAACCGTCGATTTGTCTTCTCCGACTACTCCGGGTTTGCGGTTATGGGTTTTGAAGTCGTTCGATCAGGCTACAGCCTTCTTGATCAGCCTGAATGAGCTGCTCCTGGGTTTGGGTTTAGCGGCGGTGTTGGCGGGGAGCCTGCTGGTGTTTGTGATCTCCCATACGTTTACTCGGCCGCTGGGATCCCTGGTGGCGGGAGTTCGCGCGCTCGGGCACGGCGACTATGCATATCCGCTATCGCCGCAGGGCGGAGATGAGGTGGCGGAGGTGACGGGCGCTTTTGACCGGATGCGCACCAGTCTGCAAACTACACAGCGCGAATTGCTGGATGCGGAGCGGCTGGCAACTATCGGGCGCATGGCTAGCTCGATCTCGCATGATCTGCGGCACTCGTTGGCGGCGGTGATGGCCAATGCGGAATTTTTGTGTGAAAGCAATCTCACTCCGGGGCAACGCGAGGATTTGTATGCGGAGATTCGGATTGCGGTCAAACAAATGACGGATCTGATTGAATCGCTGCTGGAGTTTTCCAGAACGCGGGAGTCACTGCATCCTTCTTATGGGGATGTGCGGGAGGCAGTGGAGTCGGCGATCAAGTCGTTGAAGGCGCATCCGGAATTTCAGCGCGTGCGGATTCGCGTTTCATGGGAAGGGACGACCGAGGGCTGGTTCGACTTCAAGAAACTGGAGCGGGCATTGCTGAACCTGCTGCTTAACGCTTGCGAGGTGGTGCCGGTAGAGAACGGGCAGATCGAAGTTGAGTTGCGGCGTAATGAGAAGAATCTGGAAATAAGGATCAGCGACAACGGGCCGGGAATTGCGGAAGCGGTGCGGGGCAAGTTGTTTGAGCCCTTTGTCAGCTATGGTAAAGAGAATGGAACGGGTATGGGGTTGACGGTCGTGCAAAAAATTCTGCAGGACCATGGCGGCGATGTGGCGGTGGAACAGAGTTCGCCGGAGGGCACGACGTTCAGAGTCAGCGTGCCGCTGAATCCGTCGTCCGAGAATGCTCTGGCGGTGAAGAACGCGACCTAGTAGGCAAGATAAGGTTAGTGTCGAATTCCCTGGGGACAGCCGTGTGGCAGGAGGCGACATGAGTACGAGGCATACGTACGATGCTTTGCGGTCCGCGATGTTGGCGGGTCTTCTTCTCTGGTCGGGCGTGAGCGCCGCGCAGGAGCCGGCGGGCCCGACGGAGGCGTCTTCGGCGGCTTCGCTGAACGACTCGGTCCTCGAACTGCGCCAGCAGATTCGCGAGTTGCAGGCGGCGGTGACTGAGATCCGGTCCGAGGCGCAACAATACCGCGCGGAGACCACCGAGTTGCGCAAGGAACTTCAGGCGGTGCGCACGGCTTCGGTCCCGGGCAATCCGGCCGCGCCCGAGGTTGCCGCCGGAACGAGTGGCTACGGTCCAGCTGTCGCGCCGCCGGCCACCGAACCGCAAGAGGATCAGAAAATGCAGCACGCCGCCACTCTGGAAGAGGAATACCAGCTGCTGAGCGGGAAGGTCGATGAGCAGTATCAGACCAAGGTCGAGAGCGCGTCCAAATACCGCATGCGCTTGTCGGGAATTGTGCTACTGAATCTTTTCAGCAACGTGGGAACGGTGGACAATGCGGATATTCCGTCGATCGCGTATGACCGGCCGCCGGGTGGATCAGGCGGGAGCTTCGGCGGGTCTTTGCGGCAGTCGCAGATCGGGCTTGAAGTGTTCGGTCCGCAAGTGGCAGGCGCAAGAACCAAAGCCGATTTGCAGCTGGACCTTGGAGGCGGATTTCCACGGGCGTTGAACGGCGTGAATTTCGGATTGTTGCGTCTGCGGACCGGCACCATGCGTCTGGACTGGGCACACACTTCAATCGTTGCGGGACAGGATGGATTGTTCTTCTCTCCAAATTCGCCGACGTCGTTCGCGTCGCTGGCAGTCCCGGCATTTTCGTATGCCGGCAATTTGTGGAGTTGGGTTCCGCAGGTGCGGGTGGAGCACAGATTTACTCTGGGAGAAGATTCGAGCCTGCTGGTGCAGGGGGGAATCCTTGATTCCCAAAGCGGGGAACCGCCGGTATTCGACTACTACCGAACTCCGCAGGCAGGGGAAAGATCCCGTCAACCGGCCTATGCGACGCGGGTGGCTTGGTCGCGCAGCCTGTTCGGACAGCCGCTGCGGGTGGGGGTTGGCGGCTACTATGGCCGGCAAAGTTATGGGTTCGACAGGAACGTGGATGGCTGGGCGGGAATGACGGACTGGGACTTGCCGCTGGGCCACCAATTGTCGTTAAGCGGAAAGTTCTACCGGGGAAAGGGACTGGGCGGACTGGGCGGTGGCATCGGACGCAGTGCGTTTTTTAGCGGCGATCCGGGATCGCTCTATACCCAAGTACGCGGCTTGAATTCCGCCGGCGGCTGGGCTCAACTGAAATATCGGCCGGCGAGCAAACTTGAGTTCAATGGAGCGTTCGGACAAGATGCTCCCTACATGGCGGACATTCGGGCGTTCCCCAACCCGCAGGCGTATGGAGATCCAACGCTGACGAAGAATCAAGGGGGCCTGGTGAGTGTGATCTATCGGCCGCGTTCCGACCTCTTGTTTTCCGCCGAATTCCGGCACTTAAAGACGTTCACGACCGACAACGGGACCTACAATGCAGACCACGTCAATCTGATGATGGGCGTGCTGTTCTGAGGGCTCACAACGAAAGCTGAACCATGACGCATGCGCGAACCTTTATGGCTGTGTTGGTGCTTTGCACCGGCATGCTCGCGCAGGTCGCGACCGTGCGGGGCCGCGTCGAGGTGACAGGGTCCGCGAAGACCGGACATACTCCTTTTCCCAATACCGTCATATGGTTGACGCCAGTGTCAGGAGCGACGGTTGAGCCCGCACCGGCAGCGGCCGATACGCGGGCGACCCTTCGGCTGACGCAGAGGAACAAGAGCTTTGAGCCTCACGTTCTGGTGGTACCCGCCGGTTCCGCCGTGGAATTCCCCAATCGTGATCCCTTCTTCCATAATGTTTTTTCGTTATTTGAAGGGAAACGATTCGATCTTGGCCTGTATGAAGCGGGCAGCTCGCGAATGGTGCACTTCGACCGGCCCGGGATCAGCTACATCTTTTGTAACATCCATCCGGAGATGAGCGCTGTCGTAATCACGCTGGCAACGCCGTTCTATGCTGTCGTGAATGGCGAAGGCCAACTCCACATCGCAAACGTTCCTTATGGACGCTACCTGTTGCACGTCTGGAGTGAAGGCACGGGACCGGAGAACGCAGAGCCCGCAGCGCGCGACATCACCATTGCCGAGAGTTCGACGTCGCTGGGCGTAATTCGCGTTCCAGCAGTCAACGGACAAAGTCTGGCGCACAAGAACAAATACGGTCGCGATTACGACGCGCCCACACCGGAAAACCCCGTCTATCACCAGCAACCGTAAATAGCAGAACGTCACACCATGAAAATCGAAAAAATCCTCAACCGCTACCGGATCGAGGAAGGAAAACACTTCCGACTGAAGGATCACGATCCCGGCGACACGCACGGACTGAAATCGGAGGGTAAACCTGAGGCGCGAGAGTTGCTCACAAAAGGCGTGGAGGAGCTTGCGCGCCTGCAGGACGTTCTGGCCGCTCAGAATCGGTGGGGACTGCTGCTGGTCTTCCAGGCCATGGACGCGGCCGGCAAGGATGGAACGATCAAACACGTGATGTCAGGCGTGAATCCGCAGGGGGTCCAGGTGACCTCGTTCAAAGCGCCCTCTAGCGAGGAACAGGACCACGACTTCTTGTGGCGGACCATGAAACATTTTCCAGAGCGCGGTGACATCGGCATCTTTAATCGCTCATATTACGAGGAAGTTCTGGTGGTGCGAGTTCATCCCGAGGTGCTACAGAAAGAGAAGCTGCCCGCTCCTTTGGTGATCAAGCACATCTGGCGAGATCGGTTTGAAGATATCAATGCTCTAGAGCGTTATTTGACTCGCAATGGAATCGCGATCCTCAAGTTCTTCCTGCACCTTTCCAAGAAGGAACAGAAACGCCGCTTCATGGAAAGACTCGACCGGCCGGAGAAGAATTGGAAATTCTCAGCCGCCGATGTCGGGGAGCGCAAGCATTGGGACGATTATCAGGACGCTTACGAGGACATGATCCAGAATACCGCGAGCCCGAATGCCCCCTGGTACGTAGTGCCCGCCGACAACAAATGGTTCACACGATTGGTAGTGGCGGCAGCGATAGTAGACGCGCTCAAGGGTTTGAAATTGGCATATCCGAAAGTAGATGGCGAGCGGAAAGCGGAACTGGCAGCAGCCCGCAAACAACTCCTCGCAGAGTAGATGCAATTTACCGCTGAGGACGCAGAGCGCGCTGAGGAAGATCAGGAATTGAGATTTCAGAAATCTCCGCGATCTCTGCGTCCTCCGCGGTAAATTGTCATTCTATTTTGTCAGCACCACCGGCAGCTGCCGGTCATACGGTTGGATGGTCACGGTCACGGACTTGCGCTTATCGAAGGCGTCCTTGGTGACCGGGAAGCTGACGATAATGGTTCCTCTTTGTTCCGCTCCCGGCGGCAGCTTCGCCTCAGGCGACAGCGGCGGCTGCGAATTCTCCTTCAGGGCGGGAAACGCCTGGAAATAGCGGTCGAAATCCACACCGGAAGCGGCTTCGTCGTCGAAGGTTTTGCCGTCGACGTCGGTGAGTTGGGCTTTCAGTGTATGAATCCAAAGCGACCTTTCCCCGCTGTTGCGCAAAGTCAGAGTCACGGCAACCATGGTCGTGTTCTGGCTGGGAACTTCGACGGCGGTGACGTAATCGATCGAGCCGGACGCTTGCGGCTTCTGGCGATTGAAGTAGGCGACCGCGCCCACGATCACGGCCACGGCCGCAATGCACAGCAGGACAATCCCCGCTGGGGGCAACGTGCGCCGGGCGGTTCCAAACTCTTCTCCAATCTGAAAATCGGTTTGTGCTTTTAGCGGTGGCCCAGGTGGCGGCGGGGCGGGCGGAATTGCAGGGTTGTCAGGCATAAACGTGCGGCTCAATTGTACTCGCAAGAACGGGGGACTTCTGTTTTGCTCCGCGACGCGCCCAATGTTTTCATGGCAGCTTTCGCGAAGCCTGCCTCCCTTCACAGCAGGCCTTCGTTACCGTCGCCTCAGCGGCCGGCGACGCGCCTGATGGCTCCTGCGGTCCGTAAGCTCTGGCACTCCTAAATATCTGATCTTCGGGGACGGCGCTTCGTCGCTGCCGTCTTCCTCTCTATCGACCCATCGTCTCCAGTCCGCAGTTTGAGTACCGCGCCCCTCAGCCTCTATAATCATGTGTTTCGCCTGCATGCGGGTTTCCCTGTCCCATGAACCCGATCGGCACCACTGACACTTTGATGAAAGTTCGTCCCGGAGTCGAAATCTCTGGTCAGTCCGATATCGGCTGCCAGCGCGAGAACAATGAGGATTCCTTCGGCTATTGGGAGCCGGAGGATGATGAGCAATTTCTCCGCAAAGGGCGGCTGGCAATCGTGGCCGATGGCATGGGCGGCTACGAAGGTGGTCAGGAAGCCAGCCATCTGGCGGTCGAGACCGTGTCTTCGTTCTATCGCGACCTGGACAGCGACGATCCCCAACAGACATTAAACGAAGCTTTGCAGACTGCCCACGAGCGTGTCCGGCAGCATGGTTTTGCGCACCCGCGAATGCGCGGGATGGGAACGACCTGTACTGCGATCGCGCTGGTCGGGCATGCGCTGCATTACGTGCATGTTGGAGACACGCGGCTTTATTTGATCCGGGATGGGCAGATCACGCAGATCACCCACGACCATTCCTACGTCGGGCGGTTGGTGGAATCGGGCGTGATCAGCCGGGAAGAGGCGGAGAAACATCCCCAGCGCAATATCCTGACGGCGGCATTGGGAACCAGTGCTGATCTCATCATGGAGTCTCCGGAGCAGCCGGAACCTCTTCAACCGCGGGACGTGCTGGTGGTATGCACCGACGGCTTGTGGGGACAGGTGCACGATGCGGAAATCCTGAAAGTGGTGCAGGATCAGAGCCCGGAAGTGGCCGGCCGCGAACTGATCGAACTGGCCCGCGAGCGGGGTGGGCCGGATAACATCACCCTCCAGATCCTGCGCGTAAGTTGACCAGTTTCATTCCTTGACAATCTCTTGGACCGTCCGGGACGGGCCGCCTGGCGTCGAAGTGCAAATCCCTGCACAATGCCTGTCGAGCGCTGGTTCTTCTACCTGTAACCTGCTGAATCTACGACTTCATTTTTCGTTCTGAGGATTCTGCCTTTGGCATCGCGCTTGCAATTGCCTATAATGCCTATTAATCCGATAGGGATTGTTACAGGGGCGTAAATGAAGATCTCTCAAAAAGGGTTGTATGCGTTGCAGGCTCTGATGATGCTGACGCGTCGTTATAGCCAGGGGGCGATCCGCATCCGTGACATCGCCTATGAAGAGAACCTGCCGGAAAAGTTCCTGGAACTGATTCTTCTGGAACTGAAGAATGCACGGATCGTGGAAAGCGCGCGGGGCGCCAAGGGTGGATATCAATTGCGTCGCCCGCCCGCGGAGATCCGGCTCAGCGAAATCATCCGCCTGATTGACGGTCCGCTGGCGCCCTTCGGCGACGCCGAACAGTTACGGGGCCTCATCACCCGCGATGCTGACCACCGCGCCCTCTACCAGGTGTTCCTGGACGTGCGGGATGCGGCGGCGAAGATTCTCGAAAACACAACGCTCGCCGACTTGATGACCAAGCCCGCTGCCGGTTCGGGGAAGCGCGGGAGCAAAAAGAAAAAGGCAGAAACCACTGTGCTGCCCTTGATGGTGCACGCTGGCGGGAAAGAGGGTCATGACTAAGCGGGGCTTCATCACTGCAATCTTTTCATTGTTCGTCCTACTGTTCGGGATCATCGCGTCGGCGCAAACCGTCATCCACGTCGGAGCGTTTCCCAACATTACTCATTCGCAGGCTATGGTGGGCAAGGCCAACGGCTGGTTTGAAAAACGCATGGGGCCCAAGGTCACGATCGATTGGAAGAGTTTTAATGCCGGACCTTCCGCGATCGAAGCGCTCTTCGCGGGCGCGATCGATATGACTTACATCGGTCCGAACCCGGCCATCTCCGGCTACGTTCGATCGAATGGAGAAGCGCTGCGTATCGTGGCCGGCGCGACCAGCGGAGGAGCGGCTCTGGTGGTCCGCAACGACTCTGGAATTCAGAAGCCCGAAGATTTTCATGGCAAGAAAGTAGCTTCGCCACAAATGGGCAACACGCAGGACGTCGCACTTCGCGCCTGGCTCATCGCGCACGGCATGAAGTCCACGGACAAAGGCGGGGACGTGCAGGTAATCCCGCTGGCGAATCCGGACCAGCTCACACTCTTCATGAAGAAGGAACTCGACGGGGCATGGGCTCCGGAGCCGTGGGCAACGCGCCTGATCCGCGAGGGCAACGGACGCTTGTTCCTGGACGAGCGCGAGCTTTGGCCCAATAGACAATTCGTGACTTCCCATCTCATCGTTCGCACGCAATTTCTGAAAGAGCATCCGGACCTGGTTAAGGACTGGATCCGAGCCCACGTCGAAGTGACGGAGTGGATCGGCGCCCATTTACCCGAGGCCAAGAAGTTGCTGAACATGCAGATCAAGAAAGAAACCGGGAAACCATTGGCGGATCCGCTACTGGACGACGCTTTTGGCCGCATGACGGTGACTTACGATCCGCTGCGGTCGTCGCTCATGACGGCGGCGAAGTCGGCATTTGACGCCGGCTTCCTGGGCCGCCAGATGCCGGACCTTTCAAGTCTCTACGATCTCTCGCTTCTGAATCAGGTTCTTGCGGAAAAGGGAAAGAAGGCCATTCAATGAGCACGAATCCTCAGAACGCGTATCCGATTCCATCCGATCACCGGGGAGTCGGGCGCACCAGCGTATTGCGTGGTAAGCCGGCCGCTTCCGTGACCGTAATTCCGATGCGGCCAGAAGTCGCGAATGTTGTTCCCAAGGTTTCGCTGGATGGCATCTCGCTGACCTACAAAACGAATGCGAAGGGACGTTTGGTCGCGCTCGACAACATTAGTTTGCAAGTTAAGCCGGGAGAGTTTGTGTGTGTCGTTGGGCCGTCGGGATGTGGCAAGTCCACACTGCTGCACCTGATTGCCGGCCTGCACCAGCAGAGTTCAGGCCAGGTGTTCGTGGACGGCAAGCCCGTCAGCGGACCTGGGACAGATCGCATCCTGATCTTTCAGGAACTGGGGTTGTTTCCTTGGCTGAAGGTGGGCGAGAACGTTGAGTTTGGCATGAAGATGAAGAACATCTCCAAGGCCGAACGCGAAGAGAAAATTCAGTACTACCTGCGGCTGGTCCATCTTTCCAAGTTTCGCGACAGCTACACGCATCAGCTTTCGGGCGGCATGCGGCAGAGAGTTGCTCTGGCCCGCGCATTAGCTACCGAGCCGGATGTTCTGCTCATGGACGAACCGTTCGCCGCGCTCGATGCCCAGACTCGCGACCTGCTGCACGACGAGTTGGAGCGCATTTGGGCGGAAACCGGCCGCACCATCATTTTCGTCACCCACAACGTGCGTGAAGCAGTGCGTCTGGGAGATCGCGTGGTTCTGATGACCTTCCGTCCGGGCCGGGTCAAGCAGGAGTTTCCGATCGCTCTGCCCCGTCCGCGTCATATTGAAGAGACCGACGTGGCACGCACGGCGCGCGAGATTTTGGATTGTCTGCGCGAAGAGATCAACAAGTCCCTGGAAGTGGAGTACGCCGATGAAAAAGCTAAGTAAACAAGTCCTCTTTTATAGCGCACTGATCGGGATATGGGCCCTGCTGGCGAAGTTGCACTTCTGGCCGCCGTATCTGTTCCCGCCGCCGTGGGGCGTCGCCGAAGCGTTGTGGGCCGGCTTTCAGGATCACAGCTTCTGGATTGGAATCAGCGTCACCATGAAGCGCATGCTGGTGGGCTACAGCCTGTCGGTTGTGCTTGGGATGATCCTGGGACTGGTCGTGGGCAGCTACAAGTTCCTGGAAGACACGCTCGGTGGATTGCTGGTAAGCCTCCAGTCGCTGCCGAGCATCTGCTGGATCCCGCTGGCGGTCCTCTGGTTCGGATTGACGGAGAAGGCTATCCTGTTCGTCGTGCTGATGGGCTCGCTGCTCTCGGTGACGATTGCAATGGAAGACGGCCGCAAACAAATGCCGAAGATCTACGGAATGGCTGGACGCAATCTGGGAGCGAAGGGATTTCGTCTGTTCTGGTCGGTGCTGTTGCCCGCCAGCTTGCCATTTATCGTCTCAGGTCTGAAACAGGGTTTCGCTTTCGGCTGGCGCTCGCTGATCCAGGCCGAAATGATTTTCCTGAGTCTGGGCCTCGGCCAACTACTGATGATGGGCCGCGACCTTAACGATATGAACCAGGTCATCGCGGTGATGATCCTGATCATTATCCTGGGTTTCATCATCGACGGCCTCGTCTTCCGCACCATGGAGCGCAAACTGCAAGAGCGCTGGGGACTGGTGCCAGCGTAGAAAAGCAGGTCGCAGGGGGCAGGTGACAGGTCTCAGGAACACCCATTTCCGAATGGGGCAGGTTCCTTGCGAGTCACTTGTCACCTAGAGTCGATAGATTTTGTGTTACCTGCGACCTGCGACCTGCGACCTGCGACCTGCGACCTGCGACCTGCGACCTGCGACCTGCGACCCTGCGACCTGCCTCTTTCCCTTTCCTTCAATTTCATTTCTAATGCTCCCGCTATGCTTCGGAAACTCGCGTGGTTGGGCCTAACATTCTTTTCTCTGGCGCTGTTTGCCACTGACAACTCTACCGACCGATTGATTCAGGAAGCACTGAAACCATCGCCGCTGGAAAACAACCTTCGCCGTCTAACCGACGAAATTGGCGGCCGCGTTCCCGGTACTCCGGCGATGCAGCGCGCGGTGGACTGGGGCGTGGCCGCGTTCAAGGCCACCGGCGCCGAAAATGTTCACACCGAAGAGTTCACGATTCAGCAATCGTGGGCCGAAGGTGCAACCTCCATGACCGCGGCGACCTATTCTGGCACGGCCTTCCCGGTCCGCGCAGTGTCGATCGCCTGGGCGCCCGCGCTGGCGGCCGTGAAACATGTTCCCGTCATGGACGTGGGTCAGGGCAGCGAAGCCGATTTTGCCAAAGCTGGAGACGTTTCCGGCAAACTCCTGCTGGTGCACACGAAGGTTCTGGCGACATGGGCTGATCTTTTCTTAGAGTACGAGCAAGCGCCAGCAGTGATTGCGCTTGCCGTCAAGGGAAAAGCCAAAGCCATCGCATTCATGGCCACACGCGATAACGACATTCTCTATCGGCATACCAATTCCGGAGCCGGCGAAATCGATCAGCTGCCGATGGTAATTGTTGCGCGAGAGGACGGAGAGCGGATTGCCCGCCTGCTAGCGTCGGCGAACCCGGTGTGGGCGGATCTCGCGATTCCCAACCGGATTGGTGGCCCGATCAAATCCTGGAACGTGGTGGCTGAGATCCGCGGCAGCGACAAGCCCGAGGAGTTCGTCATCCTCGGCGCCCACCTGGATTCATGGGAACTCGGGACGGGAGCGCTCGACAACGGCTGCAACGCCACGTTGGTAATCGACACGCTACGCGCTATCAAGGCCTCAGGACTGAAGCCACGCCGCTCCATGCGTTTCATTTTGTTTTCGGGAGAGGAACAGGGACTGATCGGCTCGCGCATGTACACCGTCGCTCACCGCAATGAACTCGACAAAGCTGCCGGGGTGGTCGTCTTCGATGCGGGAACCGGCAAGACAACCTCGTTTTCCACCGGTGGACGTAAGGATGTCGTGTCGTCGGCCGTAGCGCTGGTCGCGCCGCTCGAGCAATTCGGTGCCGCTAAGCTGATCCCGACTGCGGAAGCCGGCACCGATCACTTCGATTTCATGCTCGAGGGCGTGCCGACGTTCGTCGCCGAACAGGACGAAGCGAACTACCTGGTGAATTACCATGCCACGTCGGACACCTACGACAAAGTTGATTTCCCGCAACTCAAGAAACACGTTGCCGAAGCCGCGGCCCTCAGCTTTGCCCTGGCGAATGCTTCCGAACGCGTTGGTCCACGCCTGGATCGCGCGCAGATTGAACAAACGCTGCACGAGACCCACATGGACGACGAAATGAAATCGATGGGCATGTGGGACGAGTGGGCGAATGGGAAACGCGGGAGGGTGAAGTAGGGAAAAAGCAGGTCTCAGGTGGCAGGTGGCAGGAAAACCTGGGACCCTGGTGGGGACAAGAGACCTGGCACGCCGCGTCTCTACGCAAAATTGTATCGACCTTGCAACCCGTTTGGCTTTGCCTTTTCGGCGACCTGCGACCTACCACCTGTGACCTCTGACCTCTGGCCTGTGACCTGTCGTACTATTCTCCTGTGCTCCTCTTCTGGATTCTTTTTAACCTCTTCGTCGTGGCGATGTTGGTACTCGATCTGGGAGTGCTGAATCGCCGATCCCATCGAGTCGGTTTTCGCGAAGCGTTGATCTGGTCGGGCGTTTGGATCGCGCTGGCCGCCGGTTTTGCCGTGTTCGTTCTTTTCTGGCATGGCCGCACCAGCATGCTGGAGTTCGTCACCGGATACGTCGTTGAGCTCTCGCTCAGCGTCGATAACCTGTTTGTCTTCCTGGTGATCTTCCGCTATTTCAAAGTACACGATGACCATCAGCACAAGGTGTTGTTCTGGGGGATCGTAGGCGCGCTTGTCATGCGCGGGCTGTTCATCCTGGCGGGCGTCACTTTGATCCGGCGCTTCGAATGGATCACGTATTTCTTCGGGGCCCTGCTGGTTTATTCGGGGATCAAGCTGTTTCGCCAGGGAGAAACGGAAATCCATCCGGAGAAGAACCCGGTGCTCCGACTATTTCGCAAGGTGATGCCGGTCACGAAGGACTACGTTGGCGGAAAGTTTCTGGTCCGCAATCCGGGCCTTTATGCGACACCGCTCCTGGTCGTGCTGATCCTGATCGAAACCACCGATGTGCTGTTTGCCGTGGATTCGATTCCGGCGGTGCTCGCGATCACGCTCGATGCATTCATCGTTTATACGTCCAACGTCTTCGCAATTCTCGGGCTGCGCTCGATGTATTTCGCCTTGGCCGGGATGATGGATCTGTTTCACTTCCTCCACTATGGGTTGTCGGTTGTGCTGATTTTTGTCGGAGTGAAGATGATCGGCGCGCATTATTTCCACATCCCGACAATCTGGACGCTGGCTGTCATTGTGCTTGTGCTGGGAACGTCGATAGTGGCTTCGCTGCGACACCCGAAGAAGAAGAAAGTCTAGAAGGTGTCGGCAAACTTCTTCACTAGAGGGGACACAGGGGTCACAGAGGACTCAGAGCATTTCGGCGCCTTGGCTCAAAGTCACTGAAAGGAAATCTTCTCGCCGAGCATCACGGAGTGCTTCAAGAACTTTGCGTCGTCGTGGGAAGGGTAGTCGGTGCGGTAGTGGGCTCCACGGCTTTCCTCGCGGGCCAGCGCAGACCGAGCCACCAGCAGACCTGACGTCAGAATGTTGCGAGCCTCAAAGGCGCGGCGTGTCCCCGGATGCGCGACTCGAGGTTGGAGGCTCCGCAATGTTTCGAACGCTTGGCGCAGACCGGAACCTTCGCGGACGATGCCGATTTTGTTCCACATCACGTCACGAACATGGCTGATCAATTCCTCAATACCGGAATCCACCGGCCCGTTGGATGAAGCCGCCCGCTTTGGGTTTAAACGGGGAGAGCCGTGGCGAAGATTGCCTCGCATCGCCTGACCTGCCCGCGCGCCATACACCAATCCTTCGAGCAGGGAATTGCTGGCCAGACGATTCGCTCCATGAACGCCGGTGGCACCGGCTTCGCCGGCCGCATAGAGTCCCGGCACACTCGTTTGTCCGGAGAGATCGCTGCGCACTCCGCCCATGGCATAGTGGGCCGCGGGACGGATCGGAATTACCTCGGTAGTGATGTCGATGTTGTACTCCATGCATGTGGAGTAAATACGCGGGAAGCGGTGCTGCACATGATCGGGCTTGAGATGGGTGAGGTCGAGGTAAGCGATGGGTTCGGGACTGCGAGTGATTTCAAGTTCGTGCACGATGGCGCGGGCGACTACATCGCGCGGAGCCAATTCGCCGAGCGCGTGGTATTTGTGCATGAAGCGATCCATCTCCATGTTGCGGAGGTAAGCGCCTTCCCCGCGCAAAGCTTCTGAAATCAGAAAACGCGGGGCGTTCTTCAGATAAAGCGCGGTCGGGTGGAATTGAATGAATTCCATGTCGCTGACTTCGGCTCCCGCTAAGTAAGCCATGGCGACGCCGTCCCCCGTCGCGACTTCGGGATTCGTGGTATTGCGATAGAGCTGTCCGAGGCCGCCGGTCGCGAGCAACACGGCGGAAGCGATGATCTGTTGGAGCTGTCCCCCGTCGCCGATCACCGATACGCCCACCACGCGGCCGTCTTCGAGCAACAGGTCGGATGACATCTCGAATTCCAGCACCGAGATGTTCTTGAGTGTCTTGGCTTTGGCGTAGAGCGCGCGCAAGATTTCTTGTCCGGTCGAATCGCCCTGCGCGTGGAGGACCCGGTTGCGGCTATGGGCGCCCTCGCGCGTGAATGCAAGCTTGGTTCCGTTGCGATCGAACTGTGTGCCCCACTCGATCAGTTCTTCAATGCGAGGCGGACCTTCTTCGACGAGCACGCGGACGGCTTCGACATTGCAGAGGCCGTCTCCGGCAACAAGTGTGTCCTGGAGGTGCAGGCTCACTTCGTCCTCGTCGCTGAGAGCGGCGGCGATTCCTCCCTGCGCGTAGTGCGTAGCGGAGTCGCGCACCTGACGCTTGGCGAGCACGAGCACCCTGCCGGCGTCTGCAAGTTCAATCGCAGCCCGCAGCCCGGCGACCCCGGCGCCGACGACCAGGAAATCGCATTCGGTGGGAGTCTGCTTCGTCACCGAAAAAATGGTACCACGCGATAGAAGCCACGAACCTCTGCGAACTCTGCGCCCTGCCGAACGGCGAGAGCCATACGCTATGATGAAACTTCATGATTCGCATCCCCGTACGCACGCCCTCGCGGTCCTATCAGGTGCTCCTCGGCAGCGGCCTGCTCGCGCGCGCGGGAGAGCACTTGGGCAAACTCGTCGGACGTCGCCGGGTGTTTGTGATCACCGTGCCGCCGGTTCGCCGACGCTGGGGGAAAGTTCTTCTCCAGGCTCTGGCCGAGGCGGGCGTGCGGGCGGTCGCGCTGGAGATGGCTGACGGCGAGCGTTTCAAGCGCCTGGCGACGCTCGAGAAATTGGCTGAGAGTCTTGTCAAACTAGGCGCGGATCGCAGCGCCACCCTGATCGCGCTGGGTGGAGGAGTGGTGTGCGATGTCACAGGGTTTCTGGCATCCGTCTATATGCGCGGTGTGGACGTGATTCAGATTCCGACCACGGTGTTGGCGCAAGTCGACGCGGCGATTGGCGGCAAGACCGGCGTAAACCTCCAGTCGGGGAAGAATCTACTCGGGACATTCCATCAGCCGCGCGTAGTACTGATCGATCCCAATGTGCTCACCACTCTTCCGTCGCGCGAGTATCGCGCCGGGCTGTATGAGGCGCTCAAGTGTGGAGTCATCGGAAATGCCCGATTGTTTCGGCTCTTCGAAGATCGGCGGCGCGAGATACTGGATCGCGATCCGAGCGTGGTTGGAAAAGTCATTGCTGAATCGGTGCGGCTTAAGGCGCGGGTCGTGAGTGCGGATGAGCGCGAGGGCGGACTGCGTCAGGTACTCAACCTGGGGCATACTATCGGACACGCGCTCGAAGCCGAGACTCGCTACACGCAGCTGTTGCATGGAGAAGCCGTGGCGTGGGGGATGATTGCCGCAACGCAAATGGCGCTTTCCACCGGCAAGCTGGACAGCGTGGGAGCGGAGCGCATCAGCGCTGCGATTCTCGGTTTTGGCAGGCTCCCGCGGATGAAGTTCCAGACGGCGGGAGTCTTGAAACGCCTCCACTCCGACAAGAAGACCCGGCAGGAAGTGGTGCACTTTGTCCTGCCGAGGAAGATCGGAAACGTGGAAATTGTGAGCGACGTGCCCGCACCAGTTGTTCGCGCCGCCGTGGAAGGAATTCGGAAGCTGTCACGCAAATGACCCAGGAAATCAATAGGATCGTCGGCGCATCTCCTGCGGGCGCCCGGGACAGGGAGTCCGCCGGTAAGGCTGTGCGGGAGATGTTCACCTCGATCGCGCCTCGCTACGACTTGGTCAATCACGTTCTCTCGTTTAACACTGACCGGTTCTGGTGGTGGCGGGCGGCACGGACATTTGATTCCATCGTGAAGCGTCCTGATGCGCGAGTACTCGACTTGTGTTGCGGCACCGGAGACATGACCTTTGCTTTGCGGCGGCGCGCCAACAACGGCAGTCCGCAGATTATTGGCGCGGATTTCTCTCACGCCATGCTGCAGCGGGCGGCGGTAAAGGGAAGAGAGACCACGCTACGCTGGATCGAGGCCGACGCGTTGCGATTGCCGTTTCCCGACGTTCATTTCGACCTGGTGACGGCGGCATTCGGGTTTCGCAATCTGGCCGACTACGATGCGGGCCTGCGCGAGATGGTGCGGGTCCTGCGTCCGGGCGCCCAGTGCGGGATCTTGGATTTTGGAGAGCCCCGCGGGTTGCTCGGAAAAGTCTATCGTGTCTATTTCAAGCGCGTACTGCCAGCGCTTGGGACAGTAATTTCCGGAGTTCAGGGCCCCTACAAGTATCTGCCCGCATCGGTCGAGCGTTTTCCGCCGCCCGACGAGATGCTGGAACGTATGCGTCAAGCAGGGTTCCGCGAAGCGTCGTGGGCGTCTTATACATTTGGCGTCGCGGGACTGTATCGCGGGGTGAAGTGAGACCAAAATCGTTTAACCGCAGAGTACGCCGAGGTCGCGGAGAAGAAGCGGGGCAGAACCAGGATCGCGGAACAGCATGTTGTTTTTCCCTGCGGGCCCAGCTATTTCTGCGGTCAGGCGTTTTTCCGGAATGAATCCGCAAAGGCGTCGGCAATCGTGTAGCGGATCACCTGCTCGTAATCCGGCCCCAGGAATTTCTTCAATCGGTCGGTGTTCATGATGTACTGCCCGGTCATGTAGGGGACCGCATCCGGGGGGATGGCTGAAAGTTTCAAACGCCACAACCATCGCAGCACCTGGCGCATGCCCCACTTTCCTGGGACGCGCAGCAACTTCGCCTGGGCTATGCGGATACACTGCTCTAAGGTCAAAGGTTCGCCACGTCCAGCGACATTCAAAGTTGTCAAGCGTCGCGCTTCGGGCTCACGCTGCAAGAGCCAGGTGATGAGTCGCGCCATGTCGTCCACGTGGACGAATTGAATCTGGTTGTCGAGATACGTTTTCCCAAAGGGGAGCATGTAGGGCAGGCGTTTGCCCCGCTGGCGCATGCGGGCCGCGCGCTTGCTTTTGCCATTGGGCGTTCCCCGGAACGCTCCCATCAGATAGTTCTCGACGGTGGCTCCGGCAAAAATATGGGGCCGCAAAATAAACACGCTGCAGCCCCGCAGTGCCGGGGCCCGCTGCTGCACCACCAGGTCGCTTTCTTTCTTGTGGATCGCGTAGGGCAGCGTGTGGGCTTCGAGTGGAGCGTCTTCGGTAACGGCTTGAGGCGTGTCAGAACCGTATGCCGACACACTGCTGGGGAAAATGAACTGGCGAATGTGGGCGCCGGCGCTGCGGTTGGCTTCGGTAACGGCTTCCATTACACGGGCGGTCCCGGCGACGTTAATCTGCCACATCCGATCCACATCGAGAACGCCGGAGCGTTGGGGATCGATGACGAACGCCAGGTGCACCACCGACGCTGGCTGCAGCTCGCGCATCAAGAGAAACAACTCGCGAGTGGACTCTTCCTTTCCCAGGTCGAGCGGCACGAAGCGCTGAATCGGGACGGCGGGAGGCGAGACATCAATCCCCACCACCGTGTAATCGGAGAGCAACGGCACGAGACGCTGCCCGAGATTGCCCGAAATGCCCGTCACAATGACGGTTGGTTTCGCCGTTTCCATTTAGTCGGGGTCGACATCGCCCGGCTCGGGTTGCCCGGGCTGCGCCGGAGGCTTGGGCTTGATCCCGAAGTAGGCGTCGTTCAGCTGTGAGGTGCCCTGAAATTCCTGCATGGCATCGCGAAAGCGCTGCGTGGCAATCCAATTCTTGATTTCCGGTTTGACAGTATCCAGCGGCAGTGACTGCTTGCTCACCAGTTTGTAGATGTAGTGCCCGGTGGCATCGGAGATCACTTCCGTTACCTCTCCGGGTTTCAGTTGCAAAGCGGCATGGTGCGCGGGAGGCAGAGTCGTAGGCCGAACCTTGTCCATCTTGGTCGATGGCGGATTTCCTGTCAGGCCAGCGGCCAAATAGGCTTCTTTCTCCAGCGTGTCGAAGCTTTCGCCTTTGGCGGCACGAACCCGCAGAGCGGCAGCAGTCTTGGTCATGGCCGCTTCGCCGGCCTTTTCGCGGGCTTCGGCTTCCTTCTGTTCGGTTGCTTTATCCTTCTTGACGGCTGCGGCGACCTTGGGTGGCGTAACCTGTTGTGTGCGCGGGATGAAAATCCGTTGCAGGGTTGCTTCCTGGTAAGTGTCGATCTTGTCCTTGTAGTACTTCTCGATGTCGGCGTCGGAGACTTTCTGCGATTCTTCCTGCAAGCTGCTGGTCAACTGCTGGGAAAGGATCTGCATGCGCGCGAAGCCCATGTTGGCTTCGAATTTGGGCTGCTTGTCGAGCCCGCGCTTCTCCGCTTCCTTGCTCATCCCGATCAGCCGGGAGTAAGCATTAGCCAGTCGGAGCTTGATGGGGGCCGCCATGTTCGGCTGCAAGGCTTCGGCGAGCTTTTCGAATTGCTCGCGCGTGACCACCGTCTCGCACGTCTCCCCTTTCTTTGCAGGATCGGTACACGCGCCCTTCACGGTGATGACAGGATCGCTGGGGCTGACTTTGGTTTCAGTCGGCTTCTCATCGGCATCTGCTTTCGGCTCCGCCTTCGGCGCGGCCGCAGGATGTGGATTGGGTGGTGGTGCCGGTTTAGCCGCTTGTCCATAAGCGAGGCCTCCGACCAAGAGACACACGAGCCACCGATTGCGCATGAAAATAGTCCTCCAGAAGGGAATTACCGCGAAGTGTCATCCTAGCATGCCGCGGCCCAGATAGGCAGTTACCGGGGGTTGGCGGTACTCGAATCGGAAGCGATAATGCGGTATGCCGGAAATGCAGACCGCCTTCAGCCCCGAGTCGATGCGCGCGGAGAAACGCGCGGTCGCCGGGAATTCTGTTTTAGCGGCCTTCGCGATTACCGCCCTGAAAATCGTGGTGGGATTTACGACCGGCTCGCTGGGAATTCTCTCCGAGGCGGCTCACTCCGGACTGGACCTGATCGCGGCCCTGGTGACGTTTTTTTCCGTCCGTGTCTCCGACAAGCCGGCCGACGCCGATCACCAGTACGGGCACGGCAAAGTCGAGAATTTCTCGGCTTTCATCGAGACCGGCTTGCTGCTGCTGACCTGCATCTGGATCATCTCCGAGGCCGTGAAGCGGCTCTTCTTTCACAGCGTGGAAATCGAGCCGAGCGCCGCGGCTTTTGTCGTGATGCTTCTTTCCATCCTGGTGGATGCCTGGCGATCCCGCGCGCTGGGGCGCATTGCCACGAAGTACGACAGCCAGGCTCTGGAAGCCGATGCGCTGCACTTTTCGACCGACATTTGGTCAAGTTCCGTTGTGATACTGGGTCTAGCCCTGGTGCAGTTGGGGCGGAGCTACCACGTCACCTGGCTCAGCAAAGCCGATCCGATTGCGGCCCTATTCGTTGCCGGCGTGGTGGTCTCTGTCAGTTGGCGGCTGGCGCGGAGAACGGTTGATGCTCTGCTGGACGCTGCTCCTCCCGGTGTGCGCAACCAGATCCTGGAAAGGATTCGTAACGTCGACGGCGTGCTTGAAGTGGGCCGCGCGCGCATCCGCAAAGCGGGGAACCGCTACTTCGCCGATGTCTCAGTGGGACTCTCCCGCAACTTCACCTTCCAGCGCTCCGAGCAGATTGCGGATGAGGTGACGGCACAGGTTCACCAGGTTCTACCCAATGCCGACGTCATGGTGCACTCGGTTCCGCGCGCGCGCCGCTCGGAAAATATCTTCGACCGCGTTCGGGCCGTGGCGACGCGGAACAATCTAAACGTCCATGACGTCAGCGTGCAGGACCTGAATGGCAAGCTTCACGTGGAGCAGCATCTGGAACTCGACGAGCAGCTCAGCATGAAGCAGGCGCACGATGAGGTTACCCGTCTCGAAACTGAAATGCGCAACGAGGTGCCCGAGATTTCGACCATCCTGACGCACATCGAAAGCGAGCCTGCGACCATTGAGAGGGGAGAGCAGATCGTGCAGGAGCCTCGACTCGAAAGACATTTAAAGAAAATTGTCAGAGAGTTCCCGGAAGTGATTGATATACATGAATTTCAATTCAAGAAGATTCGCGACCGGTTGTACGTTTCTTGCCACTGCACGCTGCCCGATGAAATGCCGCTCTCGCGCGTGCACGATGTGCAGACCGCGCTCGAAATACGGTTTAAGCAGGAAGCGCCGGAGTTGTTCCGCGTGCTGATTCATCCCGAACCGATGACAGACAACCGGCGGTAAGGAGGCAGTTCTGCTGCGCTCCAGCCGCAAAGGACGGCACTGGTGCCGTCTGCTGACAATCCGGAGAAGAGGCGAAATGATCGAAGCATCATTAAATTGGTCAGACCAGGATCGATTCATCGGCCAAGCCAGCTCCGGCCACGCGATCGTTGTGGATGCCGGCAAAGAGAAAACCGCCAACAGCCCGATGGAACTCGTGCTCATCGCGCTTTGTGGCTGCACCGCGTCCGACGTTATCGGAATCCTTCGCAAGAAGCGTGAGCCCTTCACTGCCCTCGAAGTACGCGCTAAGGGCGAACGGGCCACCGGCTATCCAGCAGTCTACACGGAGATCCACCTCACCTACATTGTCCGCGGCCAGGTATCAAAGAAGGCGATGGAAGACGCCGTGCATCTTTCGAAAGAAAAGTATTGTTCCGTTTCTGCGATGCTCGGGAAGACTGCAACGATCACCTACACCATCGAGCACACGGCGTGACAGCTGGCGCGCATCGGCTGCGGGGTTATCTCTACATCGGGAGCGCTGCTCTGTTCTGGGGGGTCGCAGCCACCCTCGGCCGCGCCGCTTTTACGGGACGGCTTCCCGGCATAACGCTGGCGGCGATTGATCCCCTGATCCTCTCGCAAAGCCGGACCACGCTCTCGCTTCTGGTTCTGCTGCCAGTGCTTTTGATCCGGCGGGGAGCGCCAGCGCTGCGAGTACCGGGACGCGATCTGGTACGTTTCCTGCTGATCGGCGTGCTGGGAGTGGCCGCCTCCAACTTCCTCTACTACCTCGCGATTCAACGGACGAATGTCGCAACCGCGATTATCCTGCAGTACACGGCGCCGGTCTGGGTGCTGTTGTACTCAGTCCTGCGCGGAGGCCAGCGGCCTTCATTGCGTCGCAGCGCCGCCGTCGGACTGGCGGTCGTAGGATGCGCGCTGGCAGTAGGTTTCGTCGGTTCGGGCGGACTGGGTTTGGATCCCGTGGGCGTGAGCGCCGCTCTGCTGGCGGCATTTTCATTTGCGTTCTACAACATCGGCGGACACCGCGTGCTCGCGCGCTACGATCGCTGGAAAGTGCTGCTGTGGGTGCTGGCATCGGCGGCGACGTTCTGGATGTTTGTTAATCCTCCGTGGAAGATCGTGGCCGCCCACTACAGTCGCGAGCAGTGGGGATTCATGCTGATCTTTTCACTGGTTTCGGTGCTGGGTCCATTCTCTTGCTACTTTGCGGGCCTGCAACATCTGGAACCCACGCGCGCGGTTGTGGCCAGTTGCCTGGAGCCGGTGTTCAGCATCGTGATTGCCGCCATCGCGCTGGGAGAACTTTTGCGGCCAGTGCAAACCCTGGGCATAGTCGTCGTACTGGTTGCGATAGTGCTGATTCAGTGGCCGGACGCGACCAGCCGCGAAGAACTCATCCTCGAGCCGATGGAGTGATTGGAATGATTGCCTGATTTTCGATCAGCTGAACCGAATTCCTGCTGCTCGAACAAACTCGTTTTTGACTGACGAAGAGTATGCATCCTTTCGAGTTGTATCCGACGTTAGCCTTTACTCTGCTGGGGACGTTTTTCATAAACATGTGGACTCGTCCACCTCGCTGGACGTTAATCCCGATTCTGATCCTCGCCGGCTGCCTGCGCACCTTGTGCATAAGGTTGAATGGGAGCGTGGGGGACTACTACGGCGTCCGTTGGATCAGTTGGGGGACGTTTCTGGGAATCGGCGTCCGTATCGTTCTCGCGGGTCAAGTCGTCTGGTCGCATGGGGCCGCAAAGAAATCATATCTCCGAACTTTTTATTCGGGAGCCGTCTGTCCCATGCTGGCTTTGGTGGAGGGCTATTCGGTCCCCGCTCAACATATGGCTTCGTCACAAGACCTACGATGCTTTTCTGCTAGCGTTTGACGGTAGCTTGGGATTTCAACCGAGTTTCATGCTGGGTCAATTCCTACTTCAAAACCCAACAGCCCGGAATCTGACCAAGATTGTGTACTACGCTTTGCCACTCACCGTTTGCATCCTCTATGCATCGGACCGCATGCGAACCAAAAAGCCTGTTGCCATCCTGGTTCTATTCCTCACCCTAACAATTCTGGGCTTCGCGCAGTACTACAGTGTGTACCCCGCGGTGGGTCCGCGCTATGCGTTCGCTGGAATGTACCCCCAGGCGCCACCGTCCTTGGCCGAGATCATCCTGGAGCCGATGGCGGTTCCCGACAGTCCGCGCAACTGCATGCCTTCCATCCGCCTGGGAGCTGCTCTGCTGGTTTGGTGGAACTCCCGCCATTGGCCGCGGTGGGGAAGACTACTGGTTGGGCTGTTTGTGCCGGCCACCGTCTTCGCGACGTTGGCGTTAGGGGAGCACTACCTTGCAGACCTGATCGTCGCATTCCCATTCGCATTGATCTTCCAATCAGCGTGTACAACATCGGTGCCCTGGTCAGAACGAGTTCGCCGAAATTCTTTCTACATCGGGATTTTCCTGACCGTACTGTGGCTGTTTTTGTTGCGCTTTGGAGTGAAATCGTTCGAGGCGTCCTTATTTTTCTCTTGGGGACTGTTACTGGTGACGGTCGCCTGGTCCATCATGTTGGAAAGAGATTTGGCGGCAGCGGTTCTGGGCTCGAGAACCCGAATCATCGGAAAGACTTGAAATATGCCTCAGTCGAGACTCTTTCCCTTCGTCTCGGGCAACTGCGTTGCCATTATGCTGGCCAGGAAGAATGCCGCGGCGCAGAGAAAGAACGCCCAGCTCAGCCCCTTGATTTGACCTACCCATCCAATGGTGAGAGGCGCAAGCGAACTCATCGTTCGTGCTCCGTTGTAGGTAAAACCGAGAGCGCGGGCGCGTACGCGAGTCGGGAAGATTTCGCTTCCGATTATCCCCGAGCCAGAAAAGAATCCGGTCCCGAAAAATGCAACAACTACGCCCAGTACCAGCAGGACGGCCGGGGAACGCGCCATGGCGTACAGCGGCACCAGCAGCGCTGCCGTGAACGTGTAAAGAATGAAAGAGCGGCGGCGGCCGAGATGGTCTGCAACCCAGCCGAAGCTGGCGTATCCGGGAAACATGCCGAACAGATTGAGAACGACGAGCAGCGAGGTGGTCCCCATCACGCCAAAGCCGCGCCCACCCTGCTCGACGGGAAGCGACAGATAAGGTGGCAGCCATGTGAACAATCCCCACCAGGCGAACATTCCGAAAAAATTCAACAGGAGCAGAGTGATCGTGCTCTTCGCATATGGCGGTCGGAAGATCTGGAGAAAGGAATCGTGATCGCGCTGCTTCACTGCTGATGTAACGAGTTCAGAACCTACGGGCCGGCGTTGCTGCTCTTTCCACATCTCCGATTCGGGCACGCGATTTTGAATCCAGAGAGTGATCGCGGCCGGCAGAATCCCGACAAAGAACACAGCACGCCAGTTGGCATAACGCAAGACAACGCCCGCAACCAGCGCCGCCAGAGCAAAGCCAATTGCCCACGAGCTCTGCACCAGGGCGATCGCCTTGGCTCGCAGTTCGTCGGGCCAGGTCTCGGCGACCAGGGTCGCGCCCGTATTCCACTCTCCACCCATGCCCAGGCCGAGAATGAATCGAAATATCGCTAAGCTCACGATGCCAGTGGAGAGCCCGGAAGCGAACGAACAGATTGAATAGGTCAGGATGCTCAGCATCAGAGCGCGCTTGCGTCCGATTCGATCGGCGAGGAAGCCAAACAACACGCCGCCAATTCCCGATGCCACCAATGTCAGCGTGTAGAGCAGGCCGGCGGTGGCCTTCGACATGCCGAAATCGCGCATGACGTGCGCCAGCACTAGGGCGTAGAGCATAGCGTCGAAGGAGTCGAGCATCCATCCGAGTGCGGCAGCGAGCAGAGTGCGACGTTGGCCGGGAGTGGCTTGGCGCAGAAGTTGGATGGGGCCAATGGCCATGCGGGGGCGATTGTACAGCAGTGATTGGTGGTTAGTGGTTGGTGATTGGTCTAGTTTCAGAACTGCGCAGCCAGTGAGACCCACGGCCAAGGACCAACCACTAACCACTAACTACGAATTTTCAGCCGCCGGAAATACTTCTGCGACTTTGCAACATCACGGCCGATCTGCTCTCTCAGCGCCTCAACTGACGGGAATTTTATTTCGTCGCGTAGCCGATCAAGAAAATGTATTTCGACTTCCGTATCCGCCGTGACTTCGAGGGGATGAAAATTCAGCAGATGGCTTTCGACGGCGAAAGAATCGGCGCCGAACGTCGGACGATTACCGATATTGGTGACCGAATCAAAACACTCGTCGCCCACGCGGGTCCGCGAGATGTAGACGCCGTCTTTCGGTACAAGCTCTTCGTAGCGCGCCAGGTTGATGGTTGGCACGGTGTATTTTGATCCGTAGCCGCGCCCGCGGCCTGCGGTTGAAAGAATGCTGAACGGACGGGCCAGTAGATGCCGCGCCCGGCTGACACGGCCTTCGCGGAGCAGTTGCCGGATATGGCTGCTCGACACCGGCTCGCCGCGCAGGCGCATCTCAGGGTAGTCGTGCACCTCAAAACCCATCTGCCGGCCCAGTTCACGCAGAGTGTGAATGTTGCCTGAGGCCTTGTGTCCGAAATGAAAGTTGTAGCCCTCATGAACTTCGCAGGCGCGCAGGCGTTTCTTCAGAATCTCGTGGGCAAACTGGCGCGGGGTCATCAGCGACAAGTCGCGCGTGAAAGGAAGCGGCAGAACCGCGTCAACTCCAGTCGCGGCTAGCAGCCGCAATTTTTCCGGTGTCGGCGTGAGCAATTTGAAATTGGAATCCGGACGCAGGATGCGAGTGGGATGCGGCTCGAAGGTCACCGCCATCGACTTCGCCTTGAGGCCTTTGGCCCGCTTCACAATTTCGCTGAGCACAAAGCGGTGCGCGCGGTGTACGCCGTCGAAGTTGCCGACGCTCACCAGTGTGGGGCCGAAGTCGGCAGGAACGTCTTCGAGTTTGTGGAAGACCTGCATCGAGTGTGCCAGCTGATTTTGGGTGGCAGCGCTTCAGCGCTGCGAATAACCGGTTTGCCTTGAGATTCGGCTTTAGCGGCCGAGGTCAACAACCTCCCCAGGAATCAGTTTTCAGAGCCTCCTAGATCTCAAACTCCAATTTCATTCCGTCGTACGCCAGTCGGACTCCAGGTGGCAGCGAGCTATCGGTCGCTGCATGGGACAAGTCGTGACAGATATGAGTGAAGAAAGCTCGCTTAGGCTTTACTTCGTTAACGATCCGCAACGCCTGCTCAACCGTGGAGTGCGTCGGATGGGGCTTGTAGCGCAGCGCATCCAGAAACAAGATATCGAGATTCCGCAGCCGGTCCAGAGAGTCGGGCGGCACGTCGCTGTGGTCGGTGAGGTAGGCGGCCGATCCGAACCGAAAGGCCAGTATGGGAGTCTCTCCGTGGATCACGGTCACCGGCTCAAACCGCGCGCCGAACAATTCAACCGGGCCGTCGATGGGTTTCAGCTCCACCTGAGGCAGACCGCCGAATTTGTAGTCGGCGTCGAAGATATAGCGGAACATGTTGCGCAGAAACTCAGCTGCTGCGGGATCCGCATACAGAGGCAATCTGCCCGGCTTGTGCGCAAAGCTCAGCGGGCGCAGATCGTCAATTCCAAGAATGTGGTCGGCGTGAGTATGAGTGTAAAGAACGGCGTCCACCGCGGTGATCTTCTCGCGCAGCGCCTGCTCGCGGAAATCGGGTGTAGTGTCAATCAGGACGTGGTGCCCGTTGAAGCTGATCATTACCGACGGCCGGGTGCGGCGGTCGCGCGGATCGGACGAGCGGCAGACGGCACAGTCGCAGCCGATCGTGGGGACTCCCATCGAAGTGCCGCTGCCGAGTACCGTCAGCGTGGCCTGCATCAGCCGTTGGTTCCTGTGCTGGGGCCGGGCTGGGGAGGATGCGCCAGAGCGTTCGTGACTTCGACATACGCCATCCGCAGCTCGTAGAGCGCGTTCTGGATGAAGGCCTGCTCTTTCGGCGTGAGGTTGCCTTTGGTCTTTTCACCGAGCATGCCGAGCGTGTCGATCGTCTGGCGAGCGCCGATCAGATCAACATGCGGGGCGCCGCCCTGTTCCACCATCAAACCGAGTTGCATCATGGCAGTCATGTAAAGCGAGGCCAGAAAACGTTCGAAGCTGACTTCGAGCTCCTTCGCAGAGTGGCCGCTCAGTTCGACACGCGCGTCAAGGTCGCGCGAAGATTGTTTGTAGGCATCATGCTGCGCCTCCTGCTCACCGGTGGTCGGCGGAGGAGGCACGTCGGACGAGGGCGCGTCCGCGACAGGCGAATTGGCCGTGGCGACCTGAGTTGGTGTTTCGGAAGCCGCAGCGGAATTTTCCTCGACGCTGTCGCGTAGGTCGCCATCCGCGGTAAACAGACGCCGGTCGTTGACTTTAATTGCTGAATCTTTCTTGTGTTCTGCCATAAGTTGATTCCGTCTTGCGTTCTCTTCGGCATCACGCACCCAGCTAAGCGATAGTGGTCTGAGTCGGAGCCAGCTTTGTTTCCCCGGCGACCAGTTCTTTCGCCGCCGCCTCACGCCGCAAGTAGCCGAGAGCAGCCGCGCAGTCTCCACTCGGCAAAGGCAAGATCGCACTGCTGGTAATTTCGCCGACTTCTTTTCCGTCCGCTTGAATCTTGCTGCCCGGTTCCGGCAGCGGACCCTCGACTGCGAACGCTGTGAATTGCCGATGCACCGCGCCCCGCGAACGAATGCGTTCGACGATTTCCTGACCCAGATAGCAACCCTTCGTGAAATTCAGCGCGCGCGTTTGGCCAGTTTCCTGCGGCAAGTCACGGTCGCGGATGTCCTGTCCGAACTGCGGAATTCCACGCGCGATGCGGAACAGATTCAGCGCCGCGGAGCCCGTCGGCTTCGCCCCTGCCTTGACCAACGTATCCCACAGAGTGTTGACGTGCTCGGGGCCGATCCAGATTTGCCACGATTCCTTGGCCTCTTCTCCCGCCCGCAGCACGGTGACCGCTATCTGCCGCCATTGAACATCCGCGAACTGCAGATAGGCGAGTTCCGGCACGGGAATGCCCGCGCGCTCGAGCACAGCGTGCGACTCGGGACCTGTCAGGCCCAAGGCAGCGATCTTGTCGCTGACATCGGCCATTTCAACGTCGTCCGCAATGATGTAGTGATCGAACAACTCCCAAACTCTGTCGCGTTGCGCTCGCTCGGTGTCAACCAGCACGGATTCGCCTCGGTTGAAGGCATACAAGTCGCCCTGGATGCGTCCCTGGGCGTTGAGCAGGAAGGAGTAGACGCCGTGCCGCGGCGCAAGATCGCGGACGTTGTTGGAAATCATCCCGTTCAACCAGCGGACGCGGTCGCCGCCAGTCAGCGCAATCTTGGCGCGCGCACTGAGGTCGTACACGCCAGAGCCCGAGAGTAGGGCTTGAAACTCAGCGCGAAGGTCGCCGAAGTCAGGCGCTTGGCCTTGTGTCGAATCGCCTTGTAAGGCAGTTTTCACGTATTACTTCGATTATAGCGGAGGATGACGACGGCTGAGTGGGAGCCAGTTGGATGTCGGCTGCGAAAGATTCGGCATGCATATGTTCCCCCGCAAATGGAAGCGCATCGGTATGTATCCCCAGTGGATTCTGATATCTTCGTGCGAGTGAGCGCAAAGAGACGAATCGCAGTCATTCCCGGCGACGGCATCGGCAAAGAAGTCATCCCGCAAGCGTTACGCGTGCTCGAGGCGGCAGGTGCTGACCTGGCCTTTACCCACTTCGACTGGGGTGCCGACCGCTATCTCGCCGATAAGACCACCGTGCCGCCCGACGGATTCGCGGTGCTCGCTCGCGACTTCGACGCAATCCTGGTCGGCGCGTTCGGCGATCCGCGTGTGCCCTCGAACATTCACGCCAAGGAAATCCTGCTCGGCATGAGACTCAAGATGGACTTGTACGCGAACATCCGGCCAGTGCGGCTGATGGATGCGTTGCTTTGTCCGCTCAAGGGCGTCGAGCCGAAGGACGTGGATTTCGTCGTGATCCGCGAAAATACCGAAGGCGTGTACGGTGACCTGGGCGGAGTTTTCAAGCAGGGAACTCCCGATGAGATCGCAATTCAGGAAGACGTGAATACTCGCAAGGGCGTGGAGCGCATCATACGTTATGCGTTCGAGTACTGCGCTGCTCGCAAGAAGTTGGACGGCTCGCGCCGCCGTCGTGTGCTGTTGTGCGACAAGTCTAACGCCATGACTCATGCGGGTGGGCTCTGGCAGCGCGTGTTCAAGGAAGTCGGCGGGGAGTATCCGCAGATTGAAAAGCAGCACCTGTACGTGGACGCGCTGTGCATGCAGATGGTGCGCGATCCGCGCGGGTTCGATGTGATCGTGACCAACAACATGTTTGGCGACATCATCACCGACCTCGCCGCAGGGCTGCAGGGTGGCTTGGGCATGGCCGCGAGTGGCAACCTGCATCCGGGGAAGACTTCGATGTTCGAGCCGGTGCATGGATCGGCGCCTCCCCTCGTGGGGAAGGACATTGCCAACCCGTTGGGCGCGATTCTGACTGCAGCCATGATGTTGGCGCATCTCGGGATGACTGCCCAGGCCGAGAAGATTGAAGCGGTAGTGCTTGAAGCGGTACGGGAGAAGAAGACCACTACGGACATTGGTGGGTCACTGGGCACGCGGGAGGCGGGCGAGTGGGTCGTAAATCGCGTTTCAGGCGGATAAATTTCTGTCGGAGAGAATCACTAGCCCACCTTCGATCCCGCTCAGGGTGCCATCTGTGACAATGAGAATCCGCAATAGCAAACTTGTTCTGCTTGCCATGCTGCTGGCTCTACCCGTCTGGGCTCAGACTGCTCTGCAGCAGAGCAGTCCTGCTCCGGGCAAGAACCTCGACGAGCTCGGTCTGCAGGTTCAGGATCAGCAGCAGTCGACGGCCCACGCGGGCGAGGGGGCCCGCGCCACACAAACCACAAAAGCCACACCGGCCACGCCAGAAAAGATCATCTCCCCGCGGGAGGCCAAGGAGCTTTTCAAGTCGGTTGACGAGATTCTGGAGTTTGCCAGCCGCGAGACCAAGCTGCCTATCAAAGAGGAAGTCAAGCGGCGGCTGGTGGAGCGCAGCGAAGTGCAGTCCTTCATCGAGAAGAACATGAAAGAGGACAAGGACGCGCAACGGCTGGAACGCTCGGAAATTGTGCTGAAGAAATTTGGACTCTTGCCACGCGATTTCGATCTGAAAACGTTTCTGGTTGCGCTCCTCAAGGAGCAAGTGGCGGGATATTACGATCCCAAGACCAAGACGGTAAACCTGCTGAACTGGGTGGACGCGGAATCGCAGCGTCCAGTGCTGGCGCACGAACTGACGCATGCGCTCCAGGACCAGTCTTTTGGCCTGGAGAAATGGATGCAGACAGGCGAGCAGTCGAACCACGCCCGCGATCCTTCACCGGATGACATCGCGACTGACGAAATGCAATCCGCGCGGCAGGCAGTGATCGAAGGACAGGCGATGGTCACCCTGCTCGATTATTCGCTTGCGCCCACGGGCAAAACGCTGCTGGATGCTCCTCAGATCGCGGACGCTTTGAAGCAGGGCATGTTAGTGGGCACCGCCGACACGCCCACGTTTCGCTCGGCGCCCGTCTTTCTCAAAGAGACGCTGACTTTTCCGTATCGGTACGGAATCGACTTCACAGCGGCGCTGCTTAATGCTGGAGGCAAAGAGCTGGCGTTTGGCGAGGTGTTCAAGAATCCGCCGACCACGACCCGAGAGATCATGGAGCCGCAGACTTATCTTTCGCACGAAAAGGTCGCGCCGCTGAAACTCCTCGATTTTGACAAGGACTTCAAGGGCTACGACCGGTTCGATATCGGCGCGATCGGCGAGTTCGATGTGGCGGTACTCGTGGAGCAGTACGCGGGCGGCGACGAGGCGCGGGAGTTGTACCCGCACTGGCGCGGCGGATATTACTTTGCGGGACGTCCGAAGGGAGATAAGTCGGCGCCGTTGGGATTGTTGTACGTGTCACGCTGGTCGAGTCCGGCGAAGGCGGCGGAGTTCGCGGCGGTGTACGCGAAGTCGCTGGCACAGCGTTACAAGCGGCCAAGAGGTTTGGGCGCGGACGGCAAAGTCACAGACGATGCCCCGCCAGTGGATTCCTGGAGGACGCTGCGAGGGTACCATGCGTGGTTGACCGAAGAGGGGCCGGTGGTGATTGAAGTCCGCGGAGACGCGATCTTGATCAGCGAGAGTTTGGATGAAGACACGACGAAACGGTCGGCGGTAGATTTTTGGGGCGGGACCCGTAAATTAGACGGAAATGCAGAGGTCAGATTTCAGAGGTAAAAACCAACTCTCGGCAAGTCGCCGCGTATCATAAGCATTCACCTCTGCAATCTAACCTCTGACCTCTGACCTTGTTATAATCACCGGTTCCTTAATCATTCCCAGACCAATCAGGAGAAGAAGGCTTGCCACAGGCAGAGATCGGCATCATCGGCGGCAGTGGTCTGTACAGCATGCCGGGCTTTTCGGACGTGCGGGAAGTCCAGCAAGAGACTCCCTTCGGTGCTCCCTCCGATGCTTACATTCTTGGCACACTGGAAAGGCGCAGTGTGGCATTCCTGGCGCGCCACGATCGCGGCCACAAACTTCTGCCGACGGAACTGAATTTTCGCGCCAATATTTATGGATTCAAGCAGCTGGGCGTTGAGCGCATCGTGTCGGTCTCGGCCGTCGGGTCGCTCAAGGAAGAGCACAAGCCGCTCGATTTCGTCATCCCCGACCAGTTCTTCGATCGTACGCGCCACCGCGTGGATACTTTCTTCGGCAACGGCCTCGTCGCCCACGTTGGCTTTGGCGATCCGGTGTGCGGCGAGATGGCGCGAGTGGTCGAGAGCGCCTGCAAAAGCGTCGATGTGAATGCCAAGCTTGGAGGAACTTACGTCTGTATGGAAGGGCCGCAATTTTCGACCAAGGCCGAGTCGAACGTATACCGCAGTTGGGGCGCAGATGTGATCGGCATGACCAACTTGCAGGAAGCGAAGCTGGCGCGCGAAGCGGAGATTTGTTACGTGACGGTTGCCATGGTGACGGATTACGACTGCTGGCATCCGCACCACGATTCAGTAACGGTGGATCAGATCATTTCGGTCCTGGTCAAAAACGCGGAGAACGCCGCCAAAGTTGTGAAGGCAAGTGTAGCCGGAATGCCAGAGGCGCGATCCTGCAAGTGCGGGTCAGCACTGGCCCACGCCATTTTGACGGAGCGGGACAAGATTCCGGCGGCGACGAAAGAGAAGTTGAGGTTAATCGTGGGAAAGTATTTGTAGTCGTCGTTGGTCGTCAGACGCGAGTCGTTCGCTCTGGTTTGCCAACGACTAACGACCATCGACTAACCACCCCTTTGGAGACTGATGAGCATTCTGGTAGTCGGTTCCGTTGCCTTTGACGACATTGCCACGCCCTCCGGCCGCGTTGAGAACATTCTGGGAGGGGCGGCGACGTATTTTTCGTTAGCCGCAAGTTACTTCACCGACGTGCGCGTGGTCGCGGTTGTAGGCGACGACTTCGCCGCAAAGGATGAAGCCGTTTTGAAGGGTCACGGCGTGGACACGCGCGGAATCGAGCGCGCCAAGGGCAAGACATTCCGCTGGGGCGGCCAATATCTCGACAACCTCAACGAAGCCAAGACCGACTTCACGGAACTGAACGTATTCGAGAAGTTTCAGCCGCGCATCCCGAAGGAGTACGCGGATACCCAGTTTCTCTTCCTGGCCAATATAGATCCGACGCTGCAGGCGGCCGTGCGACGGGAAATGAACGGCGTGCGTCTGACGGGCTGCGACACCATGAATTTCTGGATCCAGCGGACTCCGAAAGAACTTGCGGAGACATTGAAGTTGGTTAACGTTCTCCTGATCAACGATACCGAGGTCAAGATGCTCGCGGGCGAGAAGAATCTTCTACGTGCATCCCGGAAAGTGCTGACCATGGGGCCGCAGGCGCTCGTCGTCAAACACGGTGAGTACGGAGCCACCATCTTTTTCCGCGAAGGAGCATTTGGCATCGGCAAGCACCCGTTCCGCGCGCCCGCGCTGCCCATCGAAGAGGTGAAAGATCCGACGGGTGCGGGCGACTCATTTGCGGGCGGGTTCATGGGATACATCGCTTCGCAGGGCGAGATCAATCGCGAGGTGCTCAAGCGCGCCCTCTTTTATGGGGGCGTGATGGGCTCGTTCGCGGTGGAACGCTTCGGCACAGAGCGACTCCAGAATCTGACGCGGGAAGAGATTGACGCGCGCTTCCAGATCTTCCGCGAACTGACACACCTCGAATAAAGTTAGAAGTCAGAAGTCCCACTGTAGAAGTAAAATTCTGTTGGTTGTCGGGGCTTTTACTTCTGCAATCTTACTTCTAACTTCTACAATCGCTTCCGTGAGCATTCCCACCAAACGCATCTTCGACCTTGATCTCAAGCTGGTCGCGACGATCGCTTCCGCGGTGTCGCTGCTGTCCTTTCTTTACTATTTCCAGCGAGGAGAGACTTTGCTCTACGGGGACGCCGTTGCGCACATCAATATCGCGCGTCGCGTCTTCGATTCCCAAACTCCCGGCCTATTGCAGTTGGGGACAGTGTGGCTACCGCTGCCGCACCTGCTGATGATTCCATTTCTGGTTTCGGACAAGATGTGGCGAAGCGGGGTAGGCGGGTCGATTCCATCGATGATCGCGTACGTTCTGGGAGTGATTGGAATCTTCCGGTTCACACGCAGCTTGTTGGAAGACGATGATCGGACCCGAATGTGGTCGCGTTCCGGCGCGTGGCTGGCGGCTTTGGTCTATGGGGCGAATCCAAACCTGATTTATCTGCAGACGACCGCCATGACCGAGTCGCTGTATCTGGCTCTTTTCATCTGGGCGGTGGTGTACTTTGCGGAGTTTTTGCGGTCGCTGCGATACTCCGCGCCAGAGTTGATGGACAGCTCCGCCTCAGGCCGTTCGCTCTATCGATGTGCCGCGTGCCTCGCTGGCGCCGAACTGACGCGCTACGACGGATGGTTTCTTGCCGCCGTAATCGGGTCGGTCGTGTTTTTCCTGCTTTTACGCCGATTGAGCGACCGCACTTTTCGGCGAGCGGCGCTGAAATTCCTGGCAAGGATCGCGGCCGCGCCGCTGTTGTGGCTTGCGTACAACGCTGCCGTCTATGGAAATCCACTGGAGTTCGCGAACGGTCCGTACTCGGCGAAGGCGATTGAGCAGCGGACGGCTCAGCCAGGATACCCGACGCATCCGGGAGCCGCGAACGTCGTTACGGCGGCGAGCTTCTTTCTTAAGTCCGCCGAACTGAACATGGCGCAAGGGAACTGGGGCAGGATCTGGATCGTGATTGCGCTGGCCGGTTTCTTTCTGGCGATGAAAATCCCGGCGCAGCGGGCCGTTCTGCTCCTCTGGGTGCCAGTAGTGTTCTACGCTCTTTCGATTGCGTATGGCGGAGTGCCGCTGTTCCTGCCCGCGTGGTGGCCATTTACGTGGTACAACCTGCGCTACGGATTGCAGTTGCTGCCGCTGTTTGCCGTGTCTGCGGCAGTGATTGTGTCGGCGGTGGCTGCCATCGCAGCCCCTGAAGGGGCTATCGAAAAGAGGCAAGTTGCGCCATCGCTGAAGCGATGGCCTGATACGAACCTGCTTTGGCGCGGGACTTGGGTAGTGGTTTTGGTTTTCGTCGCCTTGAGCTACTTCTTCGTCTGGAAGGCGCAGCCTCTGTGTTTCACTGAAGCCTGGGTGAACTCGCGGAGCAAGCTGGCGCTGGAATCGTCGGTGGCGAAAGCTGTCTCAGCTCTGCCGCTTAATTCCACATACCTAATGTACGTTGGCGACCATGTCGGCATATTCCAGCAGGCGGGAGTGCCTCTGCGGCAAGTCATCAATGAAGGGAATCACCGGCCGTGGAAGAAGCCTGCAGACCCGGAGGGCTTGTGGGAGAAGGCGCTCGTCGACCCAGTGGAAAACGTGGACTTTGTCATCGCTTATGATGGCGATGCCGTCGACCAGCGATTGGAGAAGAAGGGCCTCAGGCTGCTAACGGAGATACATACTTCGGGGCAGGCGCGTGCCAGAATCTACGCGGCGCGGGCTGCCATGAATCAATCGCGTTAACTTTCACCTCGCAAGTCAACAGAGCAAACCCGGCAGCGGTGTTAGAATCCGCTCAAAATCGGTTTCCGACCATGCCTAGTCTCCATTCGATGATGGATCCGTTCTTCACAGAGATGGGGCGAGTGCTTTCCTCGACGATCGATCGTCTGCTGGTGGCGGCCATCCTGGGCGGGATCATCGGACTGGAGCGGCAACTGCGCCACAAACCTGCCGGGTTGCGTACGAATATGTTTATCTGTTTCGGCGCGGCGATGTTCACGGTCCTTTCCAAGCAACTGGCTGCGACCGACGCCGACAGCACACGCATCGCGGCGCAGATTATTCCCGGGATTGGTTTTATTGGCGCGGGTTCGATCCTGCATTCGCGAGGGTCGGTGACCGGGCTGACCACGGCGGCGACCTTGTTTGTGGTGGCGTCGGTGGGTATGGCCGTGGGCGGCGGGTTGTATATTACGGCGGTGTTTGCGACGGTCCTGATTTTGGTCGCGCTTGCCGTGCTGGGGAATCTGGAAGGCCGCTTTGCGTTGAAGACCACGCTCACCACGTTTGAGGTGACGGGCACCAACGTGGAAGCGATGCTGCGCGAAGTGAATCGCATTCTGGAAGGCGAGAAGCTCACCATGCACGACGTTCATCTCGCTCCGATGGACGGGCAGTCGCGCCTGATTTTTGGCGTCGATTGCGCGCCCGAAGACCGGAACGTCCTTACTCTCCGATTGCATGAATCGAACGTGTTCGCGAGCGTGGCGACCGTCGGTACCACGGAACACGAATGAACCCGCTTTCCGGCAAGTCAATTCCTTTCACCAAAGCCTCGGCCTGCGGAAATGATTTTCTGATTATCGAAGGCGCAGCACTAAGCGGAGACCTGGGCGCAATCAGCCGCCGCTTATGCGATCGTCACAACGGCATTGGCGCTGACGGCGTCGAGTGGCTGTTTCCGGATCCCGGTGCAGACGCAAGGGCGCAGCTCTTTAACGCCGATGGCTCGGAGGCCGAGGTCTCAGGCAATGGTACTCGTTGCGTAGCGGCCTATTTGGGTGCGCAGGAGAACAAGAGAGAAGTAATCGTTCTGACCGGTGCAGGCCCCAAAACCTGCCGCCTCATCGGACAACAAGGCGCCACGTTTGAGTTCGAAGCCGATATGGGCGAGCCTGTGGTGACGGGGGAACTGGCAATTGAAACGATGTGGGTCCGGGCGGTCGGGACGAAAGTGTCGATGGGCAATCCACATTTTGTGATTTTCGTAGATGGATTTCAGGAAGGATGGCAGCGGCAGGCGGCTCTGATCGCGACTCAACCGGCATTTCCCGAAGGCACGAATGTGGAATATGTCGTGGTGCGCGGACCGAGTGAAATTGAAATCCGGCTCTTCGAGCGGGGCGTAGGAGAGACCCTGTCATCGGGAACCGGTTCCTGCGCTGCGACGGTGTCGGCGATTTCCAGCCGCCGGGTTGCACCTCCGGTGAAGGTCGTTGCTCCCGGAGGAACGCAGACAGTTCGCTGGGAAGGCCGCGTTTACTTGCAAGGTCCTGCGACGCTGATCTGCCGGGGAGAGTTCTTCATTTAAGATCGGACAACATGGTTTCCACTCCCAGACTTTCGCGCATCAAGCCGCCAGCGCTCCGCGCCGGAGACAAGGTTGGGATTGTCGCTCCTGCCTCAAACATCAAGCCTGAATTGCTTGAGCAAGGCAGCGCGGCGCTCTGTCGTATGGGATATGAGCCGCTTTACTCCGATTCGATCATGGAACGGGACTTGTATTTTGCGGGGTTAGTGGAGCGGCGGTCGCGGGAACTGGAGGAGATGTTCGAGCGCCAGGACGTGCGAGCAATCATCTGCGCCCGTGGCGGCTACGGATCGAACTATCTGTTGAATAGGCTCGACCTGAGAAAGATCGCCGCGCATCCCAAGATTTTCGTCGGCTACAGCGACCTGACGAGTCTGCTGACGTGCTTCGCGGACTCCGTCAACTTGGTGACGTTTCACGGGCCCATGGTGACCAAGGATTTCGCAAGTGACGACGGCGTGGACATAGCCTCGTGGGCGGCGGCGTTGAGCGGCGCGGCCGAGTGGGAGATCGGCGCTGGCTCCGGAGCGGGTCTGATGGTCCATGGACAGGCAGAAGGCATTCTGTATGGGGGGTGTCTGTCAATCCTGGTCGCATCGCTGGGAACGCGGAACGAGATTCGCACCGAAGGCACGATCTTGTTTCTGGAGGACGTGGCAGCCAAGCCCTTCCAGATCGATCGCATGCTGATGCAGTTGAAGCTGGCTGGGAAGTTAAACGGAGTGCGCGGAATTGTTTTTGGCGAAATGCTCGACTGCCGACAGAGCGCTGACCAGGACTACACGCTGGAAGAAGTGGTGCTGCGTGTGGTCGGGAATCTGAAGATTCCAGTGGCATTTGGGCTGAGGTCGGGACATGTCTCACGCGCCAACATCACGCTGCCGATTGGAGTGCGAGCGCGGTTGGATGTTGAAGGCGAAGTGAAGCTCCGGATTTTGGAGTCGGCAACCGAGAAATCTTAACCACGGGGACACGGGGTCACGGTGAACTACTGGGCTGATAACTACCTACTAAGATGAACGCCAACCCAAAACACGTTCACCTGATCGGAATCTGCGGCACCGCCATGGCGTCGCTGGCAGGAATGCTCAAGCAGCGTGGATTTCGCGTCACCGGCTCGGACGCTGCGGCCTATCCGCCCATGTCGACGTTTCTTGAGTCGCTGAGCATTCCGCTGGCGCAGCCTTTTGCTGAAGGTAATTTGAAACCGCGGCCCGATCTCGTAGTAGTGGGAAACGCGATCTCGCGCGGCAATGCGGAACTGGAGTATGTGCTCGACGAGCGTATCCCTTTCTCCTCACTGCCCCAGATTCTGCACGATGAATTTCTGGTCGGGAAAGATGTGCTGGTGGTAGCGGGCACGCACGGCAAGACGACAACCACATCCATGCTGGCGTGGATTTTCGAAACGGCCGGCCTGCGGCCATCGTTTCTCATCGGCGGAATCGCCGAAAACTTCGGCAGCAGTTTCGGACTCGGCGAAGGCCGCTACTTCCTGCTCGAAGGCGACGAATACGACACGGCGTTCTTCGACAAAGGCCCAAAGTTCCTGCACTACTTTCCTGATGCGGTCATCCTCACATCCGTCGAATTCGACCACGCCGATATCTACAAAGATCTGGAGGCAGTGGAAACGGCCTTCAGGCGACTCGTGAACCTGGTGCCGAGGCGCGGACGGGTCATTGCATTCGACACCGGGGAGAGTGTCGAGCGGTGCTTGCAGCCGGCGCTCTGTCCGGTAGAACGCTACGGTTCGACGGGGCGTGCAACCTGGCAGATTGCGAATCTCAAACTCGGCCCAGAAAGAACCTCGTGGTCGGTGCTGTGCGAAGGAAAGCGCTGGGCAGAATTCGAATTTCCACTGGCGGGTGAATACAACGTCTGGAACGCAACCGCAGCGGCGGCACTGGCCGCGGACTACGGAGTTCCGAGAGAAGTGATTGGGGAGGCTCTTCGATCTTTCCAGAGCGTGAAGCGGCGCTTGGAAGTCAAGGCGCATGTCAACGGAATCACCATTATTGATGACTTTGCGCATCATCCCACCGCAATCGGGCAGACGCTCCAGGCGCTGCGTTCGCGATATCCAGCGGCGCGCCTGTGGGCCGTGCTGGAGCCGCGCTCGAATACCATGCGGCGCAATGTGCTGCAGGAGGCCCTTGGGCGAAGCCTCGCATTGGCGGACGAAGTGGTCGTAGCGAATGTCTTCAAGTCGGAAGCGATTCCGGAAGCAGAACGCCTTGATCTGAATCGTGTAGTGGAAGAAATCCAAAAGCAGGGTCGTAGTGGTCGAATCCTGGCCGACGCGGATGCCATCGTCCGTGTGATCGCACCTGAGTTGCGATCGGGCGATGTGGTTGCCATCCTCTCCAATGGCGGATTCGGCGGCATCTATGAGAAGCTGCCAGAGCGTCTGCGCAGGCTCGGGGTTGGGGCATAGAAAACTGTCGTCATCGGTTCGAGAGTAGCGCTGCCATCCCGGCGGCTGTCGTGGGGGCTTCCCGCCCACACGCGAGGGCAAGATGCCCTCGCGACAGCTGGCGGATGCTGGCGCTGCAAGTTTCTTAGCGCCTTTTAAGGAGACATGTTCCGCACCATCCTCATGCTGGCGTTCTGGGCGGGAGCTCTGCCAATCGCGGCGTTGTTTGGATTCCCATGGACCTATCTCACCCAAGACGTTAGCTTCCTGTACCGCATGTGTATGTGGGCGGCATTTACAGGAGTGCGCATCGCCGGTGTCCGCGTACAGACTGTGGGCTTGGACAAGATTGATCCGTCGCGCAGTTATATCTTCATGTCCAATCACATTTCGAACCTTGACCCGCCAATAACTTTGCCGCTGATTCCACGACGGACCTCGGTGATGGTGAAGAAAGAATTATTCAGCTACCCGATCTTGGGCAAGATCATGCAGATCGGCTCGCTGGTGCCGGTGGACCGCGCAAATCGCGATGCCGGCATCTCCGCTGTGCGCGAAGCAGTCAAAGCAATCCAGCAAGGCCTCAACATGACGATCTACATTGAAGGCAAACGTTCCTTCGATGGCCGCCTGCTGCCCTTCAAAAAAGGCCCGTTCTACCTGGCGGAAGACTGCAAAGTGCCGGTGGTGCCGATCACCATCTCCGGCACGCAGGAAGTGATGCCGAAGGCGCGTTTTGCGATCCAGCCGGGAACGGTGACCGTGCAGTTTCATGATCCGATTGAGCCCGCGGATTTCGGCGACCGCGACTGCCTGATGGCGAAGGTGCGGGAGGTGATCAATGGGGGGTTGCCGCAGAAGCTAAGGACAGTCAGTAACGAGTAGCCGATAGACTCCCTAAAAGTTAATGGCTGGAGCCCAAGCGGGGTGCGGCATTCCCGTGCCCACAGCCCAGGAATACATTTGCATGAACCCCTTGACAATCTGATGCGAGAGTAGCAGGATTCCCGGCAATAACCCGCGACCAAGGCCCTCACACACCACAGGAGGAACACGATGATTGTCCCAGCCGTACGCACCCTCTTTCTTGCAGCATTGCTGGCGCTCCCTTCGGCGGCAGCAAATGATCAGAACGTTCCAACCCAGCACAACGAAGCAACGGTAGCGCAACTCCAGGCGGAGATGGCTTCCGGCAAACTCACCTCGGTGCAGTTGACCAAGGAATACATCGCGCGCATCGTCGCGCTGGACCAGGATGGACCGGGGGTCAACTCGGTGATCGAGTTGAATCCCGACGCGCTCGAAATGGCGCGCACTGCTGACGTGCTGCGTAGGCACGGAGTCGTACTTGGCCCGTTGCACGGGATACCGGTGCTGCTCAAAGACAATGTCGACACCGGCGACATGATGCAGACCACGGCGGGCTCGTTCGCTCTACTCGGAAGGCCGGCGCTTCAAGACTCCACGGTGGCCGCCAACCTGCGTGCGGGCGGCGCGGTGATCCTGGGCAAGACGAACCTGTCGGAGTGGGCCAACTTCCGCTCCTTCGAATCGGTCAGCGGATGGTCGGGCCGGGGCGGACAAACGAACAATCCCTATGGCATTAATCGCAATCCCTGCGGCTCCAGTTCCGGGTCAGGCGCGGCGGCCTCGGCGAACTTCGCCGCAGTGTCGTTCGGGACGGAGACGGATGGCAGCATCGTGTGCCCTGCCAACGCGAATGGCGTAGTTGGTATCAAGCCGACCGTAGGCCTAACCAGTCGTGCGGGCATCGTGCCCATCTCTCACACCCAGGACACCTTCGGTCCGCACGGTCGCACCGTAGCCGACGCAGCTGTTGCCCTGGGCGTGGTGCAGAGTCGCAGCTATGATGGCCGCGATCCCGCGACTGCTGGAGTTCCGTTGGGATGGCAGGGCCGCTTCACGCGACCAACAAACATTCCGATCGAGTACACGCAATTCCTCAACAAGCACGGCCTCCAGGGTGCGCGCCTCGGCGTGACCCGGGTCGGACTCAACGGATTCGACCCCTTCGTCCCCACGCCGCCGCTCGTGCTGGCACAATTCGAGGCCGCTCTCCAAGCAATGGCTGACGCAGGAGCTACCATCATCGACCTTGACGCCGCCGGTTTCACGTTCGCTACAGCTGACGGCGAATTTCTTGTGCTCTGCTTCGAGTTCCGAAATGACCTTAAGGCTTACTTCGCCACTCGTGCGGGAGTACCAATGGCGGGTAAGACCTTGACGGACGCCATCGCTTACAACAACGCCCACGCGAAGGCCGAGATGCCATTTTTTAATCAGGATATTTGGGATCTCTGCGATTCGCTCGCGCCCGGGCCCGACGATCCGCAGCCGATCTTCGGCGGAATGACGTACAACCAGGCACTTGCCATCGACCAGAATGCCGGAGTCAACGGCATCGACGCAGCGCTGACCCAATTCCATCTCGATGCGGTGGTCAGCGCCACCGACAATCCTGCCTGGGCCACCGATCTGATCTTCGGCGATCACTTCATCTTCGGCACCTCGGGGCTCGCGGCCGGGCCCGGTTATCCGATCGTGCAGGTTCCGGCGGGTATGGTGTTCGGCGCGCCGCTCGGCGTCAGCTTCTTCGGAACCGCGTTCAGCGAGCCCACGCTCATCAAGCTTGCTTCCGGGTTCGAGGCGGTCACCCACGTGCGCAAGCACAACTTGCCAACGTTCGCGCGGACCGTGCCGTTCGACCACATCTCCGGTACAACGTTGACGCCGCCGCATCTCCGCAATGTTCCCCCGGCAGAGAGCCGAAACCCAGCGGCTCCGAACGGCGAGAAAAGGCAGCCAGGAAAGGAGCTCAGGCGGCCGCACCACTTGTGATTCTGTCTTGGATCTAATGGTAGAAAGGGGGCGCAGCTTTGAAGTGCGCCCTCCGCATTTGTCAAACCAAAAATCAGACGCAGGCGGCTTCGGAAACGCGTAGAGCGCCTCAACCTCGATCCGAAATCTTTCTCACCGCCCTGGCAATCTCTGGCAGCCTCCGGAATGCCGCCGAGCACTTCAACCACAGCTTATTATCGATCGCGGGATAGCCACTGACGGTCGCGCCGGATGGTACGTCGTTAGGGATGCCACTCTGGGCGGTGGCGATCGCGCCGTCCCCGACCTTGCAGTGTCCCGCAACTCCAACTTGTCCGGCGAGGACCACGTTGTTTCCAACGTCGGTGCTCCCGGCCAGGCCGACTTGCGCGCACAGCAGCGTGTCGGTACCCACAGTGCAGCCGTGGCCGACCTGGACCATGTTGTCGACCTTGGCGCCGCGCGCGATGCGAGTCTCGCCGATACTGGCGCGATCGATGCAACTATTGGCTTGCACTTCGACCTCGTCTTCCAGGACAGCCGTGCCCGATTGAACGATCTTGTGCCAGTGACCGGAATCGTCCTTGGCAAAGCCAAACCCGTCGCAACCTATGACCACGCCGTTCTGAAGCAGCACGTTGTCTCCAAGCCGGCAGAATTCGCGCACCACGGCATGGGCGTGCGCGAAGAAATTGTCGCCAATCCTCGCCCCCCGATAAATAACGACATGAGCAAGCAGGACAGCGTTGTCTCCAATCTCGACGTCTTCGTCGACTACCACGTAGGGGCCGACGTGGGCCTTCTTTCCAATCTTGGCCGAAGGATGGACGACCGCAGTCGGATGCGCTCCGGCGGCATATTCCGGCGGCTGGTAGAAAAGTTCCAGCGCCTTCGCCCATGCCCAATAAGGGTTCTTGCTGCGCAACATCGCCGTCGGAATAGCAGGGAAGTCCTCAGCAACAATCACAGCAGAAGCTTTCGTAGTCTTCGCAGCCGATGCGTACTTGGCATTGGCGACAAAAGTAAGTTGGCCGGGGCCAGCTTGTTCAATGCCGGCGACGCCAGTGATGTCGATGTCAGCCGAACCGTTCTCGACGCGAGCATTCAGAGCAGAAGCAATGGCAATGAGTTTCATGGCGGAGTCTCGGGGAATTGTAGCGGATCAGGTGTCAGGTCTCAGGTGTTAGGTGTCAGGAAAGGCTCCCCCCTCAATTAGAGATTGTAGGAGGAACGGAAAAGCCTTTAACCGCAAAGCTCCCGGAGAAATCGCAAAGGACGCAAAGAAGAGCGGTTGGTTTCCTCAGACCTGAGACCTTAGACCTGACACCTGCTCTTCTACGGTTCAAACAGCGTAACTTGCCGCGTATCCGGCGGCCCCTTGCGCCGCCGACGGGCCGCCCCAATCACCGCAATCACCGCTACCGAAGTCAACGAAGCACGGGGCACAAAAACCCGCTGCGTGTTCGACCTTAGATCAGGAGGGTTAATCAGAAATCCTTCGGCGGGATTCTGGGCGAGATCGTTGGGCATGAGGCCCTCGATCACTTCGTTGTCCTTGAACTTGAGGCGCACCCACAATCCTTCGGTTCGGGGCCGGGTCGTGAAGGTCTTCCGGCTCATGACCTCTGAATCGGAAAACTCGCGGACAAAATAAACTGCCTTGATGTCCCGCAGGTCCACCGCTACCACATTGCCGGAGGTATTGAGCAACTCCAGCTTGCCATCGACGACAAAATTCGACGGGGACACGTAGCCGCTGACGGAGTCGCGGTCAGCTTTCCGTACAATGACTTTCTTGTGGGTCGAAGGCATAGGGGCCGGGACGCTTTCAAAGTCCGCGCGGAGAGCGGAGTCCGCTGCGCATTTTGAAGGCTGCCAGTGGGATTCTCGCACTTTCCTGCCGAATTGGGCGAGTTTGTCCGTTCACAGTAGCCAAACGGTAAACCTTTGTGTTATTTTCTGTTGCTTGCCGTAATTCAGGGCTCACTGTATAACTCTAATGTCTAGAGAGAGTTAGATTCTGCTGGGCAGGGCAGTCTCATCAGGCCCAATACGCCCGCCTGTGGAAATCTTGTGAATAACGCCCCGCTCCAGCCCCGGCACGGCGACTAGGAAGGCATGGCCGATTACATCTACACCCTGGAGACCCGGCTTTCGCCGGACCAGCAAAAAGCAGTCACCCTGGTACAGGACGTCGCCAAAGCGGCGGACATGAACCTGTACCTCACCGGTGGCGCCATTCGCGACATTATTACCGGCTTTCCCATCCGCGATCTGGATTTCACCGTTCAGGGGAATGCACTCAAGTTACAGAAAGATCTGGAGCGCGCCGGCGCGGTGGTGGGCGACGCTGACGATGAGACCAAAGCCCTCCTGCTGACGCTGCCCGGCAACGTGCGAGCTGAGATCGCCATGGCGCGCTCGGAACGCTACGAAAAGACCGGCAAGCCTCCGCACATTTTGCCCGCCACCATAATCGAGGATCTTCGGCGGCGCGATTTCACCGTCAACGCGATGGCTCTATCTCTCAATGAGGGGTCGCGCGGTTTACTGATGGATCCGTTCAATGGCGCCGCCGATATTGAGGCCAAGCTGCTGCGCGTGCTGCACAACTACGCGTTTCTGGAAGATCCGTCGCGCCTGATCCGCGCCACGCGCTTTGCGGCTCGCTTTCACTGGCCGATGGAGGAGCGCACCCAGCAGCGCTACGACGCCGCCAAGGAAAACGGCTACATCGAATACCTCCGGCATTCGGCCGTCGGCCACGAGATCGAGCAGCTTGCCTATGAGGACGATCCTCTCAACATCCTGAAGGTGTACGAAAAAGAGGGATGGCTGAAGGTGCTGAACGCCCATTGGAGTTCAGCCAAGGCGGACACTGTCGGCCTGGGCGCGCTGATGAAGACTCGTCAGCAGATGAACGAGCTAGGGTATTCGCCCGATGTCGCCCCGGCTGTTCTCCATTTCCTGAGCGCACGCCTGGGCGACAAAGATGTAGCCGAGATCCGCAAAGCAATTCCTCGCAAAGATCTGGTTGAGGCCTGGAAAGATCTTGAGGATCACGCGAAAGATCTGGCCAAGCGGTTATCGGGCAAGGAGGCAGCGACGCCGTCGCGAACCTGGCAGCTGTTGTCGTCGGCGCGGCCGGAGATGGTTCTGTTCCTCGCGGTCACCGCGCGCCAGCAGTCCGTCGTCCAGAAGATTAAGAACTTCTTCACCAAATGGCGTCAGGTGCAGCAAAAGGTTCCGCTCCCGGAGATGACCGAATTGCACATCATTCCGCAGCTCCCGACGTATCCCAAGATTGCCAACGATGTCTTCCTCATGCTGTTGGACGGGAAGCTGCGTTCGCGGACCGAAACTCTCAAGTTCTTGAAGCCGCTTGCGCCCCCGCCCCCGCCACCTCCGCCGCCCCCGCCCGCGAAACGAGGACGTGGCAAAGCCGCCGCCGCAGCTGCCGCAGCAGCCCCGGCTGCTCCCGCCAAGCCGGGCGTCAAGGGAAAAGGAAAGGCAGCAGTAGCAGTAGCGCCTGTTGCAGCCGCGCCCAAGCAAGAAACCGCGCCAAAGTCCGCAGTGGTTGTCAAAGGTAAACCGGACAAAGCACCGGCCAAGCCCGAGAAAGCTCCAGCCAAGAAGGTCTCGAGCAAGCCCGCCAAGCCTGCAGCCAAGTCCGCCGCCAAAGCAAAGAGCAAACCCAAGGCCAAGAAAAAGCGCTAGCTCAGCCGCACTCCAGCCGCGAAGCGGCGCAAGATTAAAGCCCACGGCGCAAGCCGTGGGTGATTCTGGGAATTGATTCAGCCCCGAAGGGGCGAAAGACCATTGGCGACACAGATTCCGTCGTGCGACACCTACTTTTCGGGACCGCCGTCAGGAATTTTTTACGGCGACGAAATAGTCTTCCGGGTAGAGATAATCCTCGCCCAGCTCGTCCACGACACGAATCAAATGATTTGCGGCAGCCTTGGCGTCCGGGACGACCTCATATGTCTTTCGCAGTTTGAGCGCGGCAGGATTCTCGTCATTACGCACGCACATGACGAATCGCCGAGAACGCTTCTGCGTCCCCGATGTGGATACGCCCGATTTTGATCTCCGGCGCGCCATTGCCGCGCGATTTTTACTTGTCAATTTCACTGAAAGCATCCTACCACCGGCCCCGGATTGCACCATTCTCCGGCGTTGCGCATCTTCGCCAAGCCGCTAGAATAGAAGCTAGAACCAATGTCTGCCCCTGTTCCCCAATGAGCGATCAATTCGTCCACCTGCATCTTCATACCGATTACTCGCTTCTGGACGGCGCCTGCGACGTCGAAAAGCTCGTCCATCGTGTGAAAGAGCTCGGGATGCCGGCCGTGGCCATGACCGATCACGGCAATATTTTTGGAGCCGTGCATTTCGTCAATGCGGCACACAAAGAAGGCGTCAAGCCGATCGTGGGATGCGAACTGTACGTGTGCAAGAAAGACGACCACAACATCGAGCGTACTCCGCCCGATGGCGACACTTACAACCACCTCTTGGTTCTGGCCGAGAACGAGGAAGGCTATCGCAATCTGGTCAAGATCACCTCGGAAGCGTCGCTGCACGGCTTCTACTACAAACCGCGCGTCAGCAAGAAATTTCTGGCCGAGCATTCCCAGGGATTGATCGGACTTTCCGGGTGCCTCAAAGGCGAAGTTGCCGAGCGCCTGATGGAGAACAACTACGACGCCGCGCGCGAGGCGGCTGGGTTCTATCGAGACTTATTCGGCAAGGACAATTTCTTTCTTGAGATTCAGGACCAGGGGCTGGAGCAAGAGCATCGCATTCGTTCCGGCTTGTTCCAACTGGAGAAAGACCTAGCGCTGCCGATGGTTGCCACCAACGACAGCCACTATCTCTGCGAAGAAGACGCTCACGCGCAAGATGTCATGGTCTGCATTCAGACCGGCAAGTCCATTCAGGATACGAACCGGATGAAATTTGAGGGCACGCAGTTTTTCGTCAAGAGTCACGACGAAATGTATCGCGTGTTCAAGGACTCTCCCGAAGTGCTCTCGCGCACTATCGATATCGCCGAGCGCTGCAGTCTCCGGCTCGAGAAAGTTCCAACCCCGTTCCCGCATTTCGAAGTTCCCGACGGATTCACGATCGACACTTACTTCGAGCACATTACCAGGCAAGGGTTCGCGCGGCGATTGGACGTCCTGCGCGTCCTCTCGGAGCAGGGCCGGCTGAAGCATCCGCTCTCTGACTACGAGCAGCGTCTGGCGCGCGAGCTGGCGATCATTCAGCAGATGAAGTTCTCCGGCTATTTCCTGATCGTGTGGGACTTCATCCGCTATGCGAAAGAACGCAACATCCCCGTAGGCCCCGGCCGCGGGTCAGCCGCCGGCGCTCTGGTCGCCTATTCCCTAGGCATTACCGATATTGATCCACTCCAGCATGCGCTCCTGTTCGAACGCTTTCTCAACCCCGAGCGCATTTCATTGCCTGACATCGACATCGACTTCTGCATGAACCGGCGCGGCGAGGTGATCAATTACGTCACCGAAAAGTACGGCCGAGAAAACGTAGCGCAGATCATTACCTTCGGCACCATGGCGGCGAAAGCCGCGATCAAGGACGTCGGCCGCGCAATGGATATGCCGTACACCGACGTGGATCGCATCGCCAAGATGGTTCCGACCACGCTCAACATCAAGCTCGACGACGCGATCAAAGAATCAGCACAAATGCAGGAGGCATACGACAAAGACCCGCAGGTGCGACAGTTGTTGGACACTGCCCGGAAGCTGGAAGGGTTGGTCCGCAACTCGGGCGTGCACGCGGCGGGTGTGGTGATTTCGCCGCGGCCTTTGATCGAACTGGTGCCGCTGCACAAGACCAAGAACGACGAAATCGTCACCGCCTTCGACATGGTTGCCATCGAAAAGATGGGCCTGCTCAAGATGGACTTCCTTGGGCTGACAACGCTGACTATTCTCGATGACACACTCAAGTTGATCGCCCAGACTCAAGGGAAAGACGCGGGCGGCGGCGCCCGCGCCACACTCGATGACATCCCGCTCGAAGACCAGGAAACCTACGAAAAAGTCTTCCACAGCGGACTCACCTCGGGCGTATTCCAGTTTGAATCGCACGGCATGCGAGACGTCCTTCGCCGCTACCGCCCGAACTCGATTGAGGACCTGACCGCCTTGAACGCGCTCTACCGTCCCGGTCCGATCCAGGGCGGCATGATTGACGATTTCGTCGAGCGCAAACATGGACGCAGGAGAGTTGAATTCGAACTGCCCGAATTGAAAGAGATTCTCCAGGAAACGCTGGGCGTCATCGTCTACCAGGAACAGGTAATGCAGATCGCCAATCGCCTCGCCGGATACTCCCTGGGCGATGCCGACCTTCTCCGCCGCGCCATGGGCAAGAAGAAAGCCGAAGAAATGGCGGCGCAGCGGGAGCGCTTCGTACAGGGTTCCGTCAAGAATGGCTATCCGCCCAAGAAGATTGAAAAGATCTTTGACCTGATGGCGCAGTTCGCAGGCTACGGCTTCAACAAGTCGCACTCGGCCGCCTATGCTCTTCTCGCGTATCACACTGCTTATCTGAAGACGCACCACCCGTTCGAGTTCATGGCGGCGTTGCTGACCTCGGTCACGGGCAGTACCGACGATGTGGTGAAGTACATCAACGAATGCCGCGAGATGGGCATCGCCGTCGAGCCGCCGGATATCAATGGGAGCGATGCCAACTTCACTCCGCATGGACAGGCGATCCGCTTCGGACTGGCGGCAGTGAAGAATGTCGGCGGCAATGCGATCGAGTCGATTGTTGCAGCGCGCAAGAAGCTCGGCCGGAATCTCCGCTCGCTTTTTGAATTCTGCGAAGAAGTGGACCTTCGGCTTCTCAACAAGCGCGTGCTCGAGTCGCTGATCAAGAGCGGAGCCATGGATTCTCTCGGCCGCCGTGCGCAACTCATGCAGGCGCTCGACAAAGCCATCGACCGCGCCCAGAAGACCCAACGGGACGCCGAATCCGGCCAGCACGGGCTCTTCGGCGTATTCGCGGACGAGCCCGCCCCGCACGACAACAACGCTCTTCCCGAGACTCCGGACTGGGATGAGCACACCCGCCTGGCCGCCGAGAAAGAGATTCTAGGATTTTTCATCACCGGGCACCCGCTGGAAAAATACAGAGAGAAGCTGCTCGACCTGAGCGCCCTCTGCACTGAAGACATCAATGGCATGAAGCGGTCGACGAACAAAGATGAAAACATCACCACTGCCGGTCTAATCACGGGCTTGCGAGTAGCAAAGTCGAAGCGAGGCGAACTGTGGGCGCAAGGCGGACTCGAAGACATGTCCGGAAAAGTGGAATTGCTGATTTTCCCGGAGTCCTTCCGGAAACTTGGGGAGAAAGTGAAACTTGAAGTTCCGGTGCTGATCCGTGGGGGCGTACGTATTGAAGATGGCGCGAATGCAAAGTTGACGGTCAACGACATCATCCCGCTCGATGAGGCGAAGGTTCCGCTACCCAAGGCGCTGCGCATCCGTATTCCTCTTGAAAGCGCGTCCGCAGACACAGTTGGCGCCCTGCAAGCCCTGTTTCACGACCGCCCGGGCGAGGCCAAAGTGTTGTTCGACGTCGAACGGCAGGGCGATTTCATGGTGGTGATGGAAGCCGAAGGCTATAATGTGATGCCGGACCGGAATTTCATTGGCCGCGTGGAAGAGCTGTGCGGACGCGGCAGCGTGCGCGTAATCAGTTAATCCCTACCCGTTAACAGGTTCGGCGAGTGAGTCGAGCGAAAATAACCCGAGCGCAACATTCCGGGAGCAGCGCCGGGATTCCCGCCATTATGGGGACCGAGTTTTTGCTGTCGATGGTGGAAGCGCATAACGTCGACGGGAATGGAAATCTCAACACGATGGATTCTGGATTCAAAGCCCAACAGGAACTGGAAAAAATCGAGCAGCAGATCGAGCGCTTGCAGGCTCTGGAAGGGCAGAACGAAGAAACCCGCCGCCAGGTCCAGCAATTGCATGATCGTGTGAACGATCTACGCCGAGAAGTCTCGTCCCACCTGAATCCCTGGGAGCGCACCGAGATGGCGCGTCATCCCCAGCGCCCCTACACATTGGATTACGTGGAGCGCATCTTCACCGACTGGAGCGAGATCCACGGCGACCGCGGCTTTGCCGACGATCCGGCAATCGTCTGCGGCATGGCGCGTTTCCACGCGGAAGAAGTTCTTGTCGTCGGCCACCAAAAGGCTCGCGACACCAAGCAGAAGGTGTATCGCAATTTCGGAATGCCGAATCCCGAAGGCTACCGGAAAGCGTTGCGAGTGATGCAGGTCGCAGCCAAGTTTCGCCGGCCGATCTTTACCTTTATAGATACCCCCGGTGCGTATCCGGGATTGGGCGCGGAAGAGCGGGGACAGGCCGAGGCCATCGCCTACAACCTGCGCGAGATGGTCAGGATAGAAGTTCCCATTATAGTGACAATTACGGGCGAGGGAGGCAGCGGCGGCGCACTGGCCATCGCCGTTGGCGATCGTGTCCTGATGATGGAGAATTCGATCTACTCGGTAATCTCGCCGGAGGGATGTGCCTCGATCATGTGGCGGGACCCAACCAAGCGCAACATCGCTGCGGCTGCCATGAAGATTACTCCCAAGGACCTCGGCGAATTGGGCATCATCGACGGGATTGTGACGGAGCCGCCCGGAGGCGCCCACACCGATCACGCTCAGGCTGCTGAGTTACTGGACGGCGTGTTGCAGCAACAGTTAGCGGAATTGAAACGACTGCCGGTGAGCGATCTTCTCAATGCCCGCTACGCGAAGTTCCGCAATATGGCGCAGTTCTTCCAAGTGGAAGCGTGAGCTTCAAATAATCTAGATAAAATTAGCATTTTCAATAGCATACATCAACAGATCCAGCAATGTGATATCATTCTTGATTTCGCAACTAGGTTACTTATGATATCATTTTATGATATCGGGAGACGCACCAATGCCTGCCACGTCACGCAAGTCCCCCTTGCAGACAACCACTGTGCGATTGCCTCGCCATCTTTACGAGGAAGCTCGGCGCGCGTTGGAAAAGGGCGATACCGAAGCCAGCAGTCTAAACGATCTTCTTGTGCAATCTCTTGAAGAACGGCTCAAGCGTTTACATCGTGAACTCATTGATCGAGAGTTCGAGCAAATGAAAAACGATCGGCAATATCAGCGGGAATCTGCAGTCATCGCCCAGCAGTTTGCCGCCAGCGACCGTGAGACTCTGCGCGTGGCGGATGAAAGCAAAAACTCATAGCTCGTCAGATTCCATCCCGTGGCGACGTCTTCTTCGCGTTGCTCGATCCTACCCGAGGCTCTGAGCAGGCAGGTTCCAGACCGGTTATTGTCGTCAGCCGCGATGCGATCAATCACAATAGCAGCGTAATAGTGTGCGTTCCCTGTACGGACGCAGCCAACTGCAAGAAAATCTATCCCAGCCAATTGTTGCTGCGGAAAGGCGCCGTTGGATTGGCTTTGGATTCGGTCGCGATGTGCGAGCAAGTGCGAGCGATCACAACCGATCGGCTCGGCAAGCACCTGGGCAAGCTGGACCAGCTGTTGCTGAACGCGCTCGATGAGAGACTACGCATTGCTCTGGACCTAAACTAGGAGAGTCATAGCTTTGCGTTGGGGGCTCCTCTGCACGGGCGTATAATAAAGGGTTTTCGCCCTTCATTCCGCGAAAACGCCGGGCGAAACAGGTTCGCCCGGCCACGATCAGAAAGGCACTGGGATGGCCACAATCGATGTCGTGCCCCAGGAATCATCCGGCCACTTGGGGCAAAAGCGTGTCGTCAATGACATGAGTATTCAGGTTGCGACCGTGAACGGCTCCGGGTCGCAGAGTTCCAACACGGTCCTGCTGCGCAGCATTTTCCAGATGGGCGTGCCGGTCTCCGGCAAAAATCTCTTCCCATCGAACATTGCTGGACTGCCGACCTGGTTCACGATTCGCGCCAACAAAGACGGTTACATCGCGCGCAAGAAAGAGATCGATCTCCTGGTCGCGATGAACGCTGAGACGGCCCAGGAGGACACGAAGTCACTGGCGCCGGGAGCCTCCGTTCTGTACGACGAACCCCTTGCCCTCGATAAACTACGCAACGATCTGATCTTCTACTCCGTTCCCTATGACAAGTTGGTAGCGCCAGTCTGCCCGGAAGCCAAACTGCGCAAGCTGGTCAAGAACATGATCTACGTCGGGGTCGTGGCGCAGCTGCTTGAAATCGATCCGGCTGAGGTAGAGAGAGCAATCCGCAAGCAGTTTGCGAAGAAAGTAAAGGCCGCGAATCTCAACCTGGCAGCAGTCAAGGCGGGCTACGACTACGCCGCCGCAAATCTCACGAAACGTGATCCCTTCGTGATCGCGCGCACGGACAAGACTCAAGGCAAGATCATTATCGACGGCAACTCAGCAGCCGCCCTGGGCTGCATGTTTGCCGGCTGCACGGTGGTGACGTGGTATCCGATTACGCCCTCGTCTTCGCTCGTCGAAACCATGATCGAGTACATGAAGGACCACCGCATAGGTCCCGATGGCAAAGCAACCTTCGCCATTGTGCAGTCTGAAGATGAACTGGCCGCGGTTGGCATGGTGATCGGCGCAGCCTGGGCGGGAGCGCGCTCCATGACTGCGACGGCGGGGCCAGGCATCTCGCTTATGGCGGAATTCACCGGCCTTGCTTATTACGTCGAGATTCCAGCCGTCATCTGGGACATTCAGCGTGTTGGCCCGTCCACCGGCTTGCCCACGCGCACTTCGCAGGGCGACATACTGTCCACCGCATTTCTGAGCCACGGCGATACCAAACACATCCTGCTGTTCCCGTCTTCACCTGAGGAGTGCTTCACGCTGGCACAGGACGCATTCGATCTGGCAGAACAATTCCAAACACCGGTTTTCGTCATGTCCGATCTCGACCTAGGCATGAACAACTGGATGGCCGATCCTTTCCCATACCCCGAGAAGCCGATTAAGCGCGGCAAGATTTTGACGAAGGAAGATCTGGAAAAGTTGGGTAGTTTCTCCCGGTACAAAGACATCGATGGCGACGGAGTCGGTTATCGCACCTTGCCCGGTACCGATCATCCGGCAGCGGCGTACTTCGCGCGCGGCAGCGGCCACAACGAGAAAGGGCAGTACAGCGAACGTCCGGACGACTTCGAACGCAACATGGAGCGCATCAGCAAAAAGTTCGAGACGGCGCGATCGTTTGTGCCCCGGCCCGATGTCGTCGCGAATGGCAAGTCGAAAATCGGCATCATCGCGTTCGGTACCACTCACTGGGCCATCACCGAAAGCCGCGACCAGTTGCGCAACGAACACAAAGTGGAGACCGACTACCTGCGCCTGAGGTCGTATCCCTTCACTCGCGAAGTGCATGACTTCATCGAGCAACACGACCGCATATATGTAGTGGAGCAGAACCGCGATGGACAGATGGCCACCCTGCTCAAGCTTGATATCAAGGCCGAGCTAACGCCGCGTCTCCGTTCGATCTGCCACATTCACGGATTACCGATCGACGCCCGTTCCGTAACCGACGAACTTATGATGATGGAGGGTAAGTAAATGGCAACCACGCCCACCAGCACGCCCAAGCCAAAAGTAAACCGCATAGGATTGCAGGTCGTCGACTATCGCGGGGGCAAGACCACTCTCTGCGCCGGTTGCGGGCACAACGCCATCTCCGAACGCATCATCGACGCCATGTACGAAATGGGAGTCAAGCCCGAGAGCGTAGCCAAGTTCAGTGGGATTGGTTGCTCGTCGAAGAGTCCGGCGTACTTCATGAACCGCTCGCATAGCTTCAACTCGGTCCACGGACGCATGCCGTCGGTAGCAACCGGAGCGATGCTCGCCAACAAGAATCTCATTGCACTCGGAGTCACAGGCGATGGCGACACCGTCTCAATCGGCGCCGGACAATTCGTCCACCTCATGCGTCGCAATCTGCCGATCATTTACGTGATCGAGGACAACGGGTGCTACGGTCTGACCAAAGGCCAGTTTTCCGCTACCGCCGATCTGGGATCGACACTGAAGACCGGCATCGTGAACGACCTTCCTCCGGTCGATACCTGCATCATGGCAATCCAACTCGGGGCGACGTTTGTAGGGCGTTCTTTCTCCGGCGACAAGAAACAGCTGCACGCGATGCTCAAAGCCGCCATCGCCCACAAAGGCACCGTCATGCTCGACGTAGTCTCGCCCTGCGTGACCTTCAACGATCATGAAGGCTCAACCAAGTCCTACAAGTACGTGCTCGACCACGAGGAACCGTTGCACGAAGTGGATTTCGTACCGGTGTTTGAGAACATCAGCGTCGAGTATGATGCCGGCACGGCATTTGAAGTCACCATGCACGACGGCTCGCACTTGCGCCTGCGTAAGCTGGAGGAAGAGTACGATCCCACCGACAAGATTCAAGCGGTAACCCGCCTCATGGAAGCGCATGCCAAAGGCGAAGTGCTGACCGGAGTGTTTTACATCAACGCCAATACCCCAACTTTCCTCGACATGTTGAACGTAACTGACCAGCCCCTGGCGACCCTGCCGGAATCAGCCACGCGCCCAAGCCGCGAAGCGCTCGAACAATGCATGGAAGAATTGAGATAAGACACTTGGCGCAGTCGCTTTTGGGTGGAGCAGGGCTTGTGGCGCTGCATTTTTTTGCTTTGGCGCTAGATGCTCCTAAGGGCATGCAGCCGAGAGTGTTGATGGGTGACTCCTCACACTGCGACGCGGTCATGGTTCGGAATGGTCACCTTTCGATCGAGGAGGTCTGCCTAACGAGCACAGACGGCCGAAAGAAGAGCGCGGAAGTAGCGTGGGACGGACACCTGGTTGCCATCAAGGCCGACGAGAAGGCATCAGCAGACTGGATTCGGTCACGTTCCCTCCTCTCGCGGCTCACGACACAGCACCATGATCTTTACTGGGATGGAAAGAAGGGTGAATTAGGGGAAGGTCGATGTTTTCGACTTGTACGAAGCCATTCCGTGGCAAGGTGGTGTCCTAATCTACGGGCGGACGATTCCGCGCAGGGGTTTTTGGGAGTCTTGGCCGTTTAAGGGGCACTTCATCGAAACTCGGGACATCGAGCCGTTCTGTGCCATCTACTTTGACCCCAACACACTCAAGGGTGAGGATCTTTGGATTAACGGAAAGGCGTATCGGGGTCTTTTCGTATTTCCTATTCCAAATTGACTGCGAAGTGCTCGAGACAACTGTTGTGAACAGGCGCATTAGCAGCAACTACGCCCCCTCGGACTCTAATGACACTTCTCAGGGGCTTAGCCGCCGAGTTAGAATGCGGATCAGAAACTAGCTTCTTCCGGACCTCCTAAAGTTCCGTCGACTTACCCTCCGCCCGCCGCAACTCCTGCCACATCCCCACGACTCGCTCCTTCAACTCTGCCGTTAACTTCTCATACGCCGCTTCGCTCGCCTCACTCACGGGAGGCGGCACAATCGGCTTGCCGAACACGAGCCGCAGCTTCGCCAGTTTCGGCCACTTCTGATGCCGCGGCCATGCGTCATAGAACCCTTCAATCGCAACCGGAACAATCGGCGCCTGCTCGTGAATGGAGAGAATCGCCGCGCCCTTACGAAATACTCTTGGCTTGCCCGTGTCCGAGCGTTCGCCCTCCGGATAGAGCACCAGCACGCTCCCCTGACGCAGCCCGAAAGCTCCCGCGCGCATGGCGGGAATGAGGTTGGCGTCGGGATCGAGCACGACGACACGAATCCATCGCACCAGCCGCCGCATCAATCCCTGGCCAAAAATGTCGCTCGTGCCCAGCGCAAACGTATTGCGAAACCGATGCCACGGCAAGACCGATCCCATCACCACCGGATCAATGTAACTCTGGTGATTTGAGCACAGCAGATACGGTCCTTTCTCCGGCAGGTTTTCCAGCCCCTTCACTTTCAAGTGGAAGAGATCGAGCGCGACCAGGTAGAGCAACCGTCCCAGCAGAAAGAAAAATATTTCGGCCAGCCACTGTTGGCGCGCCAGCCCCAGCACCTCAGGGTCGGTGACCGGCTCCGCGAGAATAGTGGACCATGGTGGCGCCACTGCTTTCGCCCCGCCCTCTCCGCGGCTTGCGCTCTCCAGAATGGCATCCACCAGATCGCGCACCGAATAGACTTCCGCCAGCTGCGCCTCCGGGACATCGCCTCCAAGCTGCTGTTCGAGCGCCGTCAACAGCTCGACCCGCTGCATGGAGTCGAGCCCCAGATCGAGCTCCAGATTGTGCGTGGGATGGATCTCGGCAATCTTATTCCGCGCCGACTCTCGCACAATTTCCAGCGCCCGCTTCACATCGTCACGTTCGAGCCATGCCCGCTCCTCATCAGTCAGCGGCTTTTCTGTTCCGACCTCCGCCTCGCCCGGGCCGCCGCTCTTTTGCAGCTCCCGTACCTTTTTTTCAATCTGGAACCGTTTCAGTTTGCGAGTCGTCGTACGCGGCAGATCTTCCTGCCAGATTTCGTAACCGCCCAGCCGCTTGGTCGTCGCAATCTTGTGCGACAGACTCTCGATGTCAAACCGAATCGCCTCTTTGGAGTTCACGATTTTATGCTCGCGCAGCACTTCGAAGTTCGGCACGATCACGCCATACAACCGCTCGGAAGTCGGATCGCCGGGCCGAGCTTCCAGCGCCATCACGCAGATTTCCTTGATGAACGGCGATTGCTGATAATGGGCTTCGATCTCTTCCGGATAGACATTCTTCCCATTGGCCAGCACAATCACTTCTTTGCCCCTGCCCGTGATGAACAGGTTCCCGCCCGAATCGAGGTATCCCAGATCGCCCGTGTAGAACCAACCGTCACGCAAAACGGCGGCCGTCGCATCCGGGCGATTCCAGTATCCCTTCATCACAATCGGCGCGCGCAACGTAATCTCGCCCACCGCTGGGCCGCCTTCTTCCATCGGCTTCGTATCGATGATCTTGACTTCCACCGTTGGAAACGGTGGTCCCACCGAACCGATGACCACTTTCCCGGGCCGATTGAGGAATGCGCCACCAGTCGTTTCGGTCAGTCCGTAGGCGTTCAGCAAGTCAATTCCGAAAGCTTGAAAGTCACTCCAAATTGCGGTATCAAAGCGCGAACCGCCCGTCACCAGATACCGCATCTGCATGCCAAACGTGGCGTGAATCTTCCCGAAGAACAGCTTGCCCGCATTGATTCCAACTCGCCGAAGCCCGCGATTGAGTCCCATCAGCGCACGAACCAGCCGAACCGTCAGCTTCCCGCGCTTGTTCAGTTCCTTGAAAATGCGCTCGTGAATCAGATAGAAAAATTGCGGCACAACACAAAACGCTGTGATCCGACGTTCCTGTAGCGCGCGCAGCAACTCGGTTGTGTTCAGCGTTTCGAGGTAGACGACGCGGGCGCCATTGAACAATGGCAGAAACAGGTTGGCCATCTGTGCGAGCACGTGGAACATTGGCAGGATTCCAAGTAACGCGTCACTGGGCCCGATCGAGAGGACCTGGAAGACTGCATTCGCTTCGCCGACCAGATTGCCGTGAGTCAGCATCACGCCCTTGGGATCGGCGGTCGTGCCGGAGGTATAGAGAAGCGCCGCAAGATCGCCTTCAGCCGGCACCACCGGTTTGAATCCGCCCGAGCCCGCTGCAAAGATCGAATCCAAATCGGCGACAGGCTGTGGGCCTCCCGGCGACTTCGGGGTCGCAGCCACCTGCTCATTGGCCGCCGAAGTCATCACCAACCCAACTGGCAGTCCTTCCGCTGCTTGCTGCGCCACCGCCAGATGTTTGGCGTCACAGAAGAGAATTGAAGCCCCGCTATCTTTCAGCAGCTTCGCAACCTGGTCGGCGTGGAAAGCAGTGTCGAGAGGAACCGCCACCCGTCCCGCACAGATAATCCCCAGATAAGCCGCCACCCATCGCGGATGGTTCGCCGCCAGGATGGCGACCCGCGAATCGCGTTCTACCTTTCCCGTCAGCCAACTCCCCACCCTCTCCGCCATCCCCTGCAGTTGGGCAAACGTCAGGCTCTCGGTATGGTCCTGTCGCTGGATTTCAAGGGCGATCTTGTCGGGAAACTGCTGGGCCGATTGCTGAAAACGCTCGTAGAAGGTGGGCATGGGTCGTAAGGGCGAAATGATACAAGGAAGGTCAGGCCATGCCAATCTGACTGGGGCAAGCAAGCGGGTGCACACGTTGCCTTGCGCACAGTAATGGTGTACACTATCGTAGTGCGAAAAAACATCACCCTTAGCGCCGACGATGCCGCCATTGAGCGGGGCCGAGAGGTCGCCCGCAGTCGCCACACAACCCTGAACGAAGCGTTCCGCGACTGGCTGAAAGTGTATGGGAACGGGGACTCCCCCTCGAAGGCAGAGGAGTTCCGTGCGCTCATGAAACGCTTACGGTATGTAGATGCTGGCCGCAAGTTTACGCGCGATGAGATGAATGAACGCTAGATCCTTTCTGGTTACCAATATTTTTGTTTATTGCTTTGACACCTCCGCACCGCAGAAAGGGAGGAGAGCCGAAGAATTGATCTACGAAGCTCTTGCTACGAAACAGGGCGTGATCAGTTACCAAGTGATGCAGGAGTTCACCGCGGTTGTGCGCCGCTTTCGTATTCCAATGAGGTTTGAAGATATTGAAGACTACTGCCAGACAACTCTACTTCCGCTGCTTACGGTCTACTTCACTCCCGAACTGTATTGGAGGGCATTGAATCTTGCTCGCCGCGACCAGCTTTCTTGGTACGATGCGCTCATCGTGGCAGCCGCCCTACAGTCAGGTTGCAAAGTGCTCTACAGCGAGGATCTGCAACGCGGGCGCCGATTCGGCGAACTCGTGGTCGAGAATCCTTTTCTGTAGCGGCGCGCGGTGAGCCCGTCCAATCCCTACCGCATCTAATGTGCTAGGCTTAATTTCATACACTTAGGACCAGTGTCCTCTAAAGGATTTCGCTTTTGATCAACACCCTGTTAGGCAAGGTTTTCGGCACCAGGAACGAGCGCGAAGTAAAGCGCATGCTGCCTCGCGTCGAGGCCATCGCGGCACTCGAACCGGAGATGCAGAAGCTCTCCGACGAGCAGCTGCGCGCCAAGACCGAAGAATTTCGCGCCCGCGTTCAGGAACGCCTCAGTCACATTGCCGACGAACCGGACGCCGACCCCGACCGCCAGAAGCAGATCGACACGGAACGCAATCAGGCACTGCAAGAAGTCCTCGATGAATTGTTGGTGGACGCGTTCGCCGTCGTCCGAGAAGCCGGGCGCCGTGTCCTCAACATGCGCCACTTCGATGTGCAACTGATTGGCGGCATGGTGCTGCACGAAGGCAAGATCGCCGAAATGAAGACCGGCGAAGGCAAGACGCTGGTCGCGACCCTCCCCGTCTACCTCAACGCTCTTGGTGGACGCGGTGTCCACGTCGTAACCGTCAATGACTACCTAGCCAAGCGCGACTCCGAGTGGATGGGCAAGCTCTACAAATTTCTCGGACTGAGCGTCGGCGTCATCGTGCATGAACTCGACGACGAAGAGCGCCGCGAAGCGTATGCTGCCGACGTCACCTACGGCACCAACAACGAGTTCGGCTTCGACTACCTCCGCGACAACATGAAGTTCGATCTGCGCGATTGCGTGCAGCGTGTGCACAACTTCGCGATCGTTGACGAAGTTGATTCCATCCTTATCGACGAAGCCCGCACCCCGCTCATCATCTCGGGTGCCAGCGAGGAATCCACCGACAAGTATTACAAAGTCAATCGCATCATCCCTAAGCTCGAAAAAGGCGAAGAAATCGACACCGCCCCCGGCGAGCCGAAAGTCCTCACCGGCGACTTTGTGGTGGACGAGAAACACCGCAACATCACCGTCACCGAGGAGGGCTGGGAGAAGGTCGAGAAGTTGCTCGGTATCGGCAACATCGCCGACCCGGAGAACTGGGCGCTCAAGCATCACGTGGACACCGCCATCAAGGCGCACGCCATCTATCGCAAGGATGTCGATTACGTGGTGAAAGACGGTGAAGTCATCATCGTCGATGAATTTACCGGACGCCTGATGCCCGGCCGCCGCTGGTCCGATGGTCTGCACCAAGCCATCGAAGCCAAAGAGAACGTCAAGATCGAGCGCGAAAACCAGACCCTCGCGACCATCACGTTCCAGAATTATTTCCGCATGTACCAGAAACTGGCCGGCATGACCGGCACGGCGGAAACCGAAGCCCCGGAATTCGACAAGATCTACCGGCTCGAAGTGACCGTCATTCCGACGAATCGCACGCTGCTGCGCAAAGAAAATCCCGACATTGTCTATCGCACCGAGAAGGAAAAGTATTTCGCGGCGGCGGATGAAATCCAAAGACTCCACGATTCTGGTCAGCCGGTGCTGGTCGGTACAACCTCGATCGAAAAATCCGAACGTTTATCCGAGCTCCTCAAGAAGAAGGGAATCAAGCACGTCGTCCTGAACGCCAAGTATCACGAGCGCGAAGCCGAAATCGTGGCCCAGGCGGGACGCAAAGGCATGGTGACGATCGCCACCAACATGGCCGGCCGCGGTACAGACATTCTGCTCGGCGGCAATCCCGAATTCATGGCCAAGCAGGAGTGCGTAAAGAAGGGAATTGCTCAACCGCTGCGCGCCGCGCAAGGCAAAGTAGGCGCCGACGTGGACGATTCCAACCGCACTCTGTGGTACTACGCGGGCAACGAGTACTCCGTACCCACCGACCAATGGAGTGAGATTCTCGCCCGCTACGATGCTGATACCGCGAAAGAGCACAACGAGGTCACTGCAGTCGGTGGCTTGCACATCCTCGGCACCGAGCGGCACGAAGCCCGCCGCATCGATCACCAGCTCCGCGGACGCGCCGGCCGCCAAGGCGATCCGGGCTCATCGCGTTTCTATTTGTCACTCGAAGACGACCTGATGCGCATCTTCGCAAAGGAATGGGTCTCGAACCTGCTTCAGCGCCTCGGGATGGAAGAAGGCGTGCCAATCGAATCGCGGATGATTACGCGCCGCATCGAGGCCGCGCAGAAAGCGGTTGAAGGCCAGAACTTCGAATCCCGCAAACACCTGCTCGAATACGACGACGTCATGAACAAACAGCGCGTCGCCGTCTACGGCCTGCGCCGCCGTCTGCTCGAAGGCCTCGACCAGAAAGATCTCATCATCGAAGACTACGTCTCCGGCATACTCGGCGACCTTATCCAACAGTATTTACCCGAGAAGGCCCATGCCGATGACTGGGACCTGAAGGGCCTGAAAGAAGCAGTCTTCACGAAGTTCGGCGTCGACATCTACGCCGAAGGCATCAAGCCCGAAGAAATGAGCCGGCAGGAACTGGGCGATGCCATCTTCGACAAGCTGAAAGAGCGCTACGACGCCAAAGAAAAACTCATCGGCGCCGACGCCATGCGCTACCACGAGCGCACCATCATGCTCAGCGTGATCGACGCACAATGGAAAGATCACCTCCTGAGCATGGACCACCTGAAAGAGGGCATCGGGCTGCGAGGATACGGCCAACACGATCCACTGGTTGAATACAAAAAAGAGTCCTTTGAGATGTTTGAGGACATGATGCAGCGCTTCCAGGAAGAAACGGTTCGCATCCTCTACCTCATGCAGATCCTGGAACGCCCGCCCGACTCCAGCGCCATGCCCGGTGGCAGCCCCGAAAGCCTGACCGGCCATGGACCCGAATCCCGCGTGCCATCGCTAATCACCGGAGGACGGGGCGGCGGCAACGGACGCCCCCCGCGCCAGATCGCAACTTCCGTCGATGACATCGAAGAAGCCTTCCAGCGCAAGAAGAAACGGGAACTCGAACAGGCTCGGATGGCCGGCGCCGGCGACATGCAGACCGTCCAGCAAATCGTGCGTTCCGGCGAAAAGATCGGCCGCAACGATCCCTGCCCCTGCGGCAGCGGCAAGAAATACAAAAAGTGCTGCGGCGCGTGATCGTGTAGGGCGGACACTCCTGTCCGCCGCCGTTGCTGTTGCGTTTGACTCTCGCTCAAGCAAACACATCCCCCCGCAGCAAGTTGATTTTCTCCGCGATCTCTGCCAACCTGTGCGTCCTCTGCGATTAGAGGCTCGCCCGCAGGTGCACCGTGCCGGCCGACTTCCATCTCCTGAGTCCGCTCCATCTCGCGATCCTGATCGCGATCCCCGTCATAGCCGCGTTGCTCGCTTTTGCCACCCGCAAATATCCTGCCTCGGCGCTCGCCACCCGCGTCTCACTCGCCGTGCTTCTCGCCGCTGACGGCCTGATGTGGTATGGCTATCGCTACTACGTCCATGGAGTGCGCTTCCCGGAAATTGTTCCACTCGAACTGTGCGACGTGTCCTTCTGGTTGACCGTAGCGGTCCTGCTTACGCTGGAAGAGCACACTTTCGATCTGGCCTACCACTGGGGTATCGTCGGCTCCGGAATGGCGTTGCTGACGCCTTACCTCCGCGCCCCGCTCCGCACCTTTCAGTCGTTGCAGTACTTCACCGGACACTCGTTGCTCATCATCGGAGCGCTGTACCTGATCTGGAGCGGCCAGGCTCGACCGCGTCTGCGCGCATGGTGGTTCGCGTGGTGGGTTCTGAATGTCTATGGCGCGGCAGTTGCGGTGTTTGATTTCCTGAGCGGAACCAACTTCATGTACCTTCGCCAGAAGCCGATGTCGTCCTCGCTATTCGACATCCTGGGACCCTGGCCCTGGTACATCCTGGGCGCTAATCTCGTTGCGCTCGTCCTTTTCCGGCTGATGCAGGTACCGTTCTCGTCGCGCACGGAGGCTGTTTCACGTTAAGAGACTTCGAGGCTTCCACACCGCGACCGTTTGTCTGTGGGACCTCCGCGGTCAATTGCTTTTTCCACCCACCGCCCGAAAAGTCATCTCCTTCGCCCGACTGCCCGTGCGCCGCTTCCATTCAAAGAACATAGGGGCATACGTCTGCGTGATGTAATCTTCCCGAGCAATGCCCAGCGCCTTGGCACTCCGGTCAATCCAACGTGCTCCGCCTTCAATCTCTCCGAAGTTTCCGATCGGAGTCTCATCCACAACCACGTGCCCTTTTCCATCGCTCCATTCTGCCCGGTATTTTTCATAGCGGAACGTCGGCGCAAAACCCAACGCGCGGAGAATTTCATCCATCTTCTTGCCATCCTCCACGCATGTTTCACGCTCAACGCGAACCTTGTGCCTCCCGGCCGTGCCCTTGGCTTTGTGAGTCAAAATCCATTCCTTACCGTACTGACGTAGCCGTAACAGTTCGCCGCGCTTACGCAGTTTCTGACCCGGCAGATCGTAAAGTGTGTTCATCTCGTGAGTAGATCGTGTGATATGCCTGAAGCCAGCGCTCTTCAGTGCGCGCGTCAAAGTCCGTACATCGGCGATCCGGAACTTGATCTCGACTTCCTTGGCCATACCGAAAATCTTAAACCGCAGAGGCCGCAAAGGTCGCTAGGAAATACGGGAGGAAATTTGATTTGTAGGAAGTACTGCAAGTGCTTACAAAAAAGCTTACGTCAGACGGATTCTAGATTAAGGTTTCTCCGCGTTCTCTGCGGTTAAAGGTTTTGACTCCCCCCGCCGCGGGAACCAGCTCATGTGCGGCAACGCCCGCTCCACATTCCGCCGCTTCGCAATCAGCTCCGCCGTGATGGCGACCGCAATCTCTTCCGGAGTAATCGCCCCAATATCCAGCCCCACCGGCGCATGCACGCGGTCGAAGAGCTCGGGAGCAAGTCCTTCCTTCTGAAGTTCCTTGAAGATCGTGATCGTCTTCCGTTTGGATCCGATCATGCCGACATACCGCGCAGGTGTTTGCACGGCCCAGCGCAGGACGCGCATATCGTCGCGATGTCCGCGTGTCACGATCACAATGTAGGACGACTCGCTCGGCTGCAGTCTCGATGTGACCTTGTCAAAGTCCTCCGCAATTACCTCTTGCGCTTCGGGAAAACGCTCGCGGCTGGCATAGACCTCCCGGTCGTCGACCACGGTAATGTCAAAGCCGGCAATTCTGGAAATTTTGTAAAGGCTTGCCGCAACATGACCTGCGCCGAATATATAAAGTTCTGCTGGAGGTAGAACCGGCTCGATGAAAATCTCCAGCGTCCCTCCGCATACCAGCCCAGTATCGTACCTGGGATCCTGATTCAGATCGAAAGTCAGAGTGCGCGGCTTCTCCGATTCCATGACTTCGCGCGCCGCCTGCCACACCTCGGCCTCGACACACCCTCCGCCAATCGTGCCGGCAATGGAGCCATCGTCGCGCACCAGCATTTTGGCAGTCTTGAAGGAAGGAATCGACCCTCGCACGTTGACGATGGTCGCCACCGCCCCCCGCCGCCCCGCCCGCCGCAGCCGAACGATCTCCTCGTAAATATCCACAGAGTGATTATGGGTCGGTGAGCAGGATAGGTCAATCAGGACAAAACAAAAGCCCCGGGTCATCACTCCGGGGCTACTGGTGTTTCGCCAGTGGGTACTGATTTACACGGCCTGCCTTCTTATCGTCTCTCCATCAACCGTCAGTGTCAAGAGTACTTTGTGAGTGACTGCACGGAGGGCGGCAGACTCGAACTGCAGTGGGCTGATGAGCCACTCACCGGCTTCGCAGGCCGTGTCCAGTACCCGCTGGAAACACCCTCCAGACGTCGGCCATCGCCAATGCTAGCTGGCAACTACCAAACCCGCTGTGCTCTGAATCACAGCACCTTTGGTACATTTCCAAGTAACGTTCTGTTCCAAAAAGGGAATCTACGGCCGCCCGAATACAGGAGCCCGCATGAAAGCCGTCCGCATTCACAAATTCGGTGGACCCGAAGTCCTCACCTACGAAGACGTCCCCGATCCCCAACCGCGCAAGGACCAGGTTCTAGTTCGCGTCCGGGCCTGCTCTATGAATCATCTCGACATCTTCGTTCGCAGGGGTCTGCCGGGCGTGAACCTGCCGCACATTCTGGGCAGCGACGTCGCCGGAGAAATCGTCGAAGTCGGCGAATACGTGACCGGCCTCAAGCCCGGACAGCGTGTCCTGATTGCCCCCATGCACTTCTGCAATCACTGTCCGAAGTGCGTCGCCGGACTGCAGAACCAATGCCGCGAATTCACTGTACTCGGCAACGCCGTAGACGGTGGCAACTGCGAACTGATTGCAATCCAATCGGTCAACTTGATCCCCATTCCCGCCTCGCTCGACTTTAATCAGGCCGCAAGCGTTCCCCTGGTATTTCTGACTGCCTGGCACATGCTCACCGGACGCGCCGCCATCCGCCCCGGTCAGACCGTGCTCATTCTCGGAGCGAATTCCGGCGTGGGCATCGCCGCCATCCAGATTGCGAAGATGTTCAACAGCCGCGTCATCACCACCGCTGGGGACGATCGCAAGATCGAAGCCGCGCGCGAATTGGGCGCCGACTACGTCATCAACCACTACCAGCAAAAGATTTCGCAGGAAGTCCGCAAGATCACCAATTTCGAAGGAGTGGACATCGTCCTCGAGCACGTCGGCTCCGCCACTTGGGATGAAAGCCTGAAGTCGCTGAAGGCCGCAGGCACGCTCGTCACTTGCGGAGCCACCACCGGCCCGAAAGTCGAGCTCGATCTGCGCTTCCTGTTCTCGCGCCAGCTCTCGTTGCTGGGTTCCTACATGGGAACCATGAGCGAACTGCATGAAGTTCTAGGCCACCTATTTGCCGGACGGCTAAAGCCGGTGATTGACCACATCTTCCCGCTCGGAGACATCCGCAGCGCCCATGAATACATGGAGAAGAGCCAGATGTTCGGCAAAATCGTGCTGAACCCGTGAGGTCGCGATGAGGAAACATCTACGATCGGCAAGTGCAGTACTGCTCTGCCTGTCCCTGGGAGGATGCCTCGGTGTGACGCCTCTCCCGAAGCGCACCCGCACTGTACAAGGGATCGGTGAAAAGACGGTTGACCTCGACTTCATCCAGCCTGGCAAGACCACGCGTGGCGAGGTAAGAGACAAACTGAAGTTGATCGACACCGATCTGCGTAGCGAACGCTTCTTCCTGGGACGATGGTCCTCCTCAAGTTCCGGAGGATGGGTGTTCTTAGTGGGCTATGGCGGAGGCGTAGGGAATGCCTCCAGAGTCTGGAAGAACGGTAACCTGCTGGTCGAGTTTACTTCGGACGGGATTGTCGCCAGGAGCGAGACGTTTAACGACTCTCACTTGACGGCGAGACTTCTGGCCGTGGCTGCGGAACTGTCGCCGGCCAATCCCGAGACCGTGGAACTGCGGGTGACCTACTGGAAAACCGATATTGACACAGCGCCGGCCAAAATTACGATTTCGGGGGGGAATCTCAATTTTGAAGAGCTGGGAACCGACAAGAAGCCGAAAAAATTCACTCTGCCCGCAAGAGATGTCGATCTCATGCACCCCTCGATCACGACCCAGGGCAGCTGGAGCTCGTCCGACCCGGATCCTGTAAAGACGAGGCAGACTCTGCACTTTGCTTTCAACCTCAAGTCCGTTGGGGGACCGCGGAAGACGAAGATTGACGTGGAGTTGACCTTGCCAGAATTGGTGACGCTGATGAGTCGTATATCTGGCACCTCAGGCGGCGGAAAAAGTAGTTCGGCGCGCATCTACAAAAGGTGACGTAACGTTGATTGTGTAAAAAGCAAGAGGGTGTAAGTTGGCTTTGGCCTCGCAAGCTAAAGCCGTTCCGAAAGGAGACCTACACCCAATGGCGAAGATAATCCCGATCACCGAGCATTTCCAACATTTTCTGGCGGAGATGAAAGAG